>CANQTT010000001.1 GCA_947626855.1 uncultured Bacilli bacterium
AGTAAAATTATTATACTAATAAATTAATGACTTGCAACTTCATCAATTTACTAATCAATATTATACGTGATATAATATACCTAGTGGAGGTATCTTATGGAACCTATTCAAGTCGGAGAAAAAACTTATTATTTAAAAAATGCTACCAATATCGGTATTTATAAATTGAATGAAAAAGATGTTTGTGTCATTGATACCGGAAATGATAAAGATGCTGGTAAAAAAATTTTAAAGGCTATCACAGAACAAGGATGGGAAATTACCACGATTATAAATACTCATTCCCATGCAGACCACATTGGAGGAAACCAAGTACTTCAAGAACGAACGGGAGCTAGTATTTATGCCAGTGAAGAAGAAATTCCTTTTATTGAACATCCTCTTTTAGAACCTTCCATGCTTTATGGAGGATACCCATTTTTAGGATTACAAAATAAATTTCTATGTGCCAAAAAATCTAAAGCTACGGCAATTGCAAAAGATTTACCAGAAGGATTAGAAGTTCTATCCTTACCAGGACATTCTCCAGATATGATTGGAATTAAAACAAGTGATAATGTCTATTTTTTAGGGGATGCTCTTGTCAGTCAAGAAACCATCGACAAATATCATATTTTCTATTTATACAGTATAGAAAAAACTTTACAAACACTAAATGCTTTAGAAGTTCTAACGGGAACTGTTTATATTCCTTCCCATGTAGAAGCAACCAAATCTATTCATACCTTGATTGATCTCAATCGGCAAAAAATAGAAGAAATACAACAAAAGATTTTAGAAATCTGCCTATTTCCAATTTCTTTTGAGGATATTTTAAAAAAAATTTTTGATACCTATCACTTAGTCATGAATACTAATCAATATGTCCTTGTGGGAAGTACAATTCGTTCTTACCTATCCTACTTACTGGATGAAAATAAACTGGAATTCTCCTTTGAAGACAATAAAATATACTTTAAAACAAAAGAAAAGGCTTAATGCCTTTTTTATTGAAACATCGCTAAAATGGTTTTTTTATATATTTCCCGAGCTGTTTTAAAGCCGTCATCAACTGTACGAATATAATTTTTCATCATTACCCCACTATTAATTTCCATGACATATAATTCCTTATTTCCCGTTTCGACAATATCGACGCTACAAAACCCTAATTCTATTTCCCGGGAAATATTATTTCCTAATTTTAGTAGTTTTTCCTTTAATTTCTTATCCGTTACTGGAAAAGAAATCGCTCCAGAGGATAGATTAAATTTCCAATCGTATTCATAGACTTCTCCTAAACGCAAAACTCTATCGAATGCTGGATCACTTACCTTTTTTTGAAAATAACAAGGATTAAAGGGTAAAAGCAGTTCACGAATTGTTCTTTTTCCATCTCCTATTACAGAAGGTCTTTTTTTGCCATATAAAAGCAAACATTCACCTTTTAAATAAATGAGACGATATTCCGCTTGAATCTCATAAAAAGGACATAAACTAATCGAATAATGTTTTTGAAAAAGTTGATCTAATACCTTCTGCAAGGTACTTTCCTCTGTGACATGAAAAACCCCTCTTCCACAAGTACTAGTATTCGCTTTTACAACAATATTTTGATGATGCTGATTAAAATAATCCAGGATTATTTGATATTGATTGCAGTCTTTTGCATAACTGTGCTTATTTTCTGGAGAAAAAGCAATGGTATGTTCAATCACAGGAATGCCCTTTGCAGTAAGAATATCAAACATAGCATATTTATCATCTTCAATCCATCCTAGAGCATGACCATTTAAATCAAATTTATAACCAGAGAGAAATCGTGTTTTCCCATCTTTTTCTAGCATAAGTACCCAATCTTTAGAGAGTTGATGTACCTTAATTTGAAGTTCCTGACAAATATCTTGAATTAAGGAATGAAATTCGTTCATTTTTGATGCCTCCCATTTCATGAATGATTATAACATTTTCTTAGTAAAAAAACGCATTTTTTAGAAAAATTTTTCTAATGTGTATAACTCCACAGTTTTTGAAGAATTCTATTGTCAAATAAGCCAATTCATGGTATGATTTATATAGGATAGAATCGGCATGTGGATGCTGTTTACACAATAGACAAAGAAAGAGAGCGAAAATTTGTGAAAAAAACAATTCGGAAACGGAAACTAAAACGAATAAGTAAAATTTTAATATGCTTATTAGTCGTTTTAGTCAGTACTTTTTTAGTATCGGGATCAAAAACATGGAAAATTTTTAGGGAGAATTCTAAAGCGGTAAATGAAGTGAACGTAAAAAGTGCGAATCCATCGTTTACTTTGCAACATTATTTTTATTTCAATCAAATAGATATTCAAAACAACTCAACAACAAGTTCGGATAATAGTACCGTCTCTCTTCTTGTAATCGATACGAGCAATGATGGAACAGGAAAAGGTGGAATTTTACCAAAAAACGGAGAAGAAGATTCACTCAAAAAATATGTAAACATCAAAAAAGGAACAAATGGTAGATACGATTTAGTTACTCACAAAGTACTAGTTCCCCTTTTTGATGAAGAAGAGACAGATTATCGAAGCAATCCTAGTATTTCCTATATGGATCGCCTTTATAATAGTCAAAGTGACTATAATGAGAATTATACACTAGTAGAAGTATGGGTTTTAAAAGAAGGAAAAGAGAAAACAAGTGTTAAGGAAGATGATTTCTATGTGTACAAAGTACCGGCAACTACTGATGGTCATCACGATCCTAGTGCGATTAACTTTACCAATAATCCAGAAAATCCTAATATTACAAAGTTAGTAAATGACGCTGTGCCAGATCAAGAAGAATATACCATTTTAATTTCTGAAGATTCTGTCATTCGTTTAGTATTCAATCCTGTTGAAGAAGATAATTATGAAAAAGCGAAATCAGAGACAAAGTTCTTTGACTATGATATTTCCGATGGTTTCGTTTATAGCAGCCGTAATACTAGCGATAAACACAATACAACAGAAGCCGAAAAGGATTCTACAAAAACATGGTATATCAATACTAATAAACAAGGAATTCATACTGATAGTAATTATTCCCATGTCACTGATTCAGAAGCTCACTTTGCTTTTGGAAATACTTCAGGAGCCTCTGGTTATCAAACTGATACTTGGGAAAATAACGGTCACGAAAATAATATTAATGTCGCAAACAAAAAGGTCAATTCATCTACCATGGGAGTTTATGGATTGGTAAAAAGTTTCAATGAAGACTGTTCGATTAATTTTGCCGATGGAATTGTTGGCCCAGATCTATTTGGACCTTCTACTATTCCAGGAAAAACAACACTCACAAACTTCTCTATGGTTTATAAACGAATTGGAGGAACATTTACTTTAAGTGGTATCAAGAAAGATGGTTCTCTTGTTTTAGAAAACTTAGATACCTTCAAAAAGCAAGGAAGTTATAATATTTATTCCAACGATTTTTGGCCAATGGACTATGCTGATACTTGGGGAGCAGATGGTCATGATTTCATTTTTGGAAGTTCTGCTGTAGGAAGTCATCGCCATACATTCACCAGTACGTTAGGAGCCAATGATGACGGTCTAAACCATAATCCTTACTTTGGTATTCACTTCGAATCTTATTTTACGATTGATCCTGGATATAGTTCACCACTCGATTTCTTCTTCTTTGGAGATGACGACTTCTGGTTGTTCCTTACAGGACCAGATGGAGAATCTAAGTTAATTGCGGATATCGGAGGTATTCATAGTTCGTTTGGAGAATATGTTAACCTTTGGGACTATGTTGAAAAAAATCCATACTATGACGAAGATGGAAATAGAAATACAGAATCTGATGTTTATAAGTTAAGCTTTTACTTCACAGAAAGAGGGGCTGGAGGATCTACTCTTTATATGAGATATACTCTTCCTCTAGACTCTGTTACCAGTGCAGATCCAACTACCAAAAGAATAAAAATTGAAAAAGATGTAAATAGCGAATCTGATTATTCAGAATACAGTTTTCAAATTGATTTTAAGAACAAAAAAGGAGCAGCTCTTCTAGATATCTATGATTATCAAATCTATGGAGAAGATGATCAACCTATTGAAGATAAAAAAGGAGTTGTTCAAACAGGAGATATCCTTAAACTAGAAGATGGAGAATATGTTATCATTGAAGGAATTCCTGATGGTACACAATATTCTGTTTCTGAAGTAAATTCTGGTTCTCCTAAAACAACTTATCAAAAAGGAACCATTACAAATGGTCTTGTAGAAGGTACACAAACAGGTTCTAAAGTAGAAGGAAATATCGATACCGTAAATTATATTAAATTTACAAATACCTATACTTCTTTAACCGTTAAAAAAGAAGTAATTGGCCTTCTTGGCGATAAAAAGAAAGACTTTCAATTTATGGTAACCGTAAATAATCCATCTCTTAACGGAAAGTTTGGAGATATGACTTTCACAAGTGGAATCGCCACATTCTCCTTAAAAGATGGAAATTCTATGCAAGCAATTGGTCTTCCTGATGGTACAGAATATACTATTTCTGAAATTAATTTAGGAGATTATGCAATGTCAGGAGAAAATTTGCAAGGAACTCTAGTAGCTGGTGAAAAAACAGAAGCTACTGCCTATAATTATTTATCTTCTGATTTAAAAGTTGAAAAAGAAGTAATTGGTAATGCTTCAAAAGATAAACAAGATTTTACTTTCCAACTTAATATCGTAGATGTTACAGAAGAAAATTTCCCTGAAAGTTATGCTTATCAAAAATATACTGATGATGGACAGGAAGTAGAAAATGGTTCTGGAACTATTAAAAATGGTGAAACTTTCACTTTAAAGAATAAAGAATATATCATTATCAAGGATATTTCTAGTGAAGCAAGTTTCTTCCTTCAAGAAATGGATGCAAATGCAAGTCAAACGACATACCAAACAGGCACAATTACAGATGGTCTAGGAGAATCTGCTACCAACGGAACTCAAATTTCTGGACAATTTGCTAATGAAAATTATGTTAAATTTACTAATACCTATGCTTCTTTAACTGTTGAAAAAATAGTTACTGGAAACTTAGGAGATAAAAATAAAAAATTCCATTTTGTGGTTACTTTAAATAATCCAGATATTAATGGAAAATTTGATGATATGACGTTTACAAATGGAGTTGCTACTTTTGATTTAAAACATGGAAGTTCTTTAACAGCATCTGGTCTTCCAGAAGGAACGGAATACAAAGTAGAAGAAAGTAGCTATGATAATTATGCAACTTACAAACAAAATGATACGGGTACACTTGTTCTTGGCGAGAATAAAGTAGCTACGTTTACAAATTACGTAACAAAAGATTTAAGAATTGAAAAAGAAGTTGTTGGAATGTTGGAAGATGAAAATCGTATTTTTGAATTTTCATTAACTCTTTCCAATATCGACAAGGAAATTTATCCAAAACAATATGCTTATAAAAAATATAACGATAAGAACGAAATTATCGAGGAAGGTACTGCTTCAACACTCAGTGAAATGTCCCTACATAATGGAGAACATCTCATTATAGAAGGACTACCTGATGAAGCGAAATTTACGATTAAAGAAAATGATGACACCGCTAACAAAACAGTTTACTATAAAGGAACTATAGAAAATGATCTGGGAACAAAATCAACCATGGATAAAGTCCTAGAAGATGATATTATTTCTTGTAATTATATTAAATACATTAATGGTTATACAGCTTTAAGAGTACACAAAACAGTAATTGGAGCATCTGGTGATAAAAATAAATTATTTAATTTCACAGTTACTCTAGATAATAAAAATATCAATGGAAAATTTGCGGATATGACATTTACAAATGGAGTTGCTAAATTCCAGTTAAAACATGGAGAGACCATGACAATGATTGGTTTACCTGATGGTACAAAATATACTGTTTCAGAAGAAGCTGAAGAAGGATATTCTACAACTATGCAAGGTCAAGAAGGAACTCTTGTTGCTGATCAGGTATTGGAAGCTAACTTCTTTAACTCTAATTCAGAAAATGGAAATATCATTATTGAAAAAGAAGTAAAAGGTATAGCACCAGCAACAGAAAAGAACTATCATTTCACTCTTCTTCTTCAGGAAGAAGGTAATGTTCCTCACAACAATAGTTATCCATATACCATCTATAATGAAAAATATGAAATAGTAAAGAGTGGTCAAATTCAAAATGGAGATACTTTTGATTTAAAAAACAAAGAATACATTATCATTGAAGACATTCCAGAGACCTTACAATATTCTGTAACAGAATCTCCTTCCAAAGCAACAACGGTTTCCTACTATCAAGGAGTGATGGAAAAAGAAGCAGAAAAAGAATATAAGGAAGGTACGACAGTAACGGGCACTGTAAAAGAAAATAGTTATGTAAAATTTATTAATTCTTATGCTTCTCTTACTGTTTATAAATTCATTTTAGGAAGTCAAAAAGAGCTTACAAAATCATTTACTTTTACAGTTACTTTAAGTGATAAAATTAATGGAACCTATGGTGACATGGAATTTGTAAATGGAGTTGCTACTTTCACCTTAAAACATGGAGAAAAAATAACGGCAACAGCTCTTCCTGAAAATGTTACTTATTCTGTAGAAGAAACAAATTCTCAAGGGTATAAGGTTAAAAAAGAAAAAGAAGAAGGAACCTTAGTATCAGGAGAGGATCAAAAAGTTAATTTCTACAACTATTTAGCAAGTGATCTTAAGATTGAAAAAGAAGTGAAGGGAGATATACCAGAGGATAGAGAATTTACTTTTGACTTTGAACTATTCCATTTAAATAATGAAAATTATCCTTCTACTTATACTTATCAAAAATATGATTGCGATAACAAAAAATTAGAAGAAAATACGATTCCTAATGGAAGTTCCTTTACTCTAAAAGATGGAGAATACATTCTTATTAAGGATATTCCTATGGATGCCACGTTCCGTGTAACGGAAAAAGCAACGAAAGTAAGCAAACAAACATACGTAACGGGAACGATTCTAGAAGGACTTCAAGAAGAGGAAGCTTCATCTAATCAAGTAACAGGTGCTATTTCTTCTACCAATTACGTCAAATTCCTAAATGCTTATTCTTCACTAACGATTCATAAAATTGTTACTGGAAAAGCAGGAGAAACGAATAAACCATTTACTTTTACAGTCACTTTAAATGATGAAACTATTAATGGCATTTATGGGGATATGGAATTTGTAAATGGAATTGCTACTTTCACTTTAAAACATGATGAAAGTAAAAAAGCAATTGGTCTTCCTGATGGAATAGAATATACCGTTGAAGAAGAAAGCTTAAAAGAATATACGATTAGTAAAGAAAATGAAACAGGAGTTTTAAATAGTGAAGATACCATAGAAGTTACTTTTACGAACCAAAGAGAGACTCCTACGAATGTTCCTAATACTCTTGATAATAGCAATCCTATCTTATGGGGTATTACCTTATTAGGTTCTATTCTTATTATTGGATGTGTAATTTTTTTCCTAATAAAAAAGAAGAAAAAATAAGGATACAGATTTTCTAGATAAAAGAAAGTGAATTTGTGAATAACACATTTTCACTTTTTTGATACCAAAAATACATCCATAAAAATATTTTTACTTGCTTTTATACAGTTCCACTAATATAATGAAAATAGAAGGAAAAATATATGAACGGAGAAAATATCAGTGAAAAAAATACTGACAAAATATTATTGGATAGTGCATATCGTATCATTCAACAATTAGAGGGAATTCAAAAGGCATTGGACATAAGTAATAAATTTGCTATAGCTAATAATTCTATGTTACCTGATGATGTACGGAAAATAGCTCTCGCCCAAGCTTGCAGTCTTCAGGGCATTGATATAAATAAAATAGGTATGTCACATCCTGAAAGTGAAAAACTACCCGTTAAGGGAATAATCGTTTAAAAGCTACTTTTTTATTTTTTCTTATATATGAACTTGGATATCTAAAATAATTCCTAAATAGTTCCTATACCGTACATTTCAAAAAATAAAGACAGAGTAATCGATACCCTGTCTTTTTATATAAGGATAAATTTTTAATGAAAAGAATTTTTTACCCCTTATTTTTTTAACAAGTCAAAATAAATAGCTACACATCCATATTTTTTTACTTCTTCATCACTATAATAAGGAGTATCGGCTACAACATCTTCAGGACTATGATATCTATCTTTAAAATCTCGTTCAAAAGTAGCTGTAAACATTTCTAAAAGACTATCATAATATTTTAAATCCTTTACTACTACTGTCAAAGACTCTCTTTCTTCTGGTCTTTTATAAAAAGTAATGACATCCCCTATTTGAATGGTTCTTCTTTTCTCATCGTTTACTCGATATTCAATATCTTTTATTCCCTTTTTAATTCTTTCAAAAGGTTCGGGATGAAGTCTCATAATATGATTTTTCATTTACTCATCTCCTCTAAAGTATTTGTATTATATCACAGAAAATAACAAAAAGATATTCTTTTATGATATAATGGCTATGTAGACTAATAGAATAAGGAGGAACATGAAAACAATTGAATCATTCTTAACCTATCAAAAGGAAATTGCAAAATATGAGTATTTATCTAATATTCTAGCTTGGGATTTAAGAGTTAACTCCCCTAAAGATGGAAAGTCTTATCTCATTGATATTCTATCGCAAATGGAATTAAAAGCTTTTGAATTATCTACTAGTGAAGAATATGGAAAGATTTTGAAAGATGTATTACAAAGTAATGATTTTTCTTCTTTAAAGAAAATTGAACAGCGATTTATTCAGAATTTGAAAGAAAAATACGATTTAAATAAGAAAGTTCCTGCTTCTTTTTATCAAGAATATACCAAATTAAAAAGTCTTGCAAATACAGCTTGGGAAGAAGCAAAAGCAAAAAATAATTATTCCTTATTTAAGCCTTATTTACAAAAAATAATTGAAATGACAAAGGAATATTATACCCATCTATATCCTAATACTGATATTTATGATGCTATGCTTAGTTCTCACGAAAAAGGAATGACCAGCAAAGAAATCGATCCATTATTTCAACAAATAAAAGAAGAACTAATTCCATTAGTTCAAAAATATCAAGGAAAAAAAGCAAGAACACTTTCTAAAATTACCTATAGCGAAAGCGAATTAAAAGATTGTGCAAATTATCTACTAAACTACATAGGATTTGACTGTAATCGTGGAACTGTTGGTATCTATCCTCATGGATTTACAACAAAGATTCATGCCGATGATGTACGCATAGCTTTTGATCAATCAAATAATCCTTGTTTCTTTGTATCAACTATTATTCATGAGGGAGGTCACGGTATCTTCGAACAAAATTTTTCTCCTGATATTCGAAACTTAAGGAATCAAGGCGGAGAAGATATCTATGGACTACATGAGAGTCAATCTCGCTTCTATGAAAATATATTGGGAAAAAACAAAAACTTTTGGACTCCTATTTATCAAGATATCCAAAAAATGTTGAAACTAGAAATTCCTTTAGAAGAATTTGTTCAATACCTTAATCAGGTAACATGTGGCTCTATTCGAACGGAAGCTGATGAATTAACGTATTGCCTACACATTATTATTCGTTATGAAATAGAAAAAGCGATTTTCCGTGACAATATTGGTGTCGATGAATTACCATCCCTTTGGAATCAAAAAACAAAAGAATACCTTGGTGTAGAAGTCACTAGTGATAAAGAAGGAATCCTACAAGATGTTCATTGGTCAGAAGGATCTTTTGGATATTTCCCTTCTTACTTACTTGGAAATATCTATGATGGCATGTTTTTAGAAGCAATAGAAAAACAAATTGGATCTATTGATACCCTTTTAGAAAAGAAAGAAATCAAAAAGATTACCGATTTTCTAATCCAAAAGATTTATCAATTTGGGGATACCTTAAGTGCTAAAGAAGTGGTTCAGAAAATCTGTCATAAAGAAATTAGTGCGGAACCAATTATTCGTTATTATAAAAAGAAATATGAAAAGAGTGTGTGAAGTATGAATTGTTATTATTGTGGAATGCCTATTACAAATGGTTCCACTTTTTGTCAAAACTGTGGAAGGCAAGTTTTTTCGCCTAATCAAAATAATACAGGATATTTGACGATTTCTAGACCTAAAAAATTTTTGGGATGTGCCGTAGCTTATAAGGTTTATGCAAATGGATTACTCCTAGGCAAAGTTCCAAATGGTCAAACAGTTAGTTTCCCTCTCCCATATGGAGTTCATAACATCTTTATTAGATGTGGAATGGGAGAAGGAATGACTCAAATTACTATGAACGAACAATATCCTAATATCGCTTTATATTGCCCAATGGAATTAGGACTCTTAAAAAATAAAATCAATTTTATTCTTATACAAAGTAATTAAGGGATAGAAAAACTATCCTTTTTTATGCCCATAAGTTATCTAAAAATTGACAAACCTGCTTTTCCTTTATATAATAACAAACGAATAAAGATTGAGGTGCAAGATGAGAGTATTTCGCTGTATCAGTGCTAGAGAAATAACGAATACATACAAGGGTAAAGAAGAAAGAATAGCTATTGCAGAAGGAGAAAATACCCATATTTATAAAGAAGGAAATTATATCCATTTTTTTCGATATAGTCAGTTCGCAGAATATTATTTTCAAGAACCTTGTTTATCCATGACTCCCCTTGACCAATATGTTCTACTAATGGTGGCTAATATTCCGAAGGAAGTTTTAGAAAAATATCATGGATATGGATTTTACTTATATAGAGAAAATGAATTAAATGGAAGAGTTATTCCTATCCCGGAATATGCCATTCCCGAAGAGGAAATGAAGCCTGAATATGTTGTGTGTTTAAATACCTATATTAGCCAAGAACACCAAAGTAATGGTCTAGAGTATATGCGTTATTTAAATATCGTTAAAATCCTTCTAGATAAACATCATGGAAAAAGATATGAAGTCGTAAAAGAATTAGAGCAGCATGGATTGCAAAATCTACTAGGGGTTGAAGATGACGATAAAACAGAAGAAGAACATCACCAAGATAAGGCAAAAATTATGCATAAGATTTTATCCAATCTATTAGGTTAAAAGAAATAGTTATAAATGATAAGTTTTAGAATCGAGGAAAAATATGAATCACAGTCCCAAAAAAATAATACTTTTAGTTGTTATTGTTCTAAGCATTGTAGTAATTAGTGGATATTTCCTTCTATCTTCTTTATATAAAGGTTATTCTGAGGCTATTGATAATGCAGTTAGTCAAATAGAGGTTCCAATTGCAGCTGTAGATATTGAAGAAAATCAAGAAATTTTCTATGATATGATCACTTTTAAATCTTATTCAAAGGAAGAATTAACGAATCGTGAAATTATTAGTGAAATTGATATCATTGGAAAAAAAGCAAAAAGAAAAATTTCTAAAGGAAGTCCCTTTTTTAAAGAAGATTTACTAGATAAAATAGAAAATATTGACTATTAATAAACAAATATAGGTTTATTTCTATAGGAAACTATAAATAGTGTTGGTGAAAAAAATTTCACAGACACTATTTTATTTTATAGAGGAATAGCTTCTGGATATAGAAAAGCAATTATAAAAGGATGATTCTTCATCATCCTCTATAACCAGATTCCTTTAGTAAATTTATGATCTAACAATTCTACTTGATAAGGAAGCTAGAAATCTTTTTATAACTCTTTAGAATGGTTATAAGTTGAAATCGGTTCAAAAGAATTAACATACTCATTAAATTGTTTAAAACTCATTCCTTCAGGTATCTCAGGAATCTCTGTTAATATTCTAATATCGTTTTCATGGAATCCACTTGTAATGTTTTTAATAGCACTTTCAACACTATGATATTTATGAATACCTCTCTTTAAAAAATTAGAATGTTCAAAATGATACCAAGCATCTTGGTATTTAAATAATACAAAACAATGCATTCTTACTTCCTTATCAAAATTATCAGCAGTTTCATATCCTCTATGACAGTATAATTTTGTTTCTAATCCCATTTTATCAAAAAATAGTTTAATTAACTTGGCTTGTTCAATGCAAGTACCGATTCCTGTTTTTAATATTTCATGAATCGAACTAATTCGATAATTTTCTCTAAAACCTTTAAGGTTATTTAAATGTCTATTTCCTAATTTATCTATCCAACCATATTCAATATTGATGTCCATATAATCCATCAGTTCGGAGGCACTTTTTATCTCTTCAAAACGTAATTCATCTTTAAAGGAAACAATTTTAGAAGCATCTATAACATCTTTTTTCAATTCTTCCTCTCTAGGATTTTCAACAAGCTGTTTTAAAAAATACACCATATCATAAATAGCAAGACGTTGAGATAGAAATAAAGTATTTATTAACTCAGGATAATATTTTTCTATATATAATTTAATACTTGTATAATCACTTGAATTAGTATATTGTTCCGTTCCTTCACTCGCAAATTTCCACGGTTTTCTAATCATTCTAAATAAAATGCCTAATTCAAAATCTTTTGGGGCATATATTGAACGTTCAAAATCAATTAAAGTTATTTTCCCATCCTTATAAAATATATTATCAAAATGTAAATCATTATGTACCAATACGAAATGATCACTTTTTAAATATCTATCAAATTTTGCGTAAGCATAATCGATAAGTTGTAATTCATCTTCCGTAAAAATAGAAAGTTCTTTAGCCTTTGCATATAATGATGCGAATTGTTTTTGCCAGTAATCAAGCCAATCATATTCTTGTCCGATATTGGAATGAAATTTTTTCATGGCAGTACATAACTGTTTTATAATTTCCTCTCTTTGCTCTTCCGAAAAAGTATGCCATACATTATACAAAGAAACACCTTTTACTTTTTCTATAATTTCATAAAAATAAGGAACTTCTCCTTTATCAGTACTTACATAATATAATTTAGGGATTAAATCATTGTTCTCATTTGCTCTATAAAAATCTATTTCTTTTTTAAAATTTTCTTCGTTGTGATAATCCGTACATATTTTAATTATGAAGGAATCATTGATACTATAAATCGTATTTGTAAAGCCAACAGGAATTCTTTTGATATCTAGATTTTCTCCCAATATTTTCCTATTTCTATTTATAATTAAATCAATAATTTCTTGCATAATTACTCCCCCAATCTGTATAATTGTATCACATTTTAAAGATTTATTGGTAGTAATATACTCTTTTCATTTTATCCTATTTCTGAAGAAAAAGAAAAAGCCCATAATAGCAAGCACTACGAACTTTTATCTTTAACACAAATATGTGCATAAAATTCATTATGGGGCGGATATAGGGATTCGAACCCTAGCATAATGGAACCACAATCCACCGTGTTAACCCCTTCACCATATCCGCCATGTACAAAAGTACATATATAATTATAACATAAAAAGAGAAAAAAGCAAGAGAACGAATAACGTATTTTCATATTTTTCATAAAATATATTGGGGTGTTTAGAATGTACAACAAACAAATAGAATTATTTGAGCCTTATCAAGGATTCATACGAGGAAATATGTTTCCAGAACTATTTGATCAATACGGTAAAATCTATGATGTAAAACCCATGAACGAACAAGCAGAACTTTTAACTTATATCGATATCTTTGATTTTGCTCTTATCGATTTAAATTTATATTTAGATGTCTTTCCGGAGAATGCTAAAATGATTGAATTATATAATAATCTTCTACAAGAAAAAAAGATGATGATGAAAAAATATGAAGAAAGTTATGGTCCCCTCACTACTAACAGTGAGGCATTAAATACAGTGCCTTGGAGTTGGGATAATAATCCATGGCCATGGGAGGTGTAAGATGTTTAAGTATGTAAAAAAATTAGAATATCCTGTTAATATCCGCAAAAAAGATTTAAAGATGGCTAAATTATTATTATCACAATATGGTGGACCTAATGGAGAATGGGCTGCAGCTATGCGTTATTTAAATCAGAGATTTACCATGCCAGATGAAAGGGGAAAAGCACTTCTTACCGACATTGGAACAGAAGAAATGAATCATGTTGAAATGATTGCTGCTATGGTAGATCAACTAATGCAAGGAGCAATGCCTGATGAATTAGAAAAAGCAGGATTGAGTACACAATATGTGGAATATGACCATGCTCTTTTTCCAATGGATGCAAATGGAGTTCCTTATACTTCTGCCTATATTGAAGCAACAGGAGACTATTTTGCCGATTTAGAAAGTGATATGGCTGCGGAACAACGGGCAAGAGTTACTTATGAAAATCTAATCAATATTACCGAAGATCCTGACTTATTAGGACCGCTTTCCTTTTTAAGGCAAAGAGAAGTAGTTCACTATCGTAGATTCAAAGAATTAAAAGACTATTATCATGAAAAATATAGTAAAAAAAATCAAAAAATGGATAGTTAATAGCTACCCATTTTTTATGCACTTTTTTGTTCATAATCTTTTTCTAATTTTGATACATTTTCTAATAAAATACCAATTCCATCAATCGTCGCTGTTGCAGAATCAGCAGCAACTCTAACCGGAATATCCAACTCAAAAGATAATAATTTATCTAACCCATTTAAAGAAGCACTACCTCCTACTAAGATAATTCCTTCTTTAGCGATATCCCCAGAAACTTCTGGATGAATTTCTTCCAACACTTCTTTAATAATATCAATTAACTCATAGATATCTTCTTGAATGGCTTCTTTTAAATCTGTAGAACTAATCGTTATCGTATGTGGTAAGTTTGTTATTAAATCTTTACCACTCACTTCTACTTCTTTTTCTTTTTCAAAAAGAGAGCTTCCTTCTATCTTAATTTTTTCCGCTGTAGCATCCCCTATTAAAAGATGATATTTTTTCTTTAAATAACTAATAATTTGTTTATCAAATTTTTCTCCCGCAATATCGATAGAAATGCCTTTAATGATTTGATTGGAAGACAAAATGGCAAGGTTGGTTTGACCATGACCGATGTCTATTATCATACTTGCTTTTCTCTTGTCCATATCCATTCCAGCTCCTAAGGCACTAGCTTTCATTCCATTTACTAAAATGGTAGATCGAGCTCCCATTCTTTCCCCTATTTCTTGAAAAGCACTCATCTCTACCCCAGAGATTTCTTGGGGAACACTCATGACAATTTTTGGTTTAAAGAAAGATCTTTTGATAGAAGTTCTCTTCAAAAAATAATTCATTAATTTATCAGAAAGATCAAAATCAGCGATAATTCCTTTCCGAATAGGATGAACGATTTTTATCTTGTCTGGACACTTTCCAAACATTTCCTTAGCTTGAGTTCCGTAAGCAACAACTTCTTTGGTCTCTACATCGATTGCTACCACACTAGGTTCTTTTAAAAGTAATCCCTGATTTTTTTGAAAAATAGAGATGGAAGAGGTACCAATATCTACTCCAATAGCCTTTCCCAACATAAAACCACCCACAGTATGAATTATTATACCATAACTCCCTTTAGTTTGTATCTAATTTCTCATACTTTTTACGCGTAGACTCTCCTCCACGGATATGTCTTACATTGGTATGATATTTTAAAATGTCTTCCACTTCTAAATAAAGGCCTGGATTTAATGTTTCTAGTCTTTCATGTAAATCTTTATGAACTGTACTCTTCGATACTTTAAATACCCTAGAAATTGCTCGTATGGTATCTTTCGTTTGAATCATATACTTGGCTTCTAGTAGAACTCTTTGATTAATTTTTGAATTCATTTATCACCTCTACTACCAATATATGAAAAAAAAAGAGTATTATAATGTTTTATCATAATACTCTTCTGGATTTACAGAAATATTATCAATCATTAATTCAAAATATAAGTGAATTCCTAGTTCGCTATTCATAGTAGATTCCCCTGCTCTACCAATTAACATTCCTTTTGTTACCATATCTCCTTTTTTAACAGCGATATCAGTAATACTTTGATAGACTGTCTGCATATTAGAAGAATGTTTAATGGTTACTATATTTCCTAATAACGTATCTTCTTTCACATCAACCACTTCTCCATCCATAACTGCTATGGCATCAAAGGTTTCTCCATCCATAGAATAACTTACGCCCGTACTCTGAATATAAGTGTCCTCATAATAAATAATAGAATTCTTTTGCTCCTCTGCAGAACCCCTGTAATCGTAATAATTTTGTGCGATCTTTACATTGGCATTCGTATAAGGCCTTCCTATCGTAATAGATTGTTCACTAACAACTGGTAATTCAAATTCTTGCAAAATATTGTAAGCATGATTAGGTCCCATTATCGTTGCTATAGATGCACGATTAAAACTGGTTACTAGAAATCCTATTATTAATAAAATAACACCTGCTCCAATAACTACATAAACAACTGGTTTTGTTAAATATTCTTTCATTTTCTCACCTCTATTAAAAGTGTGAGCATATTTCTTTTTTTTATACTAATTTTTTATTTTTTTTAATTCTACACCCGTATAATAATATTTTAATATCTCATCATAGCTATATCCTTCTTGAGCCATTCCTTCCGCACCATATTGACTCATTCCTACCCCATGACCATAACCTTTGGTAGAAACAGTAACAGAATCCTTTTCTACATCAATAGAAAAAGCACTCGATCGAAGTCCAAGTAAAGAAGCGATTTCTTTTCCTGTATAAGTCTTTTCATTGATTTGAATTTCTTTAATTTTTCCAGCCTTAGTAGAATCGATGACGTTTACGGATATCTGACTGGTATTAGAAAGCTTTAACTTTTTTAAAAAGTCTTCCCTGGTAAAAATTTCTTCCTCTTGAAAGACAGGAGAAATTTTATCCCATTCGCTTTTAACGCTTCGTAAATACGGTACTTTTGACACAAATACATCTTCACTATTTTCCGTATATCCTGTACTAGTAGAAAAGAATAATGCTTCGGCTATTTTACCATTATAAACAATGTATTCATAAGAAGTAGAAGCTACTGCATCCACTATCTTTTGATAATACACATCATACTTATCTTTCCATTTCTGCTTTAGAGTATCCTGGTCTAAATAGACTTGATTTAAAACAGTATCAATAACATCATAATCATCTTTTCGATTCTTTAAAATTTGATACATCACATAACTTCTAGAAGCTA
The DNA here is from genome assembly GCA_947626855.1 of uncultured Bacilli bacterium. Lineage (GTDB taxonomy): Bacteria > Bacillota_I > Bacilli_A > RF39 > UBA660 > UBA5578. Next base: position 17,142 of record CANQTT010000001.1, read on the forward strand.
CTGCTTGAGCTTTTAAAGCTTCTTCTTGAAAAGAAGCAGGCATTTCCCCTGCTACTACCCCAATAACGTATTGTTCTAAAGGAACTTCGTCAATTTGACCTGTTTTAGATCGTAAGATTCTGACGATTGTATTCCTAGAAAATTGAAAAGTACTTTCTTGTATTCGAAAAAAATACCAAATAATAATCGTAGGTATTACTATCATTAGAAAAGAAAAAAGTAGTACTTTTTTCATGGATATCCTCCTTTAAAAACTACTACGTTAATTGCGAAAAATAAGCAAAATCATATAAAAAATTGGTTACAAAATAAGATAAGGCAAAACTCATCATTAAGTAAAAAATTTTTATCTGAAGTACTCTTCCTCTTTTAAAAAAAGATTCTATGCGGAGAGATTCTAATACCCAAATAGAAATAGGAAGAGTAACAATATATAATGCCATTTTAACCATGATAATGATCTACCTGCTCTCTTCTTCTAACATGTCTTTCTTCCATAGATGGAGAAGTACTAAAAAATGTCTTTAAAATATCTTTTAACTGTTCAACAGGAATTCTAGAACCTATCGCAATGACATTGGCATCATTATCTTGTCTTGTTACTTGTGCCTCCCATACATCATTTACTTTGGCACACCTTACACCAGACACTTTATTACAAGCAATACTCATACCAATACCACTGCCACAGATTAATACTCCATAATCAATTTCTTTCGCAACGACTGCTTTTCCCACTTTAAAAGCATATTCTGGATAATCTACAGATTCTTCCGTATCTGTTCCATAATTAACAACAGTATATCCTAAACTTTTTAAATATTTTGTCAATTCTTGTTTTAAAGCAACTCCACGATGATCATTTGCAATTCCTATTTTCATTTCACACCTCTACTCTCTATTATAGCACAAAAAGAGCAAATCCTTTCAGATTTGCTTCCTTTTAATAATCAGATTGAACCAATAAAACTTGATTTAATGTTGTGTTGCCATATTTAAAACTATATTGGTAATTATAACCACCTAAGTTTCTAAAATCAATTCTTTTTGTTCTTGAAACTTCAATATATCTAGATTTTCCAGGATAGTTATTATCGTATATTTCAAAATAAAGTTTGTTACTATCTTGATTATCTACGAGAACTCTAATGAGATTTACGGCATGACCGCTCTCTTCCTCTTCTTCCTCTCCTTCTTCATTTTCTTTAACACTTGTATAATAGTATCCTAAAACAACTGGATTTTTTTCTTGAATTTTTTGAATTGCTCTTTGATAAATATTTTCAGAATTTAAAGAAAATTCTGATTTGTTGTCATTATATTGTTCAATATGAAGTCTATAAATTACTTTCGCTAAATTCTCATCATCTGTTGCTTTATTATTAGCAATATTATTTAAATCTCCTATCATTGGATATTCTATTGTAATATTCTTCTTTTCATCGTAAATACTCGTTTTAATTTCTCCACCTAAATCAGCAATTTGTTTCCGATATTTCTCGCGAATTCTTAAAGAGCCATTTTCTGTTTCTTCCCAGAAATCACTAATATTTCCGTAATCGAAAAATATTTTAAATTCATCTGCTTGATAATCATATAAGCTACCTAAAGAACTTCTTAAGACAGAGCTTGAATTCAAAGAATAACCCGTTGAATGAAGTTTTTCAGGTGGAATATCATCAGTCATTTCTACAATATCCCCTAGGCTATTAGGTAAAACACCACGGTAGAAATAATTGGCAAGCATTGCAATACCATAGCAATTTCCATCTTGAGTATTAGTAGTAAGAAAGTTATGAAAAGGTAATCCATCTCTTTGTGGTAAGAATTTACTGTCATAGAGTACTGTACTATCTGTTTTTCCATCACCATTGATATCTACTTGTCCGTGACTCATATCTACCAATAATTGGTCATAAACAGCCTCTAATACATTCGTTGAACCAGCATAATAGAATCCACATCCTGTACCTTCAGAAATCTCTGTTAAAACATCTTTTTCTACATCGCCAAGTCCTATTACACAAACACGAACATTTTTTTCTTTGGCATTGTTAATGATTCTTGTAGCATTTGCTCCTAAATTTCCAGATGTATTAATTCCATCTGTCAATAAAACCATATAGTTATTATTTTCTGGATTTGGGAAACTATCTATACCAGTATTTAATGCCTCAATAATATCAGTTCCATTTTCATTGTGTTCCATATCATGAATTTGATCAAGAGCATCCTCAATTAAAACTTTGTCCTTGGTAAACTCTGTATAAGAATAATAAGTTCCTGAAAATTCAGCTACACTGAATTTATAGGCTCCTTCTAATTTTTCTAAAAGTTTTTTAGATAAAGAGACTCTTTTAAATTCAGAATCATTTCCTACTGCTCCAGTACTACTATTATGTCCCATTTCAATCATTTGCTCTTCTGAATACATAGAAACAGAATCATCAAGGGCGAAAAGGACATCCGTTTCTCCAATAAGATTAAATTTAAGAGCATCTCCTATAAAAAATCTTCCTGCACGATTTGTTGTTACTGTTAATGTCTTTGCATTCGTATCTAATACAGCATCAATAGCACTTAATTCACCAGTTTCAATATCTTGTTCATATAGCGTTAAATTAGCTTCATTTAGTCCTTTTTCTTGCACTTCTTCTACTGAATAGTTAATAATGATTTGAGCATTGGATACCGTTCCTGATGGTGTAAAAGAATACATATTTCCTAGTAAGCCACGTGCACTGCCCATAGCACTGTTTGGGTAAACATCAATTTCTGATTCGGTAATATTTCCTGTTCCAGTAACAGAAACATTCACATTATCCTTACTAACATTTGTCTCATGAGTAGATTCTCCATCTAAAATGCCATCTCCATCTGTATCTTCTACTAATGGATCTGTTTGTAAGAGTAATTCTGCTCCATCATTAAGACCATCTCCATCTGTATCTGCTTTTAGAGGGTCTGTTTTAATTTCTAATTCATAGGAATCATCCACACCATCTTTATCCGTATCAGCAAGATAAGGATTAGTTCCTAGTTCTTTTTCACGACTGTTGATAATACCATCAAAATCTTCATCACCATTTGGATCGATATCTGGAACAGTTTCCATAAATTGAAAAGAAGCTATTTTATCTAGATTAATTACACTGATTTCTTTTGTAATTGTTTTACCACTTGGAGATTTTGCCGTTATCGTATAAGTACCAGCATCTTCTGGTAAATTCCATGTAGCAACCTGGTCTTCTACGGTTACTTCTCCAGCATCAACAATATAGGTAATATCTTTAATTTCTTTATCATTTTTACCAAATGCTTGAGCCTTTAAAGATATTTGACTAACAGCTGTACAATCTACATCGTAATCACCAAAATCCTCAACCCAAGATAACTTTGTAAAATCATGGAAATGTTGATAAGCAAAATATCCTCCAACAGTCAAAACAATAAGGGCAAGGACTGCGATTTCCACATACCGAAATTTATAAATAAATTTCTTTACCTTTCTCATGAAATTATGGAAAGACTCCTCTACATCAATGGTTTTAACCAAAGGAGCTTGCATCATACCTTGTTGAAAAGGTGTTGGTGCTCCACAAGTTCCACAGAATGGAGTATTTGGATCAATCTCACTTCCACAAGTTCCGCAGAAGAATTTTTTCTTCTCTGCAGGTTCTCCACAAACGCCACAAAAAATACTGCCTTCTTCTAATTCATTTCCACACTTGCCACAAAATCTTTTAGCAGGTGTTTCTTCTGATTCATCCTCTTTTTTTTCAACGGATTTCTTTTCTATCGTTTTCTTTGATTCCTTCAAAGAATCTTTTTTGTCTTTTTTTTCGGGAGTAATGTCTTCTAGAGGTTCTTTTTCTTTTTCTTCCTCTAATTTTTTCTTAGGTGCTTTTACACTCTCCCCACAATTTCCGCAGAAAGTAGAAGACTCGTCTAATTCATGACCACAGTTTTTACACTTCATATTTTCCACCTCACATAAATTATATCATAAAAAAGATAGAAAGATTATTCCTTTCTATCTTTTTTCTTTCTAAAAATAGAATTTAATACCTCAGGACCTAATACTTCTTGAAAAGTTCCTGTAAGATACGTAACTCCAAAATAAATAAACATTCCCAAAATACTATAAAAAGCAGTAATAAGAATACTCATACCTCTTCCATGTCCAGCTAAAGGAAGGAATTGGTCAACCGTTAAGATTACAAAAGACATAATAAAACATGCTAATAAGGTATAAAAGAAGTTTTTCAGTGTCTTTCGATAAGAGAGATGCAATTTTCTTTTCACATCTATCGCACAAATCAAAATAGTTACACTATACCCTATCATCGTCGCAAATAAGTTTCCATGATAAATCGTAAGTCCTAATCTATGAAATAAAATCATAAAAGGAATATTTAAAAGAGCATTGAATAAAAATCCTGAGATAAGAGCAATATACATGGTCTTATAACGACTTAAAGATTGAACAATAACGATAAAATTCGTATAAATGCTTCCAAAAATAGCTACAAAGATACTAACTGTGAAAACTTTTGGTCCATAGTAAGACTCACCATAGAAAATGGTCCATACAGGAACTGCTAATAAGGATAAACCAACAGCCATAGGAATGGTAATATAAGACACTAACTGAAGAGATTTATTAATTTTTTTCTTAACCTCTTCTATTTTTCCTTCCACATAATCCCCTGTTAGATTTGGAAGCAAACTAACTACCATACCACTAGAAATAGCCATAATAATGACATTTAATTTAGGTCCTAACGTAGTGAGAATATTCATAATAACAGAAGCATCTGTTAGAGAAAAATTGGCTTCCCTTGTTAGAGTATTTACTACCGTAAACATATCTACTAATTGAAAAGATGTTCCTACCAATTCCATAACGATTAAAGGAACGGTATAACGAATTATTTTTTTAAAGAGGTAGCGATTCGTTATTTCTTTTTCTTCTGGATGAATGACAATTTCTTTATCGTCAATTAACTTTTTCTTACGCCGGAGATAAAGAAAAGCAAAAATAGCTCCAGCTGTGGCCCCAAATACCGCAACACCAACAGCTATTCCCAAAGAGGAATGAAAGACTCTCATACATAAATAAGAACCAATTAAAATGACAGCTACCCTTATAAACTGCTCTAATACTTGAGATAATGAGGAAGCTTGAATATATTTCATACCTTGTAAATATCCACGAATCATACTAATAATCGTTACAATGATGACAGCCGAAGCAGAGACTCGAATGACAAGGGTTATTTCTTTGATTAAATAAGCTCCTTCTGTTAAATTAGCAAGAGCTAATAAATCGGCACCTAACGGTTTCGCTATAGGCGAAAAATCATAAAAATTGATGATATATTTCGCTAAAATAGGAGCAAAAACTAATAAAATTAAGGTTACTAAAATAGAAGAAATAATCATAATTTTTCCGGCTAAGTGATAAGCCTTTTTCTTCGTATATTCATACCCAATAGCATGATATTCACTTACCATTTTACTAATCGCAAGTGGTAACCCAATCGTCGATAGATTTAAAAAGATAGCATAAATGTTATAAGCTGCGCCATAAATAACGCTTCCCTTAGAACCTATAATAGAATAAAAAGGAATAACATATAAAACACCTAATATTTTAGTAAATACTATACATACCGTAGCGATGAAAGCACCACGAAGAAAATTATCCTTTTTCATGCTATCCTCTTCTTTCTAACGGTATCATTATACTATTAAAACCTAAATAAAACAAGTTAACAAAACGATAAAAAAATAATAGAAAATTGTTTTTCTATTATTCTTCATTGCTTTTTTTTAGTTCATCTATTAACTCTTCACGATCCATTTTTGTATATCCTTTAATCTTCTTTTCTTTCGCTAATTCTTTAAGTTCTTCTAAAGATAAATCCTCTAAAGAAGCAGTTTTAAATTCACTGTAATCAACTTCAGAATCCTCATCAGGCATACATCCATGTTCTACAAGATATTCAATTTGCTCTTTCGTAATCGTTTCATACTCTAATAAAGTATTAGCAATTAAATCGAGTAAGTCTCTATTTTCAGCAATAATCTTCTTAGTCTTCTCGTAGCACTCATTAATAATTTTTCTCTGCTCCTGATCAATTTCAAATGCAACTTGACTAGAGAAATTTCTACTCTTATTATAATCTCTTCCTAAGAATACACTAGATTCTCTCTGTTCAAACTGAACAGGCCCTAAATCACTCATACCATATTCTGTAACCATTGCACGAGCAATTTTCGTCGCTTTTTCAAAATCATTATGAGCTCCTGTTGTCACTTCGTGGAAAACTAGTTCCTCAGCAACACGACCACCTAGTAATCCACTAATTGTCTCTAATAACTCATTCTTCGTTTCTAAGAAAGTCTCTTCTCTAGGTAACATCAAATTATAACCACCAGCTGTACCTCTTGGAATAATTGTTATTTTTTGTACCTCATTGGCACCTTCTAGCTTAATTCCTACAACAGCATGACCTGCTTCATGATAAGCTACAATCTTTTTCTCTTTCGCCGTATATTTCTTAGTTACCTTAGCAGGACCCATTAATACACGGTCATGAGCTTCATCAATTTCTGCCATCGTAATAGCTGGCTTATCTCTTCTTACCGTAAGAAGAGCTGCCTCATTCAATAAATTTTCAAGATCGGCACCACTAAATCCAACGGTTCTCTTAGCAATATTCTCTAATTTTACGCCTTTCGCGAATGTTTTTCCACGAGCATGTACTTTTAAGATTTCTTCTCTTCCGCGAACATCAGGAAGATTTACTGTAACCTGGCGGTCAAAACGTCCTGGACGTAAAAGAGCTGGATCCAATACATCTGGTCTATTGGTTGCGGCAATGACAATAATTCCCTCATTTTCACCAAAACCATCCATCTCCGTAAGTAATTGGTTAAGAGTCTGTTCACGTTCATCATGACCTCCTCCTAAACCAGCACCTCTTTGACGACCTACTGCATCAATCTCATCAATAAAGATTAGACATGGAGCGTTATGTTTTGCTTGTTTAAACATATCCCTAACACGAGAAGCACCAACTCCGACGAATAATTCTACGAAGTCAGATCCACTAATGTAATAGAATGGTACATTAGCTTCTCCAGCAACAGCTCGAGCAAGTAATGTTTTTCCGGTTCCTGGAGGACCAACTAACAAAACACCTTTTGGAATTCTAGCTCCCATTTTTTGAAACTTTTTAGGAGCTTTTAAAAACTCGATTAATTCCGCTACTTCCTCTTTCTCTTCTGTTAATCCTGCAACATCTTCGAAAGTAACTTTTTTCCTATCATCGTTTAATCTAGCTCTACTCTTACCAAAATCCATGGATTTATTCGCACTTCCCATTTGTTTTGTAAGGAAATAGAAACCTACTCCTACCAATAAAACAATTGGAAGAACATTTACTAATAAGGCGAGTAAAATACTAGATTGAGGATCTTTAGAGGTCTTTATTTCATATAAAAATTCATCTCTACCGGCATAAATTTCTTTAATAGTAGTATCGGTAAGTGGAGCTCTTACATAAAAAGACTCATTTTCCCCATAGGATTTTAACGTACCTGTTAATTCATAAACACCAGCATTATTACTTGGTGTAATGGTTACTTCTTTTAATTCTCCGTCTTCTACGGCTTGGATAAATTCACTGTAAGATAATGTATTAACTTTATTGTTTAATACATTAATAAAATACATGATTCCTATAATTACAATGAATAAAAATACGTATGATAATGCATTTCTTTTGACTGCTTTTTTATTCATAAAAAACTCCCTTCTTTAATAGTACTTAAGTATTATATCATAAAATCCATCTTTTTTCCTATCAAATTGTGTTTTTTTTAGTCCCGGAAGCCAAATAATTTCTCCTGTGCTATCGACGACTACGGGCCACCTTTTACGTTCTTGAAAAGAAACCTTTTCATCAGTAAAAATATCACTTACTTTTTTATGGCCTTTCATATTTTTTACCTCTAAGGTATCTCCTGGTCGAACATTTCTAACGAAGAGAGGGAAAGTTACCATAGAACTATCTAATCGGGTAATAAAATTACTATTCTCCTCCGTAGATTCTATTTGTTCAATTCTATGATGATTCGGTAATAGAGCAGAATGATCTAATAAAATTTGATAGTCAGGAATCTCTTCTTTCGAAACAAAGATAAGAACTTGGTAGGTCTTTATTCCCTCATAGTTAAGAGGGAAAGAAATTCTAGAATTGATTTTGCCCTCTTTTAGAAATTGATAGAATGACTCTAAATGACTTTTCGTCACTAAAATAATATTCTCCTGGTAGATAGAAAATAAAAATTTTTTTAAAATTTCTTTTTGCAGAAAAGGGTGTAAAGAAAGCCAAAGCTTCCAATTCAATTCCTGTTTTTTTACAACTTTTTGATATTCTCTTTCAATATCATTTTCAACGTAGTCCAAGACTTCTTCTAAATCCTGGCTAAAACTCAAGTATCTCTTATGGACATTAGGATTTTCTTGCTTTAAAAAAGGTAAAAGAGTTTGCCGATACCGATTTCTAGTATAATGAATGTCCTGATTACTCTTATCTTCCACATAAGGGATTTCCTGCTTTTTCGTATACTCATAAAGTTGAGCTTTAGTACAAAAGAGAAGTGGTCTTACAATAGTATAAAATTCTCGCTTACTTTGAAGTTCTATGCCACAAGCTCCCCAAAGAGAAGTTCCGCGAGATAATTTCATTAAAATTGTTTCAACCAAATCATCGCCATGATGTGCTAAAAAAAGATAAGAAGCCTGATATTTTTTTAAAATTTCTTCAAAAAACTTATATCGTTTTTCTCTTCCTATTTTTTCAGTAAATTTTTCCTCATATTCAAGTTTTGTTGTTTCAAACAAAATATGGTGAGATAAACAATAATTCTTGACAAATTCTTGTTCTTCATCACTTTCTTTTCGTAAATTATGGTGAACATGAGCACAGACAATACGACAAGAAGAAGTCTCTAAAAATTTTTCAAGGAGATGAAGTAATACCATGGAGTCAGCTCCTCCAGAAACTCCTACTACAATGTATTGCTTATTTATGTCTATATTTTCCTTTAAAAATCGATAAACTTCTTCCATAAAACCACCAATGCTATTGTAATATAAAAAAGGTTTTTATACAAGAAAAAGTAAGATACAAAATCTTACTTTCCTCTATCTCGTAGCCGTATATAATTTTGAACGATACGTAAAGGTAATAGAATCCTTTAACTGACTATGATTATTATTCGTTATAACAATCTCTCCCTCGAATTTTTCATTTCGAGCAGTAAATGGAGAAGTAATCGCACTGACTTGGGTTGTAATATCTACCCCATTCTGATAGATCTTTATAAGATATCCCATTAATTCTCCTGTCTCCGTCCGTACTTCTTTTTCTTGGAAGGTATAATGATCGACAACAGTCAACGCATAGCTTGCTACTTTTCCGTTAGAAGTAGTTGCTGTAATCGTTGTCGTTCCCTCCCCTCGAATTTGGACAACACCATTAGAAACAATGGCAACAGCAGGATTACTACTATTCCAAGTAATCGAAGTATCCGTTGCATTTTCTGGACGAATCGTTGCTGTTAAAATGATATTTTCATGATTCGTCACTACTTGATCAGCAACTCTATCCAATTGAATTTCTACAACTTCTACCTTCTTATCTGTAACAATTACCCGTACATCTGACTTTTTATTTCCATCCATTGTGACTGCTGATACCGTTGCTACACCAGAACTAATCGCTTGAATATTTCCAGCACTATCTACCGTAGCAACTTTTTCATTACTACTTGACCATTTTACTTCTTGATGAGTAGCATTACTTGGTTTTACATGAGCAGTAATCGTCGCACTAGTTCCTTTTACAAGACTAATCTGACTGGTACTCAAAGTTAATCCTGTTACAGGAACTTCTCGAGAACCAGGATTTCCACTTAGCTTTGGATCATTTGGTTCTACTACTTCGACAATCATTCTTCTACTAGCTGTATTAAGAGCACGATCGGTAACAAAGAAATCTACTTCATAAGTCATCAATTTACTCGTATCGATACTGCTTGGTTCTATTTGAATATCGCCCTTAATCCCTGATCCTTCATCAACTATTTCATACTTTCCATCAAATGTAAAAGGACTATTTCTAGCTACATATACAATATCTTCAAAGACTATTTCTGGCTTCTCTTTGTCAATATTTTCAATCCGATATGGCAAAACAGGAGAAGTACTTCCATTAGAAGCCTTTAAAACAATCTGTAAGATTTGATTTTCAGATACTACATATTGATTACTACTTTGCCATGTATTTCCGCCATCAAAAGAATAAGAACTGATATAAATATCTTTATTGAGATAGTCAACAGATACCGTTACATCTCCTGAAGTCCAATAATCTTGATTTAGACTAATATCTATCAGTTTCTCATTTAATTTTATATATGTTTCTTGATAGTAGATTGCAAAAGCAAAAAAACCAGCGATCATAACGAGAAGAAAAACAGCTGCATACACTAAATTTTTTTTCATGATAATCACCTATTTTTACTATGTACATAATATCATAGAAGTATGCGAAAGTCAATGAAACAAATAGAAGAACCGGTTACCAATGAATCGGTTCTTCCTGATTTTTTTCTAAGTAATTATTAATCTTACTAAACGGTTTACTTCCAAAAAAACCTCTATTGGCAGAAAGTGGAGATGGATGAACAGATTCTATGACTGGATGAATTTTATTGGTAATCAATTCTTTCTTACTACGAGCAAAACTTCCCCATAAGACAAAAATAACCGGTTTTTCTCTATCATTTAAAGCTTTAATAATAGAATCTGTAAAAATCTCCCATCCTTTATCCTTATGGGATAATGGTTTATCCTGTTCTACTGTCATAATAGAATTTAAAAGTAAAACACCTTGTTTCGCCCAATCCGTCAAATCACTTTCTGTTCTAACAATTCCTAAATCATTCTCCAATTCTTTCAAAATATTTTGAAGAGATGGTGGTTTTTTGACACCATTTCTTACGGAAAAAGAAAGGCCATGAGCTTCGCCCAATCCATGATAAGGATCTTGTCCTAAAATAACTACTTTTACTTCGTCGTAATCCGTAAAACGAAGAGCATCAAAAATGTTTTGATAAGGAGGAAAAATTCGTTTGGTACGATACTCTTGTTTTACAAAAATTCCTAATTTTTTAAAATATTCTTTTTTCATCTCATCTGCCAAAATAATATCCCATTTTTTATTAATCATACTATCACCTACTCAATTCATTAGCTATTTCAATAAAAATAGCTAATTCTAATGCTTCAGCACGAACACTTAAATCTAATCCATGACGTTTCAAGACATCCTCAACAATTGTCAAATCATAATTTTTTAAATTATTTTTCAAAGTCTTTCTTTTCTGTTCAAAACTATCGCGAATAAGTTTAAAAAATAAAGCTTCATCTAAAACTTTCATAGAATGTTCTTTCTTTGTAAATTCTATCACAATACTATCCACATTGGGTTTTGGAAGAAAGACATTTCGACTGACATCCAAAAGCTTTTTCATCGAAAAATAATAATTTAAATACACCGATAAAGACCCATATTCTTTACTGCCAGGTTGTGCCTTAAAACGATTTCCTACTTCCTTTTGAACCATTACACAAATCTTATCAACAGGAACTCGATCTTCAATAATTTTCATAATAATAGGAGTCGTAATGTAATATGGTAAATTTGCGATAACATATAATTTTTGATAAGAATATTTTTTTAAATCTTCTAAAGGATTAGCCTTTAAAAAATCTTGAAATAAAATTTCTACATTAGAAGAATCGTGCAAATTCTCTTTTAATACTTCTTCTAAGGTAGTATCGATTTCATAACATAGAACTTGTTTTGCAGCTTGTGACAATTTATAAGTTAAAGAACCGGCTCCTGGACCAATTTCAAGGACAAGAGTCTCTTTATCAATATTAGATTTTTGAATAATATTGTCAATAATATTTTCATCAATAATAAAATTCTGACCATATTGTTTTTTTAATCGAAAATCATTCTGATTCAATAAATCTTGCATTTTACGAGGAGAATATTCCATAAAATCACCAAGCTTATTATACCATAAGTTGAAAAAGAAAAAAGATAGGATTTACCAACCCCATCTTTGAACACTAAACTTTGTATTTTTACTACCATATTTGGTTCCTTTAGAATCGCCCTCATTAACAAAGGCTAAATCCATCCAGACATAACCAGTCTTATAAGCTTGTCGCATCGTTCCTCCAGTATCTAATACAACCGCATAAAAAGGATCCACTACTCCATTATCGATTAAAATCATAGTACCACAAGGAAAGCCTCCTAAATCAGCAGCGATGATTCTAACAGAACCATAATCCTCATCTTGATAATAAATACCATCCCTATAAAGACTATGAGTCTGTCCACTCTTTGTTCTACAAGCTACTGTACCAGTCTTACTGCAACCTGCACAATCCGCTCCATAGGTTGTAAGTCTACCTTTGTATTCTCCTTTTCTTGCTGTTCCTACTTCAACTACTTGAGTAACCGGATTTCGCAAAGTCTTTTTAACACCAGATTCATAAATATAACTCAAACCATCTTGTCCTGGTGTTAGAATAACTTGTCCAGAATTAACCGTTCTAGAAGGATTATATACGTATTCTGTTGAATAAGGAATCACTTCATTGACAACAGAAACCGTTTTTGTATAACTCGTATTTTCTACGTTATTAACCTTTTCGTGATAATCATCAAATCCTAAAAATGAAACCAATGAAATCGCTAAAACAGATAGCCAATTACCGATCAATTTCAGTAAATAGATTTCCATATGGTCACCTCGTTTTACATCAAAAAAATTGTATCATAAAGAAATATCCAAGTCAAATTGATGAATGGCATTTTGAGTTGTCTTTTCTATTACTTCAGATTTTGAAATGCCTTTAATTTCAGCGATTTTAGAAGCAATAATCTCTGTATTGGAAGGTTCATTTACCTTTCCTCTATAAGGTTCAGGAGCAAGATAAGGACTATCTGTTTCTAATACTATATATGCAAGATCTAAGAATTTTACCACTTCTTTTAACTTCGTAGCATTTTTAAAGGTTACTACTCCCCCAATACCAAATAATATGTTCAACTTTAAAAATTTTTGAGCCATTTCTACACTCGATCCATAACAGTGAAGAACATATTTTACATCAGGATATTTTGCCATAATTTCATAGGTATCCGCAATGGCATCTCTGCTATGTACAACAACTGTTTTATGGTATTTTTGGGCAAGCTCAATCTGTCGTTCAAAAAGCTTTTTTTGTTTTTCAGAATCAAACCCTTCATAATGATAATCCAAGCCAACTTCACCGATACCTACAATCTTCGGATTTTGGAGGTGTTCCTCTATAAAAAGAAGGTCTTCCTCTTGAAAATCTTCTGCATTTTCGGGATGAATTCCTAAAACACCATATACGTTTGCATACTTTTTCGTAATCTCTAATACTTCTTGATTAGATTTTTTATCACATCCAGCACTAATCATATAGCCATTCATTCGTTTTATCACATCATCTAAAGAGTCATAAGAACTTTGTTCTAAATGACAATGTGTATCAATGATCATACTATCACCCCCAAAATTATATCATAAACAAAAAAATCTACCAATTTTGGTAAACTTTATAATTTTTTTATTTTCCTAAGGCATAATGCACCGCATAGATTCCAATTGCTACTAAATAAAGGGCATCTACTAAGCGGAAATTTACTAAAAAACTACAAAATACTAAAAAGGCTATAAGGGATAGTATCCAAAAAACTTCCTTTACCACAATTTTTTCTTTTGTCGCCATAATTTTCTCCTCACAAGAATGAGTATAACATAAATTCATTTTTAGGAAAGGAAAAACATATCGACAAATTTAGTCATTTTACAGGATTTTACAAAAAAAAGGACTACTGATTTAGTCCCTCTAAAAACTTTTCTTTATCAATACGGGCAAATAAAGGCTCTGGATCATGAACGGCTTTTCCGCTTTCTAAACTACCAAATTGATAGATACTTTCAAAGTCTGTTTTGTCAGTATTTAACTGTTGATAAATCTTTTCAGATGTTTCTGGCAAAAAGGAATGAAGTAAAATTGCTCCAATACGAATGGATTCTAATAAATGATAAATTACAGTTTGTAATCTTTCTATCTTTCCCTCTTTAGCCAATGTCCATGGAGTCGTCTCATCGATGTATTTGTTGCTTCTTCTAAAGATCTCAAAAACAGCATCAATAGCATCTGCTACCCTTAGATTTTCCATCGCATCTATAGTCTTTGTAATCGCTTTTGATACAGTATCTTTCAAATCCTCATCTAAATCTTCCATCGTTCCCATTTCTGGGACTACTCCATCAAAATACTTTTTATCCATAGAAATAGTCCGATTAACTAAATTTCCCAAGATATTAGCAAGATCAGAATTATATCGTTCAATCATTAATTCATATGTTAAATTTCCATCATTCGCAAAAGGAATTTCATGAAGAACATAATAACGAACCGCATCTACACCAAATAAATCTGCTAAATCATCTGCATAAATAGCATTTCCTCTACTTTTGCCAATTTTATCATTGTTGGTAAGAAGCCATGGATGACCAAATACTTTCTTTGGTAAATCTAGTCCTAGTGACCATAAAAAACAAGGCCAATAAATAGTATGAAAACGAATAATATCTTTCCCAATCAAGTGAAGATCGGCTGGCCAATATTTTTGAAACTCTTCTGTTGGAGTGTCTGGATCATAACCGATATTCGTAATATAATTTGTCAAAGCATCTAACCATACATACACAACATGTTTAGGATCAAAATCCACTGGAATCCCCCAACTAAAAGATGTCCTAGATACACAAAGATCCTGTAATCCTGGTTTAATAAAGTTATTAAGCATCTCATTCTTACGAGATTCTGGCTGAATAAAATCAGGATGACTTTCTATATACTCCACTAACCGATCTTGATATTTTGATAATTTGAAAAAATAAGCTTCTTCTTTTGCCTCTTTTACTTCTCTTCCACAATCAGGACATTTTCCATCTACTAATTGAGATTCTGTCCAAAAGGATTCACAAGGAGTACAATATAAGCCCTTATATTCCCCTAAATAAATATCTCCTTGATCATACATTTTCTTAAATATCTTTTGAACTTCTTCTTCATGTTTTTTATCCGTTGTTCTAACAAATCGATCATAACTCGTATTCATCTTATCCCAAATAGAACGAATGGTTCCTGCTACCTTATCTACATACTCTTGAGGAGTAACACCTGCCTCTTTGGCTTTTAATTCAATTTTTTCACCATGCTCATCTGTACCTGTTTGAAAATATACATCATAGCCCTGTGCTCTTTTAAAACGAGCTATAGCATCGGCTAAAATGACTTCATAAGTATTTCCAATATGAGGTTTTCCAGATGTATAAGCAATGGCTGTTGAAATATAATATTTTTCTTTCATTTTCTTTCCTCCTTGTTTGTACTTCCAATAGCTCCCTTTCTAACGGAAACAATTTCTTCCTCATCGTCTACCATCAAAAATTTTACAAAAATTCCTTGTACAATACGATCTCCTTTTTTGATAACAAAGTCTTCTTTTCCTTCATTTTGTAAACTAACCATAGCATGGCCTTCATTAGTTTCATTATTGTAAAAATCACTTTCAAAGATTCCTACTTGATTGGTCAGACGTACATTATATTTAAAACCTGTACTACTTCTTACGACAAGCATCATCATTTCATCTTCATTCATCATGATTTTAATTCCTGTTGGTATCTTCTTGATTTCTCCTGGAGGAATGACACAGTCAATAGGACTTTTAAAGTCATATCCTGCACTATATTTCGTATGCCTTTTAGGAAGCTCAAATGCTTCATATTCTTCCCGCGAAGAATTAATATCTTTCTTCCATTGCTTAAAACTAATTTTCTCAAATTTTCTCATCTTTTACACCTTCTTACAAAAAAAATCACACCCTGAATAAGGGCGTGATGACGCGGTACCACCTTAATTTTTATATAAATTTCTTTATATACTCTTTCCCTTAACGCGGTTCTTCGTTTTATTCTTTCCCATAAAAAGCTCCAGACCCATTCGAAATAATTCTCATTTACTTGCTTTCACCTAACCAAGCTCTCTTTAAAATTGTCGTTATTCTTCTTTCCTTCAATGCCTTTGAATGGCTTCATTATAGCATATCTTTTAACATTCTTCAAGATATTTTTTTAAAAAGAAAGTGAGGAAAGAAAGCAGTTCTTGATATTTTTCATCTTTCGTACAAAACACCATTTTTCCTACTTCTTTGTTCTCTAAAAGAATAGGAGATTCTAAAAAATCTTTCTCCTTTTTTTTCTCCTCTAATTTTTTTAAAGAGAGATGGGGAGGATAACTAATAATTTGCTTTTCTTCTAAAAGAAAGCCTTCGATATGATACCGTTCATAAACGGTTGTTAACAATACTTCTCCTAAATGCTTTATTTCTTGAATACTAGAATATTTTGCAATTGCAATCGTATCTTCTTTGACAGTTAATTCTAATAGATCACCAGTATGAATATTTAAACTCTTTCTTACATCTTTTGGCAAAACTAACCTGCCTAAATCATCAATTCTTCGAACAATAGTAGTTTTTGACATACAAACTCCCTTCTAATAGTAGTTTGTTTTTTTTCCTTTTGTTTATACTTTGAATTTTTAAAATTGTGTGTTATAATCAGATAATGCTTGAAAGGAGTATTTAGTATGAAGGCCACTTTCATTATTGGTCATAAAAAGCCAGATACAGATAGTGTTTGTAGTGCGATTGCGTTAGCTTATTTAAAGAATACATTAGGAATGAATGCTATTCCTAGAATTTTAGGACCTATCAATAATGAAACAAAATTTGTTTTAAATTATTTTCATGTTAAAGAACCTATGTATCTAAATGATGTAAAACTTCAAATTAAAGATATTGATTACGGAAAAAATCTAGTATGTGAAAAACAGGAATCTCTGTATGATGCAGTCATGTATATGCAACAATATCACTTAAGCTCTATTCCCATAGTCAATCATAAAAGAAAATTTTTAGGTTTACTTTCCATGAAAGACATTACCAAAGAATTAATCAGTTGGGACTATGATATCTTAAAAACTTCTTATGATAATATTTTAAAAACACTACATGCCGAGGAAATTCTCCGTTTTGACGAAGAAATAACAGGTAATGTATTGGTTGCCTCTTTTAAAAGTACTACTTTTATTCAAGATATTGCTTTGGATAATTCCTCTATTTTAATTGTCGGAGATCGCCATAGCATTATTGAATATGCCGTCGAATCAGGAGTAAAATTACTGATTATTACGGGAAATAATGAGATTAAAGAAAAGCATTTAGAAATCGCTAAAAAGAATCACGTAAACATTGTAAAAACACCCCTTAGAACGTTTAATATTGTCAAAGTAATTGGCTTGTGTAATTATGCTGAAACCCTTATGTACAAAGATAATATTGTTGCTATTCAAGAGAAGGATTATGTAAAAGATTTTATTGAACTATCTAATAGACTGCGCTATAAAGTATTTCCAGTATTAAACCCAATTAAAGAATGTTTAGGGGTTGTTCAAATAGCTGATACGATTAATAAACATCGGAAAAAAGTAATTCTAGTAGATCACAATGAAATCGATCAGAGTGTAGATGGTCTTGAAGAAGCAGAAATTGTTGAGATTGTAGATCACCATAAAATTGGTACAATTGGAACTTCTCTTCCTATTAATTTTAGAAATATGACATTAGGATGTACTTGTAGTATTGTTTACCTATTATTTCAAGAAAATAAAGTAAAAATTCCCAAAGAAATTGCTGGAATTATGTTAGCAGCTATTATTTCGGATACTTTATTGTTCCGTTCTCCAACGACAACTGAACTAGATAAAGAAATCGCTCAAAAATTATCTAGTATCGCCGGGGTAAAAATTGAAAAATTTGGATATGAGATGTTTAGAAATGGCTCTTCTTTAAAAGGAAAAAGTATGGAAGATATTCTTTATACCGATTTTAAAGATTTTTCTCTTGAAAATAATAAAATTGGAATTAGTCAATTCAATACTTTAAATATTGAGGAACTAGAAGAGCTTAAAAACGATTTCGTGAAAACACTTGCTAAAATCAAAGAAGCTCAAGGGTATCAGATGCTATTATTATTCGCAACCGATATTATCAAAGAAGGATCTTATATTTATTATACGGAGGAAAGTAAAGAGATTCTAGAAAAAGCATTCGATATTGAAAATCTTAGTCAAGGTTACTTTCTTCCATCTATTGTCTCAAGGAAAAAACAAATCATCCCTGCCCTTGTTGAGGTATATGAGGAAAAATAAAATGATATTCCATCTGGATATCATTTTATTTTTTTAGATTCATTAATAATTTTAAGCAAATCCATTAGATAATAAATGTAGTGTTTATCAAGATTGATAGTATCTAGGGTAATGATTAACTCTCTATTTTTCATACCAAAGCGAAATTTACGAGTTAAGGAACAAACTTTTAAGAACAGTTCATCCCCATTGATGTTGTCAGTAAGTTCTTTAGGAAGATGAACTTCAATAAAGTTTTTCGTTTGAATAATTTTTTTAATGTTAAGTTTTTTAGCCTCTGTTTCAAATAATTCTTCTCGCATATAAATAAGAACTTCTTCTTTTAAAGTACCAAAACGATCTTCTAATTCCTGTTTTACTTTTTCAAAATCTTCTTCAGTATGGATTTCATTAATCATCTTATGAATTTCAATTTTAAGGTCTTCTTCTTTTACATAATCATCAGTGATTGTCGTAGATACTTCCAAAAGTGGTTGATCTGTTGTTTCTTCTTCTTCAACTTTCTCCCCTTTTAGTCGTTTTACTTCATCATTTAACATTCGAATAAATAATTCTACGCCAACACTATCTACAAAACCAGCTTGTTCACTTCCTAAGATATCTCCTGCTCCACGGATAGCAAGATCACGCATAGCAATACTAAATCCGCTTCCTAGTTCTGTAAATTCTTTAATAACACTCAATCTCTTTGTTGCCACATCACTTAGTATCTTTCCTTTGTTATACATGAGATAGCAATAAGCAATTTTATTACTTCTTCCTACCCTTCCTCGGATTTGATAAAGTTGAGATAACCCAAAGCGATCGGCATCGATAATAATTAATGTATTAACACTTGGAATATCGATACCTGTTTCAATAATAGTCGTACAAAGGAGTATATCATATTCCTTTTCCATAAAATGAATCATGACATCCTCTAAAATATCTTTATCCATTTTTCCGTGAGCAGATACAATTCTAGCTTCTGGGACTAAAGACTGTATTTCACGAGCTTTTATTTCCATATCTTCGATATGATTATAAAGAATAAATACTTGCCCTTTTCGTGCTAATTCTTTATAAATAGCATCTTTTATAATCTGTTTATTTTCTTCTAATACATAAGTTTGAATGGGATAACGATTCGTTGGCGGTGTTTCAATCAAAGAAAGACTTCTAACTCCTGTCATAGACATTTGAAGAGTACGAGGAATTGGCGTTGCAGAAAGTGTTAAAACATCAATATTATTTTTATATTGTTTTATTTTTTCTTTATGTTTTACACCAAATCTTTGCTCCTCATCAATTACTAATAGACCTAGATTTTTAAATACGACATCGTCACTTAAAATACGATGAGTTCCAATGAGAAGATCAACTTTTCCTTGTTTTAATCTTTCCAAAATAACCTTTTGTTTTTTAGCAGGGACAAAGCGATTCATAAGTTCTATTTCTACTGGATAACTTTTAAAACGTTCTAAAGCATTATGATAATGCTGATTAGAAAGAATGGTTGTTGGACATAAAAATGCTACTTGTTTCCCTGACATAATGGCTTTAAAAATGGCACGAAAAGCCACTTCTGTCTTTCCATATCCAACATCTCCACAAAGAAGTCGATCCATAGGATGATTACTTTCCATATCCTTTTTTATTTCGTCAATTACTCTTAATTGATCTTGTGTTTCTTCATAAACAAATTCTTTTTCAAAAGCTATTTGCTCCTCATCATCCTTTTGAAAAGCAAATCCTTCCGTACTTTCTCGTAAAGCATAAAGTTCTAAAAGTTCAGAAGCTATATTTTCTAGTTTTTCTTTTACTCTTAGTTTTGTTTTCTGCCATTCTATGCCCCCTAATTTATTTAATCTTGGAGCTATTCCATCAGAAGCAGAATATTTACTGATTAATTCCAATTTTTCAACAGGAATATAAAGTTTATCTCCTCCCTTATATTCCAACATTAGATAATCTTTTTTTAAGCCGTTTTTTGTTAGAGTTTTAATTCCACAATATCTACCAATTCCATGGACATTATGAACGATATAATCCCCTATCTCTAGCTTATTAATATCTCTTACTTTACTACCAATTTTAAAGTTGGTCTTATAAGCAGATACTACTTCTCGTTTATTAAATATTTCTTTTTCACTGATAACAACATACTTGTCGAAAATATAGCCTTCTGAAATTTTCGTAAGAATGATATTAATTTTATCTGGAAATAATTTCTGAAGATTTGTTAATACAAAATAAGGGTTTTCTAAAAAATCCATCAATTTATTTACAAGATAGCGATTACTAATCGCAAGAATAACCGTATAGCCATCTTTTAAATATTGATTTAATCGTTTATTAATCTCACTCTGTTTGCCTTGAAAATTGTCTATTGGAAAGGTGGAATAATGATTTATTTTTTTTACCGTTGGAAGATCATTATCAAAGTTTACAAAATATAGTACTTCTTTTGGAAGTTCAAAAGGAAACATATATTCTATATCTTCTTGATTATTGGTTCGATATTCTTCTATCTCTTCTAATAAAATTTTAATATTTGCTTCTAATTCTTGAAAATCGTTTAGAACAATACAAGGATTTTCCACATAATCATAGAGATGAGCGGGAGTCACATACCGTGGTAAATATTTTTGTTTTTCTTCTTGCTCAATAGGTGTTCCCGTTAGAAATTCTGTACTTGGTGATAAAGAGATTTCTTTTAAGCGAGCAATAGTTAGTTGTGTTTCTACATTAAATTCTCGTATGCTTTCTATCGTGTCTCCCCAAAATTCAATACGGATAGGATTTTCTCTACCAATAGGAAAAATATCTAAAACATAGCCTCGAACCGCAATTTCACCTGTTTTATTGACTAAAATTTCTCGTTGATAACCAATGCAATATAGTTTTTCCACTAATTTTGCAATTTCTATTTCATCACCCATTTTTAAGGATAAATAACTATCTAAATAGACTTTTTTAGGTGGTAAAAAACGAAGATAACCCATTAAATTCGTCACTATAATACATTTTTCTTCTGTTATTTTTTTTAGAGTCTCTAACCTGGTAATTTTAAATTCTGGAGAAATCGCCAATGCCTCACTAGTTAAAAAATCATCCATTGGGAAAAAATATACAGAATCTGTATAATTTAAGATTTTTTGAAAATAAGTATTCGCTTCATAGAGAGAAGAACACACAAAAATAAGGGAATGATTCTCTTTTTCTAACCGCTTTACAAGATATTGTACTTTTAATTCAGGAGTAAGACCAGATATTCCCTCTTCCTGATAAGAGAAATGACTTTTTTCAAATAAAGAAATAAGATTTTGCATGCATATCTCTCCTTTCTACACGGAAAAAATGATAAACTTTTTATTTACCATTATATTTATTCATTAAATTTTCAAAACTTAACTTAGAATAATCTTGAAAAATAGGAATGATTTGATTTAAAGTTTGGTCAAGAAGTTCCTTTTCTTCTTTGGAAAAATGACCTAATACATAATCTTTAGTATCCATTAATTTATTATTAGAAATACCAAATTTAATGCGTTTATATTTCGTTGTACCTAAGTGCTGCTCAATATTTTTAATTCCATTGTGTCCCCCACTACTTCCTTGATAGCGAAGCCTCATACTTCCAACAGGAGTATCTAAATCATCATAAAGAATTAAAATATCATCTATTTTTATTTTAAAAAACTGTACAAAATCACTAACTACTTCGCCAGAAAGATTCATATATTTTTGAGGTTTTAAAAATATATACTTTTCTCCTTCATAGATAGCATCAGCATATAACCCTTGAAATTTTTCTTTATTAAAATTTAGTTTTAAGAAAGAAGCTAATTTATCAAGAGCCATAAAGCCTACATTATGTCTCGTATTTTCATACTCTTTTCCAGGATTTCCTAGTCCAACAATTAATTTCATACTAATGATCCTCCTGCTTTAAATATTCCTGATAAACCTCATTTTTTTTCATTCCTCGTTCTTTGGCAACTTGTTTCATTGCATCCATTTTATTCATTCCTTCTTTTAAATAGATATTGATGTGTTCTTTTAAAGAAAGAGAAGAAAAATCAAATTTCTCTTTATTTCCCTCTACTATGATAACCATCTCGCCTTTCGCATCCATTATTTGAGGAAGAATTTCGGAAATGGTTCCACGGTAGACCTCTTCATACTTCTTAGTTATTTCCCGGGAAATACTAATTTGTCTATTTCCCAAAATTTTTTGCATACAAGTTAAGGTTTCTTCTATCCGATGAGGAGCCTCGTAAAAGATTAAAGTGGCTCTTTCACTCTTCAAAGAAGATAACTCTTTTTCTTTTTTAGAAGTTTTACTATTTAAAAATCCATAAAATAAGAATGGCATAGGAGCAATTCCTGAAGTAATAAGAGCGGGAACGAGAGCAGTCGCTCCAGGAAGAGCAACTACATGATATCCAGAGGCAATGACAAAACGAGCCAATTCATATCCTGGATCACTTATGACTGGTGTTCCTCGATCACTTACCAAGCCAACCATTTTGCCATCCTGCAAATATTCTAGAATTTTTTGATGATTCTTTTCCTCATTGTGTTCATGATTGGCAATCATCTTCTTTTTGATACCTAAATAGTTTAATAAAAGTCCAGTTTCTCTTGTATCTTCACAGAATAAAACATCAACACTCTCTAATGTTTTAACGGTTCGATAGGTTAAATCATCCATATTTCCAATTGGTGTTGGAATTAAATAGAGAGTGGGAGTTCCATCATAACTTTTTTGGCTCATACTATCACCTCAATTGTTTTCAAAGTATTTTTGAATTTCGTCAGTATATTCTCCATTCTGTTGATGGCTATAAAGAGGCGGAAGAATTTTTATTCCTGGTTTTCCCATTTTTCTTCCCTCAATGAGTAGAATATTGGCTTCCTCATTTGGATGTGGATAAACCAATTCTATTTTCTTAGGTTCAATATGATACTTTCGCATGGTTTCTAAAATATCAATGAGTCGTTCTGGACGATGAACAATCCCAAGTACTCCGTTATAGGCAAGTAGCTTACTACTGATTTGAATGCATTGTTCTAGATTTAATGTAACTTCATGACGGGCAATCGTCTTGTATTCACTCTCATTTATATTAGAAGATTTTTGATATTTAAAATAAGGGGGATTACAAGTAATAACATCAAAAGAATCTGGCTCGAGACTTTGAGCTACTACATTAATATCACCCTCTAAAATGGTAATTTGCTTTTCTAAATGATTATACAATACGGATTCTTGAGCTAATTTCGCTATTTCTGGTTGAATTTCCACTCCAATAATAGGACAATCTACTTTCGTTGATAAAATAAGAGGAATGGGAGCATTGCCGGTTCCAATATCCAATATTTTTTTTGTTTTCTTAGGCAAAGTTACAAAATTGGGAAGCAAAATAGAATCTAGGGAAAAGTGAAACATTTCACTATCCTGATAAATGTATAAATTTTTATAGCCTAATAGATAATTTTTAACTTTCATCTATTTCTTTCTCTAACTC
This sequence comes from uncultured Bacilli bacterium, assembly GCA_947626855.1. Classification (GTDB taxonomy): domain Bacteria; phylum Bacillota_I; class Bacilli_A; order RF39; family UBA660; genus UBA5578. The sequence continues at coordinate 41,139 of CANQTT010000001.1, forward strand.
TACAATGCCTACATCCGGAATATTTACTCGATAAGTCCCCTTTAAAACATCAATACTGATGACTTTTCCTTCGCCTTTTTCGGTGACTACTTTCTTTCCTACTTTTGGTAAGCCCTTGCGACAATCTTTATAGCATTCATCTTCATATTTTAGACAGCATAATAATCTTCCACATACTCCATTAATTTTGGTTGGGTTTAAGGCAATATTTTGATTCTTTGCCATATTGATAGATACAGAATCAAAATCTGTTAAAAATTTAGCACAACAAAGAGGTCTTCCACAAGATCCATAACCACCAATTTCTTTTGCTTTATCACGAACCCCTATCTGTCGCAATTCAATTCTAGTTTTATAAATATTGGCTAAATCTTTCGCTAATGCCCGAAAATCTACTCTTTCATCTGCCATAAATCTAAAAAATAGTTGCGAACGATCTAATGTGAAACTAGCATCGATAACGTACATATTTAACTTGTATTTTTGAATCAATTCTTTACATTTTTTTAATGCTTTCTTCTCGTCGGCAGCATTTTTTTCTTGCTTTTCTATATCTTCCGCGGTTGCCTTTCGAAGGACAGGACTTAAAGGAGATATTAATTTTTCATCAGGGATTTCAAAGATTTCTGTGTCTACATATCCTAATTGCAATCCTCGTTCTGTTTCAACGATGACTTTATCTTGAATTTCATAACTTTCTTCCTTAGGCGAAAAATGATAAACCTTACCATTATCCTTAAATTTTATACCTATCACTTTTATCATTTTTTCACCTCCATTAAATCAATTACTAGCTTGTCCATCAGCATCGTAGCATTTACGTTATATTTTATTTTTTCACTTAATTCTAAAATTCGTTCTATTTTTTGGGAAATAGATAAAATCGTATTTTCTTTGGCAATTTCCATAATAGAATTTTCATATTCCTTAAAGTAATCTATTTTTTTCCCTAACTGATAATTTAAAACATCTTTATAATACAATATAAACCAATTAAATACAAGGTACAAAGAATTTTTGTCTGGAAATGTCTCTAAAAATGCTTTATTTTTATAAATAATGGTTTGGTATCCTTTTTTTTCAAAATAATTCAAATATTCAACCATACATTCTATTTTTTGATCAGACTCTTCTGTTTGTAAAAAATTCTCAATATCTTCTAGTGTGTGAAAAGAATAATAAGCTAGTCGTTTTTTTAAACTAAAATCTGAGTTAATGGTGTAATTTTCCTTTTTTAAAGATAATACCTGACATCTAGAAACAATAGTATTCATCACTTGATAAGCATTTTCTACTAACAAAATCGCAATAATTCCTGGTACCGGCTCTTCTAAAAATTTTAAAATAGAATTAGCAGAATACGTATTTAACTTATCAGCTCCATCAATAATATATATTTTTTGATTTCCAACTAAAGCTTTACGATTAAACTCCTGCTGTAACTCTTCTAATTGCTCTTTTTTAATCCATTGTCCATCTGGTTGAATAATCTTCAGTTCCAAAAAGTTTCCATCGTCTATGGTCTTACATTGATAACATTCTTTACAATTTAAGGCATTTGTATAGTGATGGGGGCATAATAAATATTTTGCAAATGTCTTTGCAAAATCAAGCCCTTTTGAATAACCATTCAATTCAATGAGATAAGCATGGGTAATTGTATTTTTTTGAATAGCATTTAATAGTGTTTTATAAACAATTGGTTGATCTATCTGAAAATCATCTAACATACTACCCTCCTACATCAATAAACATATACCAATATTAGAACTAAAGCCAATAGGGCCGGAACACCTAAAATAGCGACAGAAGAAACCGTTATCACATTAATAGGAATCATTAAATTTAAAGGTTGTACCAATAAATTATATCCATAAAGCAAAAAAGAACTAATAATGATTTTTCTAAGAATTTTTAATACTTTTTTCATACTTTTCACCTAGTAAAATGTATTCTTAGATTTTCTATTCAGAACTAATCATCATTAGATATTTTTTTTCGATTTTCTAGAGCTAATTCCAATGTTAAAGAATCTACATAGTCCATATCCGCTCCTAAAGGAACTCCATGAGCAATTTTAGAAACAAGAACATTTGTATTAGATAATAATTTTGAAATATAAAGAGACGTTGTTTCCCCTTCAACACTAGGTTTCAAAGCTAAAATAACTTCTTCTATTTTTTCTTCTTTGATTCGATTAATTAATTTTGGAATGTGGATATCTTCTGGATTCACACCATCTAAAGGAGATATTAAGCCATCTATAACATGATAATAGCCATGAAAAGTACCTAATTTTTCAAATAAAAGAATATTTTTAGGATTTTCAACCACACATAAAATTTTAGGATCTCTCGTATTATCCTTACATACCTCGCATAAACTATCCTCTGCAAGGTTATTGCATCTTTCACATTTTTTTATTTTTGTTTTTACATCTCTTAAGGAATTAGAAAAGACTTCTAAGACTTCGTCATCAAAAGTAAGGGTTGATAGAGCTAAACGCTCAGCTGTCTTTTCCCCTATTCCCGGAAGTTTCTGAAAGCATTCCATTAAATTTTGAATAGTTGCTGGATATTTCATTAAAACAAACCTGGCATTCCTTTCGCATATACTCCCATTTTTTCTTCAATGACTTTATCAATTTGCTTTAAAGCATCATTCACAGCTACTGTAATCATATCTTGAAGCATTTCTATTTCTTCCTTATCCATGGATTCAGCATCGATCACTACCGCTTTTAATTCTTTTTTACCACTCATAGTCACTGTAACAATAGAAGATTTACCAGTAAACTCCATCGCATCTATCTTTTTTTGTGTCTCCATCATATCCTTTTGTAATTTTTTTGCTTGTTGCATCATTGCCTGCATATTCATAATTTTTCCTTCTTTCTATTTTATCCATCATATTCTATCATATTTTCAAATAAATCATCAATGATATTTTTCTTAGTTGTAGGGTCTTTTTCAGATTCAAAAATTTTGTGGATATCTATCTTTTCCTCTTGATATTGATACTGATTTTTATTCTTATTATATTCATTTTTGATCGTATTCCACTCTTCTTCATCAACAGCAATTAATTGATAATTTTCTTTAAATTGCTTTAGAAAAATTTTTTCTAAAGCCAACAACTCCATGTTAAAGGCCTCAGCTAAAAGATTAGTTTTATATACGAATATAATATTTTTATTACTAATCGCTTTTAATTCCCCATCGAATAGTAAAGAGATTAATTTACTATAGTCAGGATTCATTAATAAATCTTTCAAGCTTTCCATCTTTTCTTTAAATAGATTTCTATTTTTTTGAGAAACCGCTACTAAAGCATTATTAATTCTAATTTTTTTTAATTCATTCAAATTTTGTAAAGCCTCTTCTGATAAACGGAATGTCAAATCAATGTTTCGTTTTTTTAAAGATGAAGGCTCTGAAACATTTTTTGGAGGTTCTTGAACATTTACTTTTGCTTGTTGTTCATTAGACTCTTGCTCGATATTTTCTTGCTTCACTTGAGTTTGGGAAATAATTTTATTTTCTACTATTGACTTTATAGGAACAATTTCGTTTTCAGGTTCTTCCATCAATTTGATAAATTCTATTTCCAATAAAATTTTATTATTACTAGAATTCTTCATATTTCCCACTAACTCTGATAAAGAATGAATATAGTCATATAATTTTTTATTATTTACATTTATTTTAATCGTTTCATAATAGTCTACAGTCTCTGGAAAATAATTTGGGACATTGCAATACAAAATAATATTTTTTAATTCTTCAATAATTTCTTGTACGATTTTAACTAAATTTTTTCCTTGTTCCTCGTATTCCTCTATTTTTTGAAGCATCTCTACCATATTTTTATCAAAAACCAATTGAATAAACTGTTGTATTTCTTTTTTATTTATAGTTCCATTGATATCATGGATATCATTTAAAGTAATTTCATCATTTGCATAGGATACTGCTTGATCCAACATACTAATAGAATCTCGTAAACCACCATCAGACAGAATAGCGATTTCCATTAATGCTTCTTCTGTGATTTTAATATTTTCTACATCAGCGATATGTTTCAATCGGTCTACAATTTTATAATTACTAATCTTTTTAAAATCAAATTTTTGACATCTCGATAAAATCGTTCGTGGAATTTTATGAGGTTCTGTAGTAGCAAAAATAAAAATGATATGAGAAGGCGGTTCTTCCAAAGTTTTCAATAAAGCATTAAAGGCTTGATTTGTTAACATATGTACTTCATCAATGATATATATTTTATATTTACTATTAGAAGGAACTAAACTAACTTTATTTCTTATTTCCCGAATTTCATCTACACCATTATTAGAAGCTGCATCAATTTCAATCACATCTATATTTTGATTATTATTAATTTGTTTACAAGAGATACATTCTTCACAAGGTTTTAAATTTGTTAAATTGGTACAATTTAGAATTTTTGCATATATCTTAGCAATGCTTGTTTTTCCCGTTCCACGAGGGCCAGTAAATAAGTATGCATGATTTACCATATTATTTTTAATGGCATTCGTAAGGGTTTTTATAATGACTTCTTGTCCTACAACATCTTCAAAATTTTTGGGGCGATATTTTCGATATAAAGCTTGATACATTCTTCACCTTCTTTACTACCATCATTATACACTTTTTGATTTAGAAATTAAAGTTGAAGAGCGTTTCTTTTGAAAGAACTGCTGAAGCAGATCTAAACATTCTGGACAGTCAACTTTTTGAATTTCTACGATATGATTATTTTTGGAATTAGATAGTAGTTTATCTATACTCTCCACATAACCAAATTTCGCATTTGCGGCTGCATAAACAATCTTTTTAATTCTTGCCTGGAGAAGTGCTCCACAGCACATGAGACAAGGTTCTAACGTCACATATAAAGTACAATCATTGAGTCTCCAGTCTCCTATCTTTTTGCATGCCTGTTCGATTGCTAAAATTTCAGCATGAGCAGTGGCACATTTATTATGTTCTTTTAGATTATGTGCACGAGCAATAATTTCATCATTACATACAATTACTGCTCCTACCGGGATTTCTTCCATATCAAAAGACTTTTTTGCTTCTTTTAAAGCTTCTTCCATATATTTATTTTTCATAATACTCTCCAATGTTTCACGTGAAACATACAAAAAAAGCACACACATTCATTGACTCTTAAGGATGCTACCTTCCGGTCCTGACCTGATTCGAGTTTAAATGTTGTGCTGATATATAATATATCTTATTTTAGAAAAAAATGCAATAAACTTTTATGTTTCACGTGGAACATATTTTTTTCTTTCTGAAATGTTTCACGTGAAACATTCAGAAAAAGAGAATGATTATGACTCACTCTCTTTATCAACAGTTTCAGTTATTAAATCTTCCTCTTGGGAAATATTTCCCTCTTCATTATTTCCCATATTAGTTTGGGAAATATCTTCTTTTTTGAGAAGAGCAACTGTACTTACTTTTTGATTTTCTTTTAAATTAATTAATTTAACACCTTGAGCTACTCTACCTGTTGAACTAACTTGTTCTAATGGTAAACGAATGATCATTCCACTATCCGTAATAATCATTAAATCTTCGTTGCCTGTTACTAACTTGAAATCAACGATTGTACCATTCTTTTCGGTAATATTGAGTGCTTTAACACCTTTACTTCCACGATGAGTCATTCTATATTCTTCTATTTTCGTCTGTTTTCCATAACCATTTTCTGTAATAACGAGAACAGATTCATTTTCCAAGGCTACTTCAATACCTACAGCAATACCATCGCCTACTTCGATACCTCGAACACCAGATGCGGTTCTTCCCATGATTCTTACTTCTGATTCTTTAAAACGAATCATTCGACCATTTGAACTTGCTATTAATATTTCATTTGTTCCATCGGTCTTCTTAACATCTAATAACTCATCATCCTCTTTTAAACTAATAGCGATTTTACCACTATTACGAATATTATCAAATTCACTAATATTGGTACGTTTAACTAATCCACTTCGAGTACAGAAGACTAAATACTTATTTTTCTCTTCTCTTTCGATTTTCAACATCGATTTAACGACTTCTTCTTTTTCTAATGGTAGTAAATTGATAATTGGTAATCCTTTAGATTGTCTACTAAAGGCTGGTACCTCATATCCTTTCATACGATAAACTCTACCTTTATTCGTAAAGAATAACAAATAGTCATGGGTAGTTACAGAAACTAATTTTTCCACAAGGTCTTCTTCATTAGTTGTCATACCTTTAATACCTACTCCACCTCTATTTTGAGTCTTATAAGTATCACTAGTAATTCTCTTAATATATCCTTTATTGGTTAAAGTTACGATAATATCTTCTACTGGAATTAAAGATTCATCATCAATATAATCAATCGCAGTCATATCAATAGAAGTTCTTCTCTCATCAGAATACTTATTCTTAATTTCTAACATTTCTTTCTTAATGATATCAAGAACTTTTTGTTCACTTGCTAAAATACTCTTTAATTCTTCAATCAATTTCAATAATTCATTTAATTCTTCTTCTATTTTAGCACGCTCTAAACCAGTTAATCTCTTTAAACGCAACTCCAAAATACTATCAGCTTGAATTTGGCTTAAACCAAAACGACTCATTAAAGCATCTCTTGCTTCTTCATCCGTTTGAGATTCTCTAATAATCCGAATGACTTCATCAATATGATCTAAAGCAATCTTATAACCTTCCAAAATATGGACACGATTTTCAGATTTTTTCAAATCAAATCTGGTTCTTCGAATAATTACTTCTTTTTGATGATCAATATACTTTGAAAGAATGGCTTTTAATGGTAAAGTTTTTGGAGTTAGACCATCTAACATTAAGAAAATAATTCCATAATTTGTTTGAAAAGCGGTGTGTTTATATAAATTGTTTAGAACAACTTGTGGATTTGCTTCTTTCTTAAGTGTGATGGTTATTTTTACCCCATCCTTCAAATCGGTGTGATAATCCGCAATTCCATCAATAATTTTATTATGAACAAGTTCAGCTACTTTATTTTTTAATTCCATGGTATTAATTCCATAAGGAACTTCTGTTACAACAATACAATTATGACCATTGATTTCTTCTATAGATGCTCTACTACGAATAGTAATTGTGCCACGACCTGTTTCATACGCTTGACGAATTCCAGAATTTCCTAAAATGATACCGCCTGTTGGAAAATCTGGTCCTTTAATATATTTCATCAACTCTAATGTATCAATATCAGGATTATCAATATAGGCAATACATCCATCGATTACTTCTCCTAAATTGTGAGGAGGAATATTGGTTGCCATACCTACGGCAATTCCCATTGTTCCATTTACTAATATGTTAGGAAATCTAGATGGTAAAACTTTTGGTTCTTTAACCGTTTCATCAAAGTTTGGATCAAAATCAACCGTATCCTTATTAATATCTCTCAATAATTCAAGGGAAATCTTGGATAATCTGGATTCTGTATAACGCATAGCTGCTGCTCCATCACCCTCGATATTACCAAAATTTCCATGTCCATCAATTAATAAATATCTTTGATTAAAATCTTGAGCCATACGAACCATGGCTTCATAAATGGAAGAATCTCCATGGGGATGATAATGTCCCATTACATATCCAACCGTTGTTGCTGATTTTCGATGTGGTTTATCTGGAGTATATCCAGATTCATACATGGACCATAAAATTCTACGATGAACAGGTTTTAATCCATCTCTTAAATCTGGTAAAGCACGAGAAGCAATAACACTCATAGAATATTCCAAAAAGGAAGTTTCTACCTCGTTAACGATGTTATTTTCAGCTAATCGATCTCTTTCATGAAAATATCCACTAAAATGTGTATTATCTACTAAAGCAGAGTTCTCTTCCACTTCTTCATTTTCAAGATTTTCCTCCGTTGTTTGCTCTTCTTCTATATTTTTTTCTTCTTCCATACTTCACCTCCTAAATATCTAGATTTTGAACATAACCAGCATTTTCTTCGATAAATTTTCGTCTTGGTTCTACTTCATCGCCCATTAATTTTGCAAATACAGCATCGGCAGCCATACAATCTTCTACAGTAATCTTTCTTAAAATACGCTTTTCAATATCCATGGTTGTTTCATTTAACTCCTCTGCGTCCATCTCGCCTAGACCTTTCATACGAGCAATTTCGGCCCTTGCACGGACATTTTCAGGAAGACTTTGTAAATATTTTTCTTTCTCTTCCTCATTTAAAACATACTTTCTAGTTTTTCCATGCATAATTCTAAATAAAGGAGGTTGAGCTGCATAAACATGTCCTTCTTCCACAATAGGTCTAAAGAAACGATAGAAAAGAGTAAGCAATAATACACGAATGTGAGAACCATCGACATCGGCATCGGTCATAATAATAATTTTATCGTATCTTAATTTTGAAAGATTAAATTCTTCCCCTATTCCTGTTCCAAAAGCAGTGATAATGGTTCTAATCTCTTCATTTCCCAATGCTCGATCTAACCGATTTTTTTCCACATTCAAAATTTTTCCTCGCAAAGGAAGAATAGCTTGCGTCATAGAGTCTCTACCTTTTTTAGCAGAACCTCCTGCGGAATCTCCCTCGACAATAAATATTTCTGATACCTTTGGATCTTTACTTTTACAATCTGATAATTTTCCAAAGAAATTCGTCATCGCTAAATCACTTTTACGTGTGATTTCTCTTGCTTTCTTCGCCGCATTTCTAGCTCTACAAGCAAGCATTGATTTTTCAACAATTGCCCTAGCTTCATCTGGATTTTCAAGTAAAAATTTTTCAAAACCCTCAGAGAAAACATTATCCGCTAATTTTCTAACCTCTGAGTTTCCAAGTCTTCCTTTCGTTTGACCTTCAAATTGAGGATTTGGGTGCTTACAAGAAATAATCATAGTAAGACCTTCTTTAACATCATCACCCGTTAAAGATTCATCTTTCTCTTTCAACATTCCAGATTTTTTTGCATAGTTATTAATAACTCTTGTTAATGCTCTTCGAACTCCCTCTTCATGAGTACCACCATCATGGGTATTGATATTATTTACAAAGGAATAAATGTTATCATTATATCCGGTGTTATATTGCATTGCTACTTCAAAGAAAACGCCATCTTCTTCCCCTTCTAGATGAATAATATTTTCATGAATAGGTGTTTTTTCTTGATTAATAAATTTTACATATTCAGAAATACCACCTTCATAAATAAAGGTTTCTCCCGTTGTATCTTCTTCATTTCGATCATCCCGAAGAGTAATTCTTAAACCACGATTTAAGAATGCTAATTCGCGAATACGAACCATTAACGTATTGTAATCATAGACATCCGTATCAAATATCTCAGGATCTGGCTTGAATGTCACAACAGTTCCAGTTCGGTTAGGATCACATTTATCAATTACGTGTAATGGTTCTACCGTATGGCCTCCATTTTCAAAACGAATATAATGAACTTGTCCATTTTTATAGACTTTTACTTCTACCCATTTTGATAAGGCATTTACTACTGAAGCTCCTACACCATGAAGACCTCCAGATACCTTGTATCCGCCGCCTCCAAATTTACCACCAGCATGTAAAACTGTATAAACAGTCTCTACCGTTGATATTTTTGTTTTAGGGTGGATATCAACAGGAATACCACGTCCATCGTCCTTTACCGTAATAGAATTTCCTTTATTAATAACAACCTCTATGTTATTACAATACCCAGCAAGAGACTCATCAATCGCATTATCTACAATTTCCCATACTAAATGATGGAGACCTTTTACATCCGTTGTTCCAATATACATTCCTGGTCTTTTTCGTACAGCTTCCAATCCCTCTAAGACTTGGATATCGGAAGCATCATAATGTTCATTCATTTTCTTTCACCTCTTTGATTTTCATTAAATGTCCTGCTTCTATTTTAAATAACTTAGATTTCTTAATAAATTTAGGATCTAAATTATTTAATTCTGTAGTAGTAATAATTGTTTGAATATCTTTACTAATATATTTCATTAAATTATTTTTCTTATCATCCGATAATTCACTAAAAACATCATCCAATAATAAAATAGGTGTTCCCTCTTTATATTTTTTAAAAATAGGGATTTCCGCTAATTTTAAAGCTAAAACAGCAACTCTTTGTTGCCCTTGAGAACCATACAATTTTAAATTCTTATCTGACAGTAAAAATTCTAAATCATCTTTATGAGGACCTAACGTCGTCATAGATAACTTTTTATCATATTCTAACTTCTCTTGATATTGCTTTTGTAACTTTTCTTTTAAAGAAGGATCTTTCATGTCAGTAATCTCTAAATTGGGAACATATTCAATATGAAACCCCTCTAATCCCATGATATCTTGATAGATTTGGGAACAAGTCTCATTAATTTTTTCAATATATTTGTAACGCATTTGATAGAGAATAATAGCTTTATCAATTAAATAGGAAGTTACGATATCAAAATAATTTTGATCAATAGATCCTCCCTTTGACCATTTTTTTAAATATTCATTACGAATTCTTAACAATTTATTATAATCATTCATAACAATATAATAACTATTGTATAATTGGGATAATTCAACATTTAAGTATTTCCTTCTAAGCTGCGGAGATCCCTTTAATATTTCTAAATCATCGGGATAAAAAATGATTATATTCATATTTGATATATAATCACTTACTTTTTTAATAGGTGTATCATCAATTTTATAATATTTATTATGATTATCGATTTGAATTTCCATTTTTTTATCTAAGAAGTTACCACCGACAATACCAGAAATACACAAGGCTTCTGATCCTTTCCGAATTAAATTATTATCAATAAAAGCTCGATGAGACTTTGTTAAACCAAGCACATAAATACTTTCTAGTAAATTTGTTTTTCCTTGAGCATTATCCCCATAAATGATATTAATTCCTTTATAGAAACGGGCCGATAATTTTTCATAATTACGAAAATTCCGTAATTCAATTTTTTTTAAAATCATGTGAATACCTCTTTTTGTGCTTTAATGGCTCATTTTAGACTAAAAAAATAAAACTAATACTCCTATACACATAAAATATTATATCATAATTAAAAAGCATAAAAAAGAAAAAAATAGATTTTTTATCTATTTTTTTCCAATTTTAACTCATATAATTTTGCCTTTAACATAACAGCTCGACAATATTGATTTTCAATAGAATAAAAAGATACTGGAACTTCTATTTTTTGATCATTTTGAAACTCAATGGTGGTTCCATAAAAATTAGCCTTATATCCTTTTATTTTATTAAGAGAAACCCATAAATTTTCACTATTTCGAACAGAACTAGTAGGAAAAAATATAAGATTTCTACTCTCCTCAATAATGATAGGAAATTTAGACTTAATTCCAGTTAAATATTTTGTTCCTTCACAACGACCTCGGTAGCTACTTCCATAGAACTTACAGTTGTAATCAATAATTTTATGCACATTCTTGTTCACAACATATTCAACTTCTTCTTCATAGACTTTAGAACAATTATCATCAATTGGTACGATTGCTAAAGTAGAAGAATTAATCTCATATTCCTCTAACATACTACACCTCCACCTAATTCACAACGGAATAGCTCTCTTATACTCCTTCCACATATCGAAATTTGTTGAATTTTGTAGAAAAAGAACAAAAAAAAGACATATTTTAATATGTCCTAATAGGTACTATCAATTGAATTAACTGATTGGTTTCCCCATCCGTAATGATGATAGGTCTAATTTCCCCATTGTATTTGATAGCAATTTCTTCACTATTAAATACTTTTACAGCATCCATCATATACTTTGAACTAAAAGCAATTTTGACATTTTCTTCAATTGGTTCTGACAAATCTACTTTTTCTTCAACGTTTCCAATCTCTGGAATATTAGAAGAAATAAGTAGATAATCCCCTTTGCTTTCTAGTTTTATGATATTTTTTTCTTCTTCATTCGTTAACAAAGAAGCTCGATCGATAGAGTTAAAGAAATTATTTAAATTTACCCGAATCGTTGTTAAAAACTCCTCTGGAATTAATTTATTGGTATCTGGATAAGTACCATTAATTAATCTTGACATAATGATTAAACTACCAAAACTAAAAATAATTTTATTATTAAAGATATGTAACTCTAAGCTTTCATCATCACTATTTAATAATCTGACAACTTCCATTAAATTTTTAGCAGGCACAATAATGTTGATATCTTGATCTATTTTTTCGCCGAGTTCTATTTCTTTCCTAGCTAAACGATAAGAATCTGTTGCTGTACACTCAAACTTATTGCCTGTAATAATAAAGTTAATTCCCGTTAAAACAGGTCTAGATTCTTGAGTAGAGGTTGCAAATATTGTTTGATTAATCATGGTTTTAAAAGTTTGTTGATTTAAAATAATCGGATTTTTACTGAATTCTAAATCTAGATTAGGAAATTCAGAGGCATTATTACAATTCAATTTAAAAGAAGAAGTATTGGTTGTTATTAATAATTGTGAGGAAATGATTTCTTCTAAATTAATGGTTTCATTAGAAAGTTTTCTAATAATATCATAAATATATTTCCCAGAGACAACGATATCTCCTTTTTCTTCAATTTCCTCAATATCTTTGGCATCAATAAAAGTTTTAATAGCTATTTCATTATCCGTACTCATTAAATAAAGTCCTTCTGATTTTAAATCAAACTTTATACAATTGAGAATAGGAATTAAATTTTTAGAAGAAATTCCTTTAATAACGTAGTTTAAATGTTCCATTAATATTTTTTGTTTAATTTTTAATTTCATAGTACTTGCTCTCCTTTATATTATTATTTTTATATATTATATTTATTATAGATGTGCATAGATGTGCATAACTTTGTTTTCCCCTTATAATAAAGGAAATAGTCTGTGTTGATAATTATGAATTATGAACAAATTGTGCACATAGATTAATGAATTTTGTTGATAATTTTTTGAATTTCATTATTTAATGCTTCATCTTTTAAAATTTCATTTTTTATTTTTTCAACAGCGTGCATAACAGTGGTGTGATTTTTGCCGCCAAATTCAATTCCTATTTTAGTAAGGTTCTCTTCCAAATAAATTCTGCAGATATACATAGCAATCATCCTTGGAATAGCAATATTATTGGTTTTCTTTTTACTTTTTAAATCTTCAGCACTAATATTGTAATTTTCACTGACTAACTGGATAACTTGATCGATTTTATTCTTTGCCACAAAAGAAATTACAAAGAAATCTTTTAATGCTTCCACCGCTAAATCAAGAGTAATATCTGATCCGTTCATAATGGTTGCATAGGCATAGACTCTCGTAACAGCTCCTTCTAATTTTCGAATATCCCCTACGCAGTTACTAGCAATATATTCTTTTACTTCTTCTGGGAAGGTATTGTCTTGTCCATGGAGCTCTATTTTCTTATTAATAATATTCATTCGAAGTTCAAATTCTGGTGGTAAAATATCAATTTGAAGTCCCCAATTAAATCTTGTCTTTAGTCTTTCCTCTAATTTTTTGATATCTTCTGGGGATCTATCAGAGGATATAATGATTTGTTTATTATTATTATATAATTCATTAAAGGTATTGAAGAATTCTTGTTGAGCAGAAGTAGCTCCCACTAAATTGTGAATATCATCAATAATTAAAACATCCACATCGCGATATTTATTTTTAAATTGTTTAATAGATTCCATATTGTTTTCATTCGCACTTTTTCTACAAATGTCAACAAAATCAGAAACAAAAGTATCGCAAGGAATATATAATACTTTCATTTTTTTATTATTTTCTACAATAAAATTTCCAATGGCATGCATAAGATGTGTTTTTCCTAATCCACTAGATCCATAGATAAATAACGGATTATACATTTTTCCTGGTTGTTCTGCCACTGCAAGTGCGGAAGTAGCGGCAAATTTATTACTGTTACCAATTACGAAGTTATCGAATCGATAGCGATTATCAAGGTTACTTTCAAAATTACTAGCAGGAATTCCAATTTCATCCGTATTTAAAACAATCTTATTTTCTAATTCTTCTTCTGTATAGAATTCAAAATTAAAGTTCGTACCAGTAACTTCTGTAAATTTCTCAATAATGTCGTCAATATAATTTTCTTTTAAATTCTTTTTATGGATATGGGAAGGTACTAAAACTTTAGCGATCCCCTCTTCTAATCCAATTAATTTTGTTTCCGAAAACCAAGTTTCATAAGAAATTTCTGATAAGACTTCCTTAATTTTTAACAGAAATAAATTCCACATATTCTCTAAATCCACATAATCACCCCCACTTTAAAGATTTTCTACCTATATTCTACACTATTTGCCTTAAAAAAAAAAGAAAATGTGGATAATTTTTAGGAATCTTTTTATCCACACAACTTTGCTTTGATTTTTGAATTCAAAATGGAGTTATGCACATTTTTGTGTCTTTTTTATTCACAAACAATATTCTTTGTGAATTTTTTGTGCACAAATATGTGCATAAATGTGTATAACTAGGTATTTTATCGTAATTTTAATAGTAAAAAAATGTGCATAACTGAAAAATTATTCACAATCCTTTCGACAAATCTATTTTATGAACATTCTCTGAATGTGCATGATTTTTTCTCCCTTTCTCTAAAATTGTTTGACAAATAGGAAAAAAATCTATATAATTGATAAAGCAAAGAGGGATTTTATACAATTGGAGGTGGAAATATGAAAAGAACTTATCAACCTAATAATCATAGAAAAAGTAAAAAAATGGGTTTTTTCGCTCGAATGGAAACAAATATTATCAATAATAGAAGAAAAAAAGGGCGTAAAGTATTATCTCATTAAATCCACTGATCGTCGGTGGTTTTTTTATTATAACATGGATATCCATATATAATATAGAAAGGGGCTTATAGATGAAGAAAAAAAATATTTTAAAAAATAATTATGATTTTCAAAGAATTATTCATACCCAAAAGCCCTATCGATATAAGGATTATATTATTTATGTAGAAAGAACGAATAGTCTTCGTTATCATTTTGGAATTTCTGTTAGTAAAAAATTAGGAAATGCGGTTGTGAGAAATCGCTTAAAAAGGCAGATACGTTCTATTATTCACGAAAAAGACTATCAAAATAACTTTAATTGTATTATAATATTAGGCAAGGGAATTATAGGTAAAAATTATCAAGAGATGAAAATGAATTTACTAGATGCCCTTGGAAAATTAAACTTATACCGTTAGGAGGAAAAAATGAAAAACAAAAGAATAGGACTAACTGTCTTATTAGTTGCTATTTTATGTTTAACTGGTTGTACAAAGCAATTAAAAGGACCAGATGGAAAAGTAGTTACTAATAAAGATACAGGACAAGTGTTACCATCTAATATCTTGTGTCAGCCAACTGATAAAGATATTATTCAGTTATATGAAGAGAACAAGGTAGCTTTAGAAAAAAAGTATAAGGAAGATTATGAAGCTGGAGATTTAAGCAAGAAAGATTATGAAAAGAAAATTGATAGTATTGTAGATGTAAAGGATTTTCCATCTTGTGATAAATTCACTATTTTAGGGGATGGAAATAGCGGATTATGGACAACTATTTTTGTAAGACCATTATCTTGGGTTTTAATTCATATCGGTGATTTTTTAGGAAATTATGGTTTAGCAATTATTTTTGTAACTTTATTAATTCGTTTAATCATGTACCCTATTACGGTTAAGACCGCTCGTCAATCTGAGAATTTGAAGAAAGCAAAACCAGAGCTAGATAAGATTGATCAAAAATATAGAAATAAAACAGATCAAGACAGTATGAATCGTAAAGCTCAAGAGACCATGTTATTATATAAGAAATATAATATTAATCCTTTCTCAGGATGTCTATATAGTTTTATTCAAATTCCATTATTCTTTGCTTTCTATGAAGCATTATATAGATTACCAGTTTTATTTGAAGATCATTTATTAGGTTTTGAAATGTCTATGTCCCCTGCTAAGGGAATCTCTTCTGGCAATTGGTTATATATCCTTTTACCAATCTTAGTCTTTTTAGCAACGTTATTCTCTTTCAAATTGAATAGTGGAGCAGGTATGAGTGGAGAACAAGCAAAACAGATGAAAATGACTATGAATATTATGAATATTTTAATCACAATCATGTCATTCTCAATGTCAACTGCAATTATTTTCTACTGGATAACGAATAATTCCTTTACAATTATTCAAAATTTGATAGTGAAAAGGAGTAAGTAATAATGATTAAGGTGTATAGTTATGAAGCAACCGATGAAGAGACTTGTTATGAAAAATGTATAGAAGATTTAGATGTATATAGTTCTGATTTGTTAGTAGAGTCTTCTGAAACAGAAGGTAGTTATCACATGAATGTGGTAAAAAAAGAAGATGTTATGAACTTTATTAGAGAGTATATTCAAACAATTGGGAAAATGATGGGAGTAGATATTCAATTAGAGGTAAGAGAAGATGAAGAGTTTTTCCTAGTTACTATGGTATCTAATAATAATCCAATTTTAATTGGTAAGGATGGTCGGACAATGACTGCTCTTCAACTTTTGGTAAGACAAGCCTTACAGACGCAAACTGGTTTTTCTATCAAAGTAAATTTAGATGCCTCTAATTATCGAGCAAAGAAAGTAAAAAGATTTGAATATGAAATAAAAAATATTGTAAGAGAAGTTCAAAAAACGAAAACAGATGCGAAACTAGATCCTATGAATTCTTATCAGAGAAGAATTGTTCATTCTCTATTGAGTGATTTTAATAATGTAACAACGGAAAGTGTTGGTGAAGAACCAAATCGTTGTGTTGTCATCAAGTACATAGGAAACTAAAAGAAAGAGTAAATTCTTTCTTTTTGTGTGATATACTAAGAAAGAAATTTTAAAAATAGAAAGAAAAGGGATATTTATGAGTTTTATAGAGGAAATAAAAACTGCAGCAAAACAAAGAGGTAAAAGAATTGTTTTACCTGAGGCAATGGATGAAAGAGTTGTCGATGCAGCCGTTATTGCCCAGCAAGAAGGAATTGCGAAAATAATTTTAATAGGAAAACCATGTAAAGATATTTCTTTAGATGGAATGGAATGTATTTTGCCAGAAGAGGATAGTCGATTAGAACTATTTATTGATCAATTGTATGAACTTCGTAAAGAAAAAGGAATGACGAAAGAAGAAGCAAAAAGATACCTTCTTACAGATTCCATGTATTTTGCTTGTATGTTAGTAAAATTAGGTTATGCCGATGGAATTGTGAGTGGTGCTTGTCATTCTACTGCAAATACGCTTCGTCCATCTCTTCAAATTCTTAAGACGAAACCTGGAGTTAAATTAGTATCTTCTTTTATGTTAATGATTGTCCCAAATTGTAGTTATGGAGAAAATGGTACTTTTTTATTTTCAGATTGTGGTTTAGAGCAAAATCCAACTTCAGAAAAATTAGCGGCTATAGCTGGTAGTAGTGCTTTAAGTTTTCAAAATTTAGTCCATAAAGAACCAAAAGTAGCTTTCCTTTCTCACTCTAGTAAGGGAAGTGCGAGTCACCCAGATGTCGATAAAGTAAAAGAAGCATTAGAAATTGCTCAGAAAGAGTATCCACAATACGAAATGGATGGTGAATTACAATTGGATGCTGCCATTGTTCCGGAAGTAGCAGCTAGTAAAGCTCCTAATAGCTCTGTAGCTGGGAAAGCCAATGTTTTAATTTTTCCTGATTTGGATGCTGGTAATATTGGTTATAAGTTAGTACAACGTTTAGCGAAAGCAGAAGCCTATGGACCTATTACGCAAGGAATGTCTAAGCCAGTTAATGATTTATCACGAGGTTGTTCAAAAGAAGATATTGTAGGAGCGATTGCCATTACAGCTCTTCAAGTAGAGGAATAAGTTATTATTCCTTTTTTGTTAGGAATATGTTAAAATCAAGGAAGTTGAGGTGATAGTATGAAAGATACGATAGCTGCTATTTCAACTGCTTTAGGAGTAGGTGCTATTTCAATTATTCGTGTCAGTGGAGAAGATAGTATCTCTATTGTTCAAAAAATATGGAAAGGTAAAAATTTAGAAGAAGTTCCAACGCATACCATTCATTATGGATATATATATGATAAAGAAGAATTAATAGATGAAGTGTTAGTTTCTGTTATGAAAGCTCCTAAAACATTTACGAAAGAGGATATCATTGAAATCGATTCTCATGGAGGAATTTCTACCACCAATCGTATTTTAGAATTACTATTAACAAATGGGTGTCGTCTAGCGGAACCTGGTGAATTTACCAAAAGAGCTTTTTTAAATGGTCGGATTGATTTAATAGAAGCCGAAGGTGTTATGGATTTAATTTCTTCGAAAACAGATAAATCTCGTTCTTTAGCCCTTTCGCAAATGACGGGAAATGTCTCTTCTATGATTCATTCTCTAAGAAAATCGTTAGCTGATGTTATTGCTAACATCGAAGTAAATATTGATTATCCAGAATATGAAGATATTGAAGTTGTGACCATTGAAAAAATAAAAGAAAGTGTTTCTTATGTCAAAAAAGAAATTCAGAATATCTTAAAGAGATCGGAAACAGGTTCTATTATTAAAGAAGGGATTCAAACTGTTATCGTAGGAAAGCCAAATGTAGGAAAAAGCAGTATATTAAATCGATTATTAGAGGAAGAAAAAGCTATTGTGACGGAAATAGCTGGGACAACGAGAGATATTGTAGAGGGCGATGTTTCTATTGATGGAATTCTTTTTCATATGATAGATACAGCAGGAATTCGAAAAACAGATGATAAAGTAGAAAGTATTGGTGTTCAAAAGAGTTTAGAGTGGATTGAAAAGGCAGATCTTGTTTTATTCGTTTTAAACAATGGAGAGGAATTAACAGACGAAGAAAAAATATTGCTCAAAAAAGTGCAAGAAAAAACATCTATCCTTATTATTAATAAGATAGATTTAGAAGAAAAGTTATCCCTCCCCTCTCTTTCTCTTCCCATCGTACGGATTTCCGCTTTAGAAAATGATGGTATTGACAAGTTAAGAAAAGAAATTCAAAGATTATTTCATTTAGAAGAAATAGAGACTAGCGATTATAATTATCTAAGTAGTGCTAGAAGTATTTCCTTATTAAAACAGTGTCTTTCTTCTCTTGATTCCCTTGAAATAGGACTTCAGAAAACTTATCCAGTTGATATGTTGGAAATCGATTTAAAAACAATATGGAATCTTTTGGGAGAAATAATTGGCGAAACTTATAGTGACGAATTAATAGACAATATATTTAGTCGTTTTTGTCTAGGAAAATAAGAAGAGTTTGATTTGACAAGAAAGAAAATGTGATATACTATTATTAGTAGAAATGAGGGAAGATAATGGAAAATCTTGAAAATCAAGTAGCTAATCAAACACAACCAAAATTAGAGCCTGTTGATTCAGAGACAAAAAAACAAGCAATGAAATTATTTAATAGCTTGCTTTTAGATATTGATAAAAATTTTGAAGAATTAGCGTGGTGGATTCAAATTATTGATGATACCCAAAAAGAAGTTGAAAGCGAAATGAATGCTTATGAAACTGCTAATCCATTGATGGATGTTGATTCTGCAGAATATAAAAAATATCTTCAATTCCAAGCTGATAGGAGTTTTCTTAGTCGTATAAAAGATATGATTTATGATAGAGTTTCTGAGAAAGTAACGGAAGAACAATATGATCAGTTTTTGCAATTAGTAGAGACACGTCCTGATATGTCTCATAATCAAGAAGTGCCGCAACATTTAGAATCAGAACTTTCAGCGGAGATGGAACTTCCAGATGTAGAGGTAAGTAGTAATCAAATAGAAGTTCCAGAAGTACATAGTGATTCAGTAGTAAGAACTCCACTTACCGATACTAATGCCCCTGCTACAGCACAAATTTCAGAATCAAAATTTCAAGATGAGGAATTGTCAGCGTTGTTCAAGCAAGGAATTGTGCACGAAGGCTCAGGTTACAGGGATAAAGATGGCATCCTTTGGATTAGTGAGGAAGAGTATCTAAATTTTTTAAGGGAACAGAATGATTCTTTCGAAAATGTTGAACTAGATGAATATGGAAATGGTTCTACAGGTAAAAGAATTTAGTACAATTTGAGAGAATATAGAATTCTCTCTTTTTTTATTAAGGAAAAAGAAAAAAATGTTGGTTGTGAAAAAATATTTTCTGTATTATAATAGGAAAGATGAAATGTGGTGAAAGTCTATGTATGAAGTAATTGTAGTTGGAGGAGGTCATGCTGGATGTGAGGCTTCTTTAGCTTGTGCTAGAAAAGGTCATAAAACTTTATTGATTACAGGAAATATTAAAAATATTGCGGATATGCCATGTAATCCTTCTATTGGAGGAAGTGCAAAAGGCATTGTTGTAAGAGAAATTGATGCTTTAGGTGGCGAAATGGGGAGAAATGCTGATAAGAGTCTTCTTCAGATGAAAATGCTTAATGTTGCGAAAGGTCCTGCTGTTCAAGCACTTCGTGCTCAAGCTGATAAAATTACTTATCCTAAGAATATGTTAAAAGCATTACAAGCAGAAAAACACCTAGAAATTAGAGAAGCCTTAGTGGAAGATTTATTAGTTTCTGATAAAAAAGTCGTTGGCGTAGTGTTAGAAAATGGCGAAGAAATTTCTTCCCAAGTTGTTATTTTAACGACAGGAACCTATTTAAAAGCCGATATTCTAGTAGGAGATACGAGAACGAGAGAGGGTCCTCATGGAGAAAGACCAAGTAATCATTTAAGTGATAAATTAAAGGAATATGGCTTTGATATTATTCGACTAAAAACGGGGACTCCTCAAAGAATTGATAAGAGTTCTATTGATTTTTCTAAAACAAAAGAAGAAAATGGCGATAGTGTATGTCGTACCTTTAGTTTTGATAATAAAATTTATTATGATGTGAATCATCAAGTTCCTTGTCATCTAATTTATACACAACCTGAAACCCATCAAATTATTCGGGATAATTTAAATAAATCTAGTATGTATGGAGGATTATCCGATATTAAAGGTGTAGGTCCTAGATATTGTCCATCTATTGAAGATAAAATTGTTCGGTTTGCTGATAAAGAAAGACATCAGTTATTCTTAGAGCCTGAAAGCTTATATTACGATGATATTTATATTCAAGGCTTTTCTACTAGTATGCCAAGGGATATTCAAGAAAAAATGGTTCATAGTCTTCCTGGATTGGAACATGCTAAAATATTAAAGTATGCTTATGCCATTGAGTATGATGCGATTGATTCTAAGCAATTAAAACAATCTTTAGAAACAAAAGTATTAGAAAATTTATATACAGCAGGTCAAATTAATGGAACAAGTGGTTATGAAGAGGCTGCTTGTCAAGGCTTAATGGCTGGAATTAATGCTTCTTTAAAACTTGAAAAGAAGGAACCTCTTATTTTAAAGCGAAATGAAGCTTATATAGGTGTTCTTATTGATGACTTAGTGACTAAAGGAATTATTGATCCTTATCGTCTGTTAACATCAAGAGCAGAATACCGTCTTTTGTTACGTCATGATAATGCTGATATGAGATTAAGAGAATACGGTTATCAAGTTGGATTAGTACCACAAGAAAAATATGATCAATTTCAACAAAAAAAGAAAAAAATAGAAGAAATTAAAAATCTTCTTCGAAAGACTAAAATAACGCCTACAGAAGAAACACAGGCCTATTTGAAGACAATTCCTACTGCTCCTTTAAAAGATGGGCTTAGTCTTTATGAATTTTTAAAGCGTCCGGAGGTAAATTTTTCTCATATAAAACATTTTATAGAGATAGATTCTACGTTGGAGATGGAAGAACAGATTAGTGTAGATATCAAATATGAGGGATATATTGTAAAGGCTAACAAAGAAGCCGAAAAAATGGTTGATTTGGACAATAAAAAAATACCTTCCGATATTGATTATGATAAAATTCATAATTTAGCGAGTGAGGCAAAACAAAAATTAAAGAAGATTATGCCGACTTCGATTGGTCAAGCATTACGGATTAGTGGTGTAAATCCAGCGGATATATCTTTAATTATGGTTTATTTAAAAAAGGAGTATCATCATGAATCCTAAAGAATTTGAAGAAGCCTTAAAAGAAATGAAAATAGATTTAACATCTCTTCAAAAGCAGCAATTAGAAACATATTATGAATTATTAGTAGAATATAATAAAGTAATGAATTTAACGGGAATTGTCGAAAAAGAAGACGTTTATTTAAAACATTTCTATGATAGTCTTACTCTTGCTAGAGACTTTGATTTCAACAAAGAAATGACCCTTTGTGATGTAGGAACAGGAGCAGGTTTTCCAGGTATGGTACTAAAAATTTGCTTTCCCAATTTAAAAATTACTTTAGTGGATTCTTTAAAGAAAAGAGTAGAATTTTTAAAAAAAGTTGTAGAAGTATTGGGATTACAAGGTATTGAAGTAGTACCAGATCGAGCAGAAGAATATGCGAGAATTCACCGGGAAACCTTTGATTTTGTAACGGCAAGAGCAGTCGCTCCCTTATCCACTCTTTTAGAATATTGTATTCCCATATTAAAAATAGATGGTTATTTTCTTCCTATGAAAGGTATTTTAAAGATAGAAGAAAAAGAGACAAAGGCCTTTTCTATTCTTCATGCTGTTTTGGAAAAAGAGGATTGTTTTTTCCTTCCAAAAGAAAATAGTAAAAGGACGATTTTAGTGATTCGTAAAATGGCTAAGACTCCATTTTCCTTTCCACGAAAGTATGCAGAGATGAAAAAGAAACCATTATAATTTCTTTATAAATTTTTCAAAAAAATATTTCCCAATACTTCTTGTATTATTTCCCAAAGTATATTATAATCTTTTTATAAGATGGAAAAGAGGCAGATCTATGGATGAGACAAGAGCTAAAGTTGTAGATTTAGACTTAAATGATATCCTACCTAACCGCTTTCAACCTCGTATTAAATTTAATGAAGATGCTATTATTGAGCTATCGGAATCTATCAAGGAACATGGTGTTATTCAGCCAATTATTGTAAGACCAATTGGTGATAAATACGAGATTATTGCTGGTGAGCGAAGATATAAGGCAAGTATTTTAGCTGGAAGAGATACCATTCCAGCGATTATTTCTAGTTTTAATGATAAAGATAGTGCAGAGGTAGCCTTAATTGAAAATGTACAACGGAGAGATTTAACACCTATTGAAGAAGCTGTATCTTATAAAAAAATACTAGATATGAATTATTTAACGCAAGAACAATTAGCTGTTAAGTTAGGAAAAAGTCAGTCAGCTATTGCCAATAAGATTCGCCTTTTAAATTTATGTGATGAGGTTCAAGAAGCCTTATTAGAAGAAAAAATTTCGGAAAGACATGCTAGATCCTTATTAAAATTAAAAGAAACAGAAAAACAAAAAAGTATGTTAAAAAGAATTATTGAAGAACGTTTAACTGTAAGAAAGACAGAGGAGGAAATAGAAAAAATGAATACCTTTATAACAAATCCAATTGATGATGTTACCACGAATAATGATAATCCTACTATGAATAGTCAAAATCCTAGTGGACAAACAGAATCAAAACCTTTAGATATGCAATCTCTATTGATGAGTGAAACCCAGAAACAAGCAGCTGCTGTAGATGCAGCAATGGCTCAACCGGTTGTTCAACCACAACCTTCTGTAATGTCAGAGCCAGTTTCCGTATCACAACCATCCGTGAATCCAACTCCAGTGGAGACTACACAATCCCCTCTTCCTGCTGTTGATTTAGTTTCTTCTGGTATGCCGTCTACTCCAATTGTGGAGACTCCAACAATAGCTTCTCCTTCTATGATTGCTCCAGATTCTCCATCAACAACACCAATGCCTATGTTCACAGTTCCACAGATTGATCCTCAAAATTCTCAACCAAGTACAGTAGCAGAAGAAAAGCCTTTCAATATGGCGGATTTGTTGGCAACTCCTGCTCAAAGAAGTACAACAGAGACTTCTTCTACTCCTTTTGTAGCTCCTACTTCTGTAGGAAGTACGCAAACTATATCAACCCCTGCTGCTCCAGCACCTCAGTCTTCTTCTTTTGGAGCACAAACCATTCCAGCTACTCCTATTTTGGAACAAACTCTTCCAACATCCTTTATGCCTGACCCAGTAAGAGCGGAAGATAATAATTCTGAAGGAGATACAGTAGTAGCTATTTCTAGTACACCATCAACACCTAATGAATCTAGAAGTGAGGAAAAAGTTGATATTCAACCAATTATTATAACGGATTATAATAAGCAGTATGATCCAGTATTGCCAGCAAGTGCACAACCTGTTGAAAAGGTTGATTTTAAGCAAATTATTAATTTGATAAGAGAATTAAATAATACCATTGAGAAATGTGGATATACGATTGAGACTGAGGAATACGATTTGGAGAAAGAGTATCAGGTTGTTTTTAAGATTAATAAAGAATAAGACGATTACCAATCGTCTTTTTTTGTAATATGACTAGAACTCTTCTTCTATTTTTAGTATAATGGATTATATAATTGGTTGGTGATTATGAAAAAATCATTTTAGAAAGTGAGAAATAAATATGTTTGAATCTATTTTTAAACCAAGAAGAATTGCAATTTTAACTGATGCACACGCTCTTTTAGAACCATTACAAGCTGCTTTAGATGATATAGAAAAAAGAGGAATTACAGAAATATATTCCTTAGGAGATAATATTGGCTTTGGACCAAATCCAGGAGAAGTAATTGATTTATTGGCTGAACATAATGTTCAATCTATTGCTGGTAATTCCGAAGAATATGTTACTTTAGGAATAGAACCTTTTTCTTATATATATATAGATCGATTGAGACAACAAGAATGCTTATGGACAGCTTCTAAATTAAATGAACGTCAAAAAGGTATGATTTCTCTTTATCCTCATTCTATTGAATTATTAGTAGGTGGTAAAAAAATAGCTCTTTGTCATTTTATTAATGATGTTAGGATAGATTATGGTAAAAGGAGTACTTGGAGTTATCAACAAAATTATAATGAGCCTACCACAAGAGCAATGGCTTCTTCTCAATTTCAGTATACGAATAGTCCAGAACAACTGAAAGAGATAGAAGAAACAATTCAAAGATTAACGAGATTTTATGGTGAAGATAGTCCTTTATTAAGAGGATATTTATCAGCCCAAGATGATCCATTATTTGCTAAAAAAAGAGTAAACTTTTTTGATGCTATTATTCAAGGACATATTCATTTTAAAATTTATGATCGAGATAATCTTACTGAGTTTTATTCTATTCGTGCTGTCGGAATGGCATATGATAAAGATCCTATAGATACAGCTTCTTACGTCATTTTAACAGAAAAGAAAAATGGATATAAATTAGAAGAAGTATTGGTAAAATTTGATCGTGAAAAGATGGAATACAGTATACTAAATAGTGATTCTCCTGATTCTACTATTATGAGATATACAGGAACGAGAATTAGATAGTATTTTCTATGATTGGAATTGTTGAAAATAAAAAGTATATTTTAGAATGTTATCCTCTAAAATATACTTTCTTTTTTTATTTTAAATTTCTATTTTTTTCATATGTAAAATTAGTTGATTTTATGAAACTAGAATTCGCTTTGTCTTTATTAGAATTTCTATCTAACGTATTTTCAGAATATGGTTTTACAAAGAAAGCTCTTTTGATTTCATTAATCTCTTCTGCCCGAAATTTCACTAAATCTCCCACATTTACGGAATTATCAATATCACTATCCAAAAACAGATAGCTATCTTCTGGTGTGACGATTGTACCACTAATCCCATTATATTCTTTTACTTTTCCAATACTAAATGACATAATTTGTATTCACTCCTTTTTCTTGTACATAGACTTGAACTAATTTTCTAGCTTCCTCTAATTCTCTTTTAGCCTCTGGATCTGTTGTAATTATTTTTTCATGGATTACTCCTATTGCATCCACATAAAGATACCAATCATGATTTGCAAATCCATATCTTACTTCCTTTTCATCCAGAATTGGAAATTCTAAATATTCATAGTTTTCACCAGCCATCAATCTTTGAACAGAATCAATTCGTCTTATATAAGATACTATTTCTTTCATTGAATGAACCTCTACAACCTTATCTCGAGCTGGTAAATAAGTAGGAAGATTTCGCTTATCAAAATTGATTGGAACTAATGCATTATCATCTCTAGAAGTTGCAAGAACAATTGCATATCTGCCAACATCACAATAAGAAAGAGTTAATCCTTCTCGGACATTAGAGATACCTAAGTTTTGCGTTGGTAAGCCGTCTGCAGCATATTTATCATGCAAAACAACATTATCGATAGGCATCCATCCATCCCGCTCGTAATCCTCCTGACTCCTTTCAATCATGAGTTGAGCAATTCGTTTACAAGCTTCTACAATATCTTTATCTGAGTATAAATAAGGATTACAGGATTTTCTAAGTTCATTTAAGAAAACAGTATTTCCATTTCGAAAACCACTTACCCTTGAAATATATTCTCCTGTCTCTGGATCTTGAAACCGAATATGGAACCCATTTTTATCTTCTAAACAAAATCTAAAAAGTCCTTCCCCAAATCCCCCAATTCGCATACAAGCTCCTGTTCTCTCTCCATGCGTAAGATTACATGGGTTAGTAAAATTTCCAACAATAACTTGTAATTTCTTTGTCTTTGTTACATCAAGTGTTTGATTAAAGGTTGGAACCGTTACTTCCATTCTTTCATAATTCCTTCTTGTCCATGTAACAGCCTCTCTTAATCTTATATCTGGATTCATTCTAGAACTATTTTCTTGAGGATCAGCCTTAATAATTCTTGCATCTTCACTTCCTAATATTAAAGAGTAGACATTAGATGTCGCCGCATAAATCTCTGCTTGCTGAATGATATTAGTAAGACTAAAAGAAACATCATTAGAACCGTTTTGCAATCTTTTCCTTTCAGCACTATAAATTTCTGAATAGTAGGAAATAAAAGCGGCAAGATTGTATATATCAGTTTCAATACGAACTGGTGGTTGAGCCATAAAATTTATTAGAACATCTGGAATCGCTAATGATTTGCTTAAACTTTTTTTCAAACTTTCATACAAAAGCTTTGCTTCTTTATCATTTTTATCAAAAGATAAAATCCTTTCCAAATGTTTCAAATTTATTCCTCTTAATATTCTAAAAAAATTAATAGAAGATTCTGGAACATCATATTCCCATTTTACATCATGCATTTGAGAATAATATTGTTGTCTTTCTTCTTCTGACATTTGCGATATTTTATTTTTCAAAAAACTACCAATAATTTTTTGATGTTTTTGCATGATAAGATTTCTCTCTAAATCATCTGTTCTTCTACGAGTAACAAAATAATCGATGCAATCCATAGCCAAATCCAAACTAAGTCCTTGACTCATTAATTCTTGTTCTAACTCTTCTTGATAAGTCTGCATTTCTATTAGAAATTTAGGTAATTTACTTCTAGCATCCATACTATCGATATGACTAGATAAAGACAAATCGGATGCCATTTGTTCCATGCCATGAACTTCTCGATAATTTTCACGTTCTACCCTTATATAATAGTCCATTATAAAATGTAGCATATCCAAATAGAATTCTCTATCTTCTGTATTAGCTTTTATCTTGCTCGTGATCATTCGCAATAATTGAAAAGGATTGGAATATTCTCTTGCAATTTCTGCATAAGCACCGTTTTTTTCTTCCATAAATTTTTTATAAAATTTACTATCTAAAAGAAAAATTTCTGGTCCCCCAAGCTTTTTAAACTCTTTATTCAATTCTTCATATTGTGCCTTTAAACTTTTTAAATGTTCTGATAAAGATTCATTATATGGTTCAAGCTGAGCTTGTTCGGATAGTGTCTTTATCTGTTCCCGTAGTGACTCCATTTGATTCGATAGAACAATAACAGAATCAAAAGATTGGTCAATGGAGAGGATTAAATTGTGAAAAGAATTAACAATTTCTGGATGTTGTCTTGGAAAACCATATTGTATGACTGAATCATAAGCATTTCGTAATTGATCAATCGTCATTTTTCGTTGAGAAAATAAATCTAATAAGCGATTGAATTGATTATTATCATACTTAAGAATAGCGGCAAGATTCTCATCTTCTAAATAATGAATAATTCTTAAACCAAATCGTTCTTTCAAAGCATCTAGATGAGCAGCATTATACCCTCTTGTTTCTACAAAATATTCTTTTAATATTTTGTATACTTCTTCAGAGCAAACAAAAGAATGATTATCATCTGAATAAATGACTTCAAATAGTTGATTCCTACTAATTGGAAAAGAAAGAAGTGTTTTCAGAATAATTGGTTTTTTCCAAATAGATTTTCCTGTTTTAAGACATTCAGAAATACATTCAAGATAGGTATAGTTTTGTTTAATAACTTCCACAAGTTGTTTTTGTGATTCTTCACTTAATTGTTCAAACATATCTTGTGAAGAAAGACTACATAATCTAAAAAAGAGATCATACTTTTTTTTATTTATTAGTTTTTCTGAAAATAATGGATCTATTTTTAATATCAGTTCTATAATTTTTTCTTGGAATTCATCATTTCGAATTTCTATGACATGATTTAAAAATAATTCACTGTCAAAATTAAAGCTAATTTGACTAATGTCTAAGATAGAATTTAAATTGCTAAAAAGGAAATTATTCAAATAATCGGGGCAAGCTTTCATTATGTAATATGAATTTCCATTCAAAATTTCTCTAAAAACTAAGTTGATAACTTTTGTTCTAGTTTGCATGGGCACGTCCCAAAACAAAATACTATCGCTGCTGCCACTTGTAACAAAAGCTTCCAAAAAGGTATCGTCTTGTAATAAATCATAAGCATTATCTGGAAAAATTCGAAATGCTTTACCGTCTTTCATTTCTGAAAAAATAGTATTATAATCTTCACTATTTTTCTCGATACTGATATCATCACTCATTATGTTCAAAGCTAAATCCAAGCGTCCTACTCTTTTGAAATGTTCAATGATTTGAGTTTGTTGCTCTTTCGTTAAAATATGGCAAAAAGCATTAATCAAAATATCTCCGAAAGTAGTTTCATTCAATATTCGATTTACCAAATAGGACACATATTGTGGATCAATATCAGATTGCTCATCAGCTATCATTAAAAGAGTTTGAGTGGGCAAGCGATTAGCAGTGCCGTCATCGATGAGTGCGGCAAGCTTTTTTTTGCGATAATGGTTAAAAAGCAAACTATTAATACAATTAGAATGATATTGATGAAAAGGAAAGTTATCTAAAATAAAATCAATATCCGCATCCTTTGACAAATGACAATCCAAGGTAAAAATTTCAAATTTTCCTTCTTTTAACAATCTTTTAATCAAGTTACTTGATAACCAAATTTTTTCATTAGTTTTTGAATTCCTAATAAGTTTTTGATAAGCTTCTTCCATTAAGGATTGGTAGATTTCTAGTGGAAAAAGAGATTTTATTTCCCCTTCAAAATTTTCACCAAAATCAAAACAATTATTTATGTATTCCCTAGCATATAAAATACCTATCTCTAAATCAATGAATTGGCTATTTTCATCAAAAAAAAGAGAATTAAAATTTATATCATAAGTATAAATTATTTTTTTTAGTTCTTCCCATAATTGGTTCCAGTTCACTTTTTTTTCTATCGCTAAATGTTTAAAAAATGTCAATGCAGCTTCATCATTTTTTAATAGATACAATTCGTTGGGGGTTAAAGAAAAATCCCCTCTTTGCATTTTTTCTTTTAAATTTTGGACATTTTCTTCATATGTTTCTATGATTTCTTTGTTCACACTACCACCATCCTAAATTTATTATAACAAAAAAATACACTCCCTCTGTATACTAAAGTGTATTTTTGTCATTTTTATACGGACTCTTTTCTTTTCTTTTTCATCCTTGCCTTTATTTTTTTATGATAAAGAGGAATTAATTTTTGAAAAATAAAGTAGAAAAAAGGATGGATAATGAAATCGAATTCTCCAATAAATTCTACATAATCTCCTCCAAATTTTTTCTTAAATTCGTGAAGGCCTAAAACTGGATTGTCTTTTCGTAAATCTCCGATGGTTCCGAACTGATCATAAATTTGAATCCCTTTTTCTTTTGCATATTTTATATGTTCATAGTAGGTATTATAGTTTACGTAAGTCTCACTTAAAATATTATGATTTCCTGCATACAATACCCAAGCTTTATCGCCATATTCAATAATCATGTGAGCACTTAGTGTTATTGTATCTCCATATTGTTTTTGATATTCTTGATATTTCTCTATATCTTTTTCCACATTTTCCTTTTGTTTGGTGAGTTCTTTTAGCTTTCCTTTCGCACTTTTGCTTAGATTTTCTGTTGGCATATTTTGTATTTCAGAGTTTAGATTTTCTAAATTTTGAGTTAAGGATTGTATCGTTTTATGAAAATTTACTTTTCCTAAGAAAAGGGTTGCATGGCTATTTGGATTCTGATTAAAAATTTCATAAAGAGTTTCGTAATAATCCTTTTGATAAGAAACAAAATCTTTTCGATTTTCTGTTAAATTCATCAAGTGATAAAACTCATCAATATCTTCTTTTGTACCAATGCTCACTTCTGTGTTTAATTTTAATGCTTTTTGAATTCTTTGTTTTGTCGTTTTGGAAAAGTGATCTTCAATATCTTTTAATTCTTGATTTAAATCAATTCGGAAAGAATATCTTGGTTGCATGGTTTCGAAGTTTTTCGTAAAACCTTTATGTTTGAATCCTAAATCCTTTAACGTTTTAAAAATCTCTTCAACATTGTAGGAAAGTTGTTGTTCTTCCTCTTGATAATTATAAGATTTTATAATAATATCGGGATCTATTCTCACAAAAATAGCTTTTTTCTTTTTAGCAAATATCTTTATAAGTTTTGTCATCTGTTGTACTAACTCTTTCTTTTGAAAATCAATAACAAATCCTCTTGGTGAATATAAATAAGAAAAACCGAGAGGTAATTTTTTTAAAAGAAGCAAAGAAGCTCCCTTTATATTCTGTTCTTCATCTACAAGAGCCATATAGTATGGTGTAACATTTTTTTTGGCTCTAGCAAATTCTCCCCAAGAAGCAGATTGTAAAAAGTGAGACTTAGTGGGATGATTTTTTACATAATTATCAAATTTTTCTTTTTCTAATTCTATTAAGGTTAATGCCATTTTCTCCCCTACTTTCCTACTAACCATTATATCAAAAACTAGCCTATTCTACAAAAAAGATTTTTTTTAAGAGAGCTTAAGGATTCCTTTTGTTCTTCCCTAGACAAACTAGGAAGAATATTGTAAAATGTTATCGTGTAGTGAGGTTGGTGTTTAGAATGAAGAATTTAAAAGAAAAATTAAAAAGTATCAAACTAAAGCATTGGCACCTTTTTCTCATAGTATTTGGCATTCTATTTGTATCTTTAAGTGCCTTTCATAGTAATCTTTGGTTTGATGAGAGTTATTCCGTAGGAATGGCAAGACATTCCTTTCAAGAAATATGGACAATTGGTGGTAATGATGTCCATCCAGTATTATATTACTGGCTTCTAAGAATTATCTATTTAGTAACTGGCGGATCTATCATGGCCTATCGATTATTTTCTTGTATTCCAATTGCTATGATGATTATTTTAGGATATACCCATATTCGAAAAGATTTTGGAGAGAAAACGGGTTTCATTTTTTCATTTTTATCTGTTTTTTTACCATGCATGGCTACTTATGCTGTTGAGATTAGAATGTACTCTTGTGCCATTTTAGCCGTAACTTTACTCGCTATTTATGCCTATCGATTATCAAAAGAGGATAATACAAAGAATTGGTTTATTTTTGGAATATCTAGTTTAGCATGTATCTTTTTGCATTATTATGGTTTAATGGCTGCTGGTTTAATTAACGTTATATTGTTAATTTATTTGATTAGAAAGAAAAGAAAAAAAGGTCTCGCATTTCTCTTGGCATTTGGACTTCTTCAGACTTTATTATATCTTCCATGGTTGATGTATTTTGTAAAACAACTAGGTCAAATATCTCATGGCTATTGGATTACTTTTGAATTTCCATTAACAATTAAGGAACTGTTGAGTTCTCAGATGCGTGGATATATGAAACTAGATATCCCAACTGTGCTATCTATTGAATTATATATTTATATCATTTACAAAGTTTATCAATCTTATAAAGCCAAAGAAAATTTAAAACCTTTTGCTTGTGCAGCAGGTACATATCTATTAGTTATTTTAGCTGCTGGAATGGTAACTTTAGTGATGAATCAAAGTATCCTAAATTACAGGTATTTGTTTGTAGTAACCGGTCTTTATATTTTTGCAATTAGTTTTATTTTGGCAAAAGAAAAAAATACGATTGAAATAGTAGCTATTCTTTCTGCTATAACCATTTTAGGTGTTCATAACAATTTAGGAATGGTAAAAGATAATTATCATCCTAAGAATGATGTGCCACTTAAATATCTTCAGGAAAATATAAAAAAAGATGATACTTTGGTAATTGTGGATATTGGAGCAGGTTCTATTGCCGCCATTTTATATCCAGATAATCAAGTTTATTTCTATGACGGAGGAAATTGGGGAGTAGCAGAAGCCTATAAGGCTTTCGGACCTAATTTTGAGACGTATGTTACACAAGATTATTTAGAAAAATGTTCTGATAGAATTTGGTTATTTGAATATCCTGGAGGTAAACAAGCAGAAGAAATTGAAAAAATTTCAGACTATAGAATTGTCTCTAAAAAAGAGTTTTCAACAAGATATCGTAATTATATATATGGAATTGTTTTATTAGAAAAAAAGGCTTCTTAGAAGGCATTTTTTGGTAGAAATTTATTTTTATTTGCCAAATTTCTTTTAAACCTTATGATACAATAAAAAAGGTGAGTGTTATGAAAGTAAACAATGATTTTATTCCTGTTATATTAGGGGGCGGACTAAGTGCCTATACCCTTGCTTCACAATTCCATAGAGAATATCATGTAAGACCTTGTCTTATTTGTAATAAAAGATGTCAAGATATAGAAAATGGAGCTTTTTTTGATATTATAGAAAATAAAGATTTTTATAAAGAAGCGGTGTTTCTTCATGTTCTTATGGATTTTGGAAAAAAGCATGCTGATAAAAAGCTTCTTTTATTATTTACTAATGATTTTTTAGCTAAAAAAGGTTTTCTATTATATCCTTTTTTAAAAAAATATTATAGTTTTCCTGTGTTAGATAATCGCTTATGGAAAAAATTGGAAAATAAAGAAAAGTTTTATCAGCTTTGCGAACAATATGGAATTGATTATCCTAAGACTATTGTAATTGACAAGGAAGATTATTTAACTGTTCAACTCCCCTTTTCTTTTCCGGTTGCTGTGAAAGCATCAGATGGAATTGCGTATTCTTTTTCAAGTATTCAAAAAAGAAAAAAATGTTATCGATGTGATAATTTACAGGAACTAAAAAAAACTTTATATTATTTTTATCATTCCAGCTATACAGGAAGAATTATTATTCAAGAATTTATAGAAGGAACGGATGACACTAGTTATGTTATGAATAGTTATTCTTCTCAGGATGGAAAAGTAAGATTGATGGCTTTGGGGCACGTCATTTTAGAAAATTATTTACCGGAACGTATTGGTAATTATGATGCTATTTTACCAGAATATCATTTAGAACTTTACGATAATCTAAGAAAATTTTTAGAACAAATTTATTATACGGGATATGCTAATATCGATATAAAGTATGATAGTAGAGATCAAAAATATAAAGTTTTAGAATTAAATTCTCGTCCTGGTCGTGCTAGTTCTTATGCTAATACAGAAAATTATAGTCTCATAAGGCCTTTCGTAGAAGAATATGTTTATCAGAAAACTAGCCCTTGTATTTATGCTAATCATGATTTTCTTTGGACTCTAATTAGTGTTCCTATTTTAAAAAAATTTCTTCCAAAAGAAGAAATTCTAAAAAAAGTAGAAGAATTAGAGCAAGAAAATAAAGTAGTAAATCCCCTATTCTATGAAAAGGATAATAGTCCTGAAAGAAAAATGTGCCTATTTACAAAATTGGTATGATTCCAAGCTTTTAAAGTGTTATGGAAAAAGGCGGATAGATGATTAAAAAATTGTCCTTAATACACAAAGGACAATTTTTTATTGTATTTTAAAACATTTTAGTATTCTCTATTCGTATTAAATATCTTTTTTCCGCCATTCTTGCTTTTTCTTCTCGTTCTTCCCTTCTCTCTATATAGGTAGTTCCTAATTCTTGAAATAATTCATAGGCATGAACGTATTCGTGTAAATTCACTAATAAGGTTTTTCTATCTACAATGGTTGGTACAAGAATTCGGATATCTTCAATTCTTCCTGCTTGATCGAGTTGAGGAAAACATCCCCAAGGAAATCCATCCCATGGAAGATTATAACGTTTCACTTTTCCCTCTAAAAACTGGAAAAATTCTTCCTCTGTCATATTTTCTTGTTCTAATGCTTTCTCAAATTGTGATTGCCAATCTATTGTATCCATAATTTTT
The DNA here is from genome assembly GCA_947626855.1 of uncultured Bacilli bacterium. GTDB lineage: Bacteria > Bacillota_I > Bacilli_A > RF39 > UBA660 > UBA5578. The sequence goes on from CANQTT010000001.1 coordinate 75,803, forward strand.
CTCCTTTGCTTTCATTCAATAGGCGTTATCATATCATAAAATAGAAGAAATGAAAATAAAATTTTCAGGATATTTGAAAAAAGAAACATGGATGAAGTGATATATTAAATGTAGACATGTAAAAAAAGACACAGTCTACATTTTTTGTTACAATAAAATAGGAAAGAAG
>CANQTT010000002.1 GCA_947626855.1 uncultured Bacilli bacterium
GACTGACATAATCAATCTCTAATATCCTTATTACCATAGATAGGTAACTTTACACAAAGTTTTTTACACTCTCTTATTGATTGATTTTTTTCTGATGACTAGATTCTTTTCCAGAAACTGGTCCCATACTTCCAAAAGTTTCCCCTTCGATAACAGCTATCTCTTTTTGGATTTGTTGGACATATTCATCGTAAATTGTTTTCCAATTTTTATATTCTAACTCAGAAGCAGAAAGTCTATACTCTTGATCTCTATGAGTAACGACAATCGAACCGGTCATTGTCTCTGCATAAATTTGGCCACGAGATTGCTTTCCACTTAATGGGAAATTTTTATAAGAATGCAATTGTTTATCAAACGCAATTTCTAAATCATCAAGTTTGCATTCCGCAACTTCTTGATTTCCATACAATTGTGCTTTATTCTTTAATTCGCAAAAAATCATTAACTTTTCTTTTAATTTAGCCTTTTGATCAGAAGTCAACTTTTTATCACTTAAATAAGTATCAATCATCATCTCAAATATCTCAGTAATACCATGAGAGTCAAATTGTGGTCTATTATTAATAATTGTTAAAACCTTATCAAGTTCGTCAAAAGAATGAAGTTGCCAATTTTTTAAACCATCTGTAATAAGTGTTCTTTGAACATGTAAAAGAGCAGACAAAGAATTATTCCTGTTAAAATTATTACTTTGGATAATAAAATTAGCCATTTCGTAAAAATTATATTCTGTTGCGAATTGATTATTCAAAAAGTGTTCAACAGGTTGATTATTTTGATTCATCTGACAATAAAGTTTGGCCAATTGAATTTCTGAAAAATAGGTAGAACTAGTTCCTCTATCCATGATACCCATCGTTAAACATTCTGTCATTCCTTCATTTAAAACAGGAGAATCTGATGGCCTATAATTCAAACAATTTGTTTCATGCATTACTAAAAAATGAATAAATTCATGGCAGAAATTAGCACACATAAATTCAAAATTAGTACTACCAACTGGATACATTGTAATTGTTCTTTGTTCAGGAGAATAAGTTCCTGCTACACAATATGCACTTTCTCTATTTTGTTTATTTAATACAATAGATAATTGTTCTCTACTAGGTGTTAAAAGATATTTTTCAAAAAAAGAATGCCAATCTCTTACCTCTATTAAATGATTTTGTTGAAAATAACTATCCATTCGAAACATAACTTCTTGGAAGACCGGTATCAACGAACGATCAATTTTTATTTTTTTTAAATTTTCTTTTGTCAAAAGTTCTAAAAAAGGACTTGAACTCATTTTTGACATAAAACTCACCCCTCAGGTTGCTTATTATAACATACTTTTTCTTTTTGTCAAATTGAGACGAATAGAAATAAAAAGGATATTCCATCAAAAAAATAGTGAGGGAGATTTCTCACCAACACTATTTACTTCACCAATTATTCATACATGATAAGAGCTGAAAAACAATAAATTTGTTCTTCAGCAAAAATACCAATAGCTACTTGATATTTAATATCAATCACTTTTACATTTTCTATAAATTCATTAATAGCATTTTCTAAATCCTTTTCATGACTCTCATCAAAAACCTTCACTTTCATCGTATCACCTTATTTAGTATAAGAGAAGAAAGTTTTCTTTTTTGTCGATTAAAATTTTTGTGTTCTTGTAGAAAATTTTTGTCTCAATCCCGGAGCATTTACTACCTCTCTTGGATTAAAAGTACGAGAACTATAAGCACTCCATAAGAAGTAATCAATCATGTAATGACCTGTTGCAATTTGTAAATGAACATGTCCACCAGTGGAACAATGATCCCAGGTTTCAATACTTGGAACACCTCCACTTAAACCAATAACACTATCCTTTGTAACAATATCTCCTACTTTTACCTTAATAGAAGCCAAATGCATATATCCTGAAGTATACTTCTTTCCATTAACCGTATGGGCAATATATACCTGGTTTCCTCCGCAAGATAGTTTATTAAATACCGCTACTACCCTTCCATTTGCAATTGGATAAACATTCGTGTTGTGAGGAACAGCAAAATCAAGTCCCGCATGTCCTTCTGTTACCTCTTTACCATTTAATACATAAGTCCTCATTCCATAATTACTAGAAACAGTACCAGAAATAACAGGTCTCCAAAAAGCAGTATCTGGTGGAAGTTGATCAGGATGTCTTGCTAAACAAGCAGCATAATCCTCATTTTCATCACAACCATAATCTTTGTATGTTTTTTCATAATTGGCGATATTTTCACGAATCGCTTTTAATTCTGTTTCAATGTCTAAAGCTCCCTCTATCGTTGTATTTAAATCATTCTGTAATCGATTAATCGTTGATTCCAATTCTTTAGACTTATTATCTAATTCAATAATTTTACCAGATAATTCTTCCGTTTTTTCTTGATTTTGACGAATCAAAGACTCATATTCCTCAATGAGAGAATCATTATAATCACTTAATTGTTCCGCAATCGCAAAACGATAAATAAAATCAGTAAAATCAGCTGCCATAAACACGTATTCTAAGTAGGCATCTTCCCCTGTTGCAGATATCTGATAATAACTAATAATATCTTTAATTTCTTCATTTTTAGATTCAATTTCCGTATTTAACTTATCAATTTCCTCTTTTAAAGCCTGAATATCTTCTTCTAGCTGCATCTTTTCTTTAGTAATCCGGTTAACTTCTTGATTTGCTCGATCAATTTCAGCTTGCGTAGATTCTTGTTTGTCTTTATTTTCTTGATATCTTTGCTCAATAGCTGCTAATTCCTCACGAAGAGCTTTCAAGGATTTAGCCTCTGCCTCTGGTAAAAAATCAGGCAATAGAACTTGACTCGCTAAAAGACAAAAGGCAAGAACTACATAGCTAATTCTTTTAATAACTTTCATACTTCACCTACTCTTTCAATTCTTTACGAACTTGTTTATAATTTGGACAATATTTCGAAACCAAACTCCAAAAAGCTTGAGAATGATCAAAGTGTATAATATGACTTAACTCATGAATAATGACATAATCTAATTTATCTAAGGAGTATTCAATCAAATGACTATTTAAAGTAATGGAATGGTTTTTCTTATTATAAACACCCCACCTAGTCTTCATCGAACGAATTTTTAAACTAGGGATTTTAATATCTTCATGAAACCGTTCACATTGCATTTGATAACGATCATGAAAAACTTTTAAAATCTCTTGATTGTACCATTTTTCTAAGGCTTTTTGACTAGGCGTATATATTTTTCCATCTTCTATCTCAATCTTATCCATGATAGACACTTCAATTATATCATAAGAATGACCTAAATAAAAGAAACTCTTTTGCTTTTCTAATTGAGATAATTTTCGAGCTAACATTTTTTCTAAGGAATGATGATTTTCCTTCAACATTCTTTCCACATCTTTTTTAGTGCTCCAACGAGAAGTACACACATAAATTTTTAAGTCATCTTTGATGCGAATATAAGAATTTTTATTATTTTTTTTCTCGATGACAACCTCATATTCTTCTTGATTGATTTGATACTTCATGAAAACACCTACTTATATCATGCGAAGGAATGCGAAGATTGCTATACTTACAAGGAATAAAAGCAAAGCCAATCGCCAAATATAAGACAACCATTTTTGATAAGGAATTTTTAAATAACTTAAACCTGCTACCAATAATAAACTACTAGGAGCAACCATACTCATAATTCCATGCCCTATTTGCATCATGAAAGTAGATACAAACAAATCCATTCCTTCATAAACATTACTTATAAATACACTAGCTAGAGACTGAAATTCTTGATAATTTCCTACAAAAAATCCATATAGAACACTTAAAAAGGCAGAGAATGGAATCGCTAATTTTGTAATATTCGTTTTAAAAAATCCTACTATGGTTGTTAAAAAATTAGGATTTATAGCCGATGTATCTTTTAATAAAACTAAAGCAGTAGCTGCTAAAACTACATAACAAGCTGGCTTTAACATTCTTTTTATTCCCTTTTTGACACATTCTATCATATCGTCAAAAGTAAAAGCATACACAAATCCAATCATCGCACTTAAAATTAATAAAAGACCACCAAGAGTAAATTCAGACCAATATCCAAATGGTTCCATCTTTCCAAAAAGGTTTTGAGCAATTGGATAATTTCCTACGGAGCTTGACATCAAATTTTCATAAACATCCGTTACAGAAGTAGATTGGAAAACGTAATAAGCATTATAGCATCCCACTAAAAAGACGAAAAAGAAAATAGAGCATAAAAGAATAATTGGCAAATAACTCTTTTCCCTTTTTGGAATTTCTTCCTCTTCCTCTGTTTCCAAAGAAGGAACCTTTTTCATATATAAATAAATAAGGAAAATAAGGGCTACTACTAAAAATAAGAAAATTTTAAAGCCGATATAGTTTTCTACTTTTAAAGAATACATTACATTATTAATACCAGCTACTTCACTGCCCAAAATAGAAACAGCATTTCCCACCATGCAAGATAAAAAAGTAGCGGCAAAACAAGTAATTCTAGAATAATCTAATTTTAATAAAATTGTGACAAAAAAAGGAATTAGAACAAAAGCAATGGCATTTACACCAATCAAAGAAGAAAATAGAAAAAAGAAAATAGCAGTTGCAAATAAAAAAGCAGTCTTTTTTTCTTTTACTTTCATTTGAATAGTATCTATTAACTTTCCATATGCTCCTGTTTTCTTTAAGACACTATAAAAAATACCAGTTGCAAATATCAGTAAAATCATTCCAGAATAGCTAAACGCTAACACCGAAGTGCCATCTGTAAATAGTTGTAAAATTACCGAGTTACAGTTAAAAAAATGAAAAGGTGCTAAAGCAACATCAATTAACCCTAAAGGATTATACCCTGAATTGACAAATTCCCCTTCAGTCAATAAACTAGAAGGAATGAGCCAACTTCCTAAAATTAAAACAAGAACCATAATAAAGATGGTTTTTAATAAAACATTTTTCTTCATACCATCACCATTATCATTATAGCAAAAAAAAACATTCTTTGATAACCAATGTATCAATTTTCACTATTTTTTTATTTTTTTTAACATGTTATAATAAAGAGACATAAGGAGGAACTATGAAAAATCCATTTCCATATTCTGATACGAATAAACGATATCACACCTTAGATTATTTCTATAAGCATAAATTTCATTCTAAAGTATGCAAAATATCCTTAAATGCAGGATTTACATGTCCTAATATTGACGGAACTGTAGGTTATGGAGGATGTATCTATTGCTCTTCCTCTGGCAGTGGTGAATACGGTGGAAACAGTCAAGATAGCCTTCTCACACAATTCTCTAAAATTCGAGAAGTTATGAATCGAAAATGGCCTAATAGTAAATATATTGGATATTTTCAGGCTCATACGAATACTTATGCCCCACTTCCCATTTTAAAAGAAAAATATGAAACGATTTTACAATTAGAAGATGTTGTTGGGCTTGCTATCGCAACTAGACCGGATGCTATTTCGGAAGAATGCCTAGATTATCTAGAAGAATTATCCAAAAAGACTTATTTAACCGTAGAACTGGGGTTACAGACAATTCATGAAAAAACCTCCAAACTCATCAATCGTTGTCACTCTCTGGAATGTTTTGAGAGCATGGTAAAAAAATTAAGAGCCAAAAAAATTAATGTCGTTGTTCATATCATCGATGGACTTCCTTATGAAACAGAAGAGATGATGATAGAAACCGCAAAGTATTTAAATACGTTAGACATTCAGGGAATAAAGATTCACATGTTATCGATTCTAAAAAATACGGCCTTAGCGAATCTTTATGAACAAGAGAAATTCCCCATTTTAGCAAGAGATAAATATATTGAAATTGTTTGTAAACAATTAGAATATTTACGATCAGAAATAGTCATTCATAGAATTACTGGAGATCCAAAATTAGATGATTTGATAGCTCCTTCCTGGTTAGATAAAAAAGTAACGATTTTAAATGATATCGACAAATATCTAGCTACCCATGATAGTTATCAGGGAAAATTGGTAAAAGAAAAAGAATCCTAAGATTCTTTTTTCGATTCTGAATAGGAATGACTACATACTAATTTTAAATCTTTTAAAATCCAATTTTCTGATGACTCTAAAAGCATGTGATTGCAGGATGGACAAAAAGTAGGATTGCCCTGTAATTTTTCTGAACAATAAGAACACTTCCGGAAAATTTTCTTACGATGATGTTTGATAAAGATGAGCGTATAACAACTCTCATATCGAACTCGTGCTGATGTTAATCGAAATGGTTCTTCCATTTTCTTCATGTATTTATCCTCTAACACAGATAAATTGATAACAGCCCTATCTTGATCTTTTGTTTGCTCAAATGACATGATTTGAATTTTTTTTAAATCAATATTTTTTCTAACAGATTGTCTTCCAGAATCCTCCAAGTGTTTCATTTGCTTTGAAAACTGTTCATATAATTCGATTCCTAATTGTTTCTGCAATTTCTCATATTCTAAATTCATGAAATTTGTCTGAATATCTCGATATAACAAAAACATATCTTTCGCAAATTCTCTTTCATCAAAATTTGCTGGAAAAGAAATGGTTTTCTCTTCATTTGGAGAGATTTCTTCTGATGGTGTCTCTTCCAAAGATGGAGATTCTTCTGGTTCTTCTATTTCTTCTTCCGTATCTTCTCTCCATAAAACAAGTAAAAGAACAGCAACAATAAAAATCAGAACAGAAAAAATCGCAGAAGGAATCAACAAAGACAAGAATGAAAGAACAAGAATTATTATATTTAAAAGGATTTGTATCTTTCTTCTATCCATCTTTACCACCTATTATCATTGTATCACAAAACAAGAAAAAAGACATATGAATTGATATGTCTTTTATTCTACAAATTCTTGTTCCAAAGCCTCTAATGGCTCTTCTTTTAAATTATCAAGGGTTAAATCATATTCCGCTTGACGATATTTTTTAGCCCCTGTACCAGCTGGAATCAATTTACCAAGAAGAACATTCTCTTTTAATCCTTGTAGATAATCTACTTTTCCATGAATAGCAGCATCTGTCAAGATACGAGTTGTTTCTTGGAAAGAAGCAGCTGATAGGAAGGAATCTGTTTCAAGAGATGCTTTCGTAATACCAAGCAATACTGGTACTCCTTTTGCAGGAATCTTACCTTCCAAAATTAAATTTTGGTTCGTTTCTGTAAAGTTATTGTAATTTACCATCGTTCCAGGTAAGAAATAAGAATCTCCTGAATTAATAATCTTAATTTTAGAAATCATACGTTTAGCCATAATTTCAACGTGCTTATCAGAAATATCAACACCTTGTGAACGGTAAACTTTCTGAATTTCTAACAAGATATATTGTTGTGTTGTAATTGGGTCAGTTACTGCCAGTAATTCTTTCGGATTAATGGCTCCAAAAGTAATTCTTTCTCCGGCTTTAATATCTTGTCCCTTTTCAACACATAATTTAGCTCCATAATGAGTTGTATATTTCTTTGTCTCTACGTCATTCTTAACATAGACAACAAAATTTCCATTTCCTTCTTCTATTTCACTAATTACACCATTAATTTCTGAAATAGTAGCTTTTCCTTTCGGATTACGAGATTCAAATAATTCTTGAACACGAGGAAGACCTTGTGTAATATCATCTCCCGCAACTCCACCTGTATTGAAAGTACGCATTGTTAACTGAGTTCCTGGTTCACCAATAGATTGAGCAGCCATAATACCAACAGCTTCTCCCTCTTCAACAATTGTACCAGTTGCAAGATTACGACCATAACACATTCTACAAACACCATGATCTTCTTTACAAGTAAGAACCGTACGAATTGGTACTTTTGTAATACCTGCTGCTATAATCTTATCTGCTAAATTCTCAGTGATATAAGTATTTCTTTCACAAATAGTTTCTTTTGTTTCTGGATGAATAACCTTTTTACTAGTATATCGTCCAACAATACGATCGTATAAAGATTCAATTACCGTACCATCTTTTTCATTAATGAAAGCCTCTACTAAAACTCCGTTATCAGTACCACAATCTTCAGATTTTACAATGATATCCTGTGCAACATCTACTAAACGACGAGTTAAGTATCCTGCATCAGCTGTCTTCAATGCGGTATCAACGGCTCCTTTACGAGCACCATGGGTTGATAAGAAGAATTCACTAATGGTAACTCCATCACTGAAGGAAGAAACTACTGGGATTTCTTCAGATTTTCCATTTGGTTTACCGAATAATCCACGCATACCAACTAACTGCGTATAAGAACCCATATCTCCACGAGCCTTAGAAGTCATCATAATACAGATTGGGTTTTCACTATCTTCTTTTACCATTTCTTCAAGTTCTTTTTGAACTTTACCTTTAGCCTCTGTCCAAATAGCAATAACTTTTTGATATCTTTCATCTTCTGTAATCAAACCACGTTTAAATTGTTTATTAACCTGATCTACCATAGCTTGAGCTTCTTTTACAATTTCTCCCTTTTGACGAGATGGTTTAATATCACTAATAGCGATACTAATACCAGATAAGGTAGAATACTTAAAGCCTAAATCTTTTAATTTATCAAGCATAATAGAAGTTTCTGTCGTTTGATAACGTTTATAGATTTGAGCAATTAATTTGGTAAGAACACCTTTTGCAAAAGCTGGAACAAGTTCCATATTAGCAATCGCTTCTGGAATATTTGTACCTCTTTCTAATAAATATTTAGCAGGGGTAACTTTTTCAATATTTTCTGTTGTTCCATCATTGATATATTGGAACGTGTCTGGGAAGATTTCATTAAATAAAATTTTTCCAACAGTGGTTACCAAATACTTATCCATATAAGAATCTGGGAATAATTTATGTTTAAAAGCCCGAACTGGCACTGCAATTCTAGTATGAAGAGTAATCTCTCTTCTCTCATAAGACATTAAAGCCTCATCAGGACTCTTGAACACTCTTCCTTCACCTGGTAGTCCTGCTTTTTCAATGGTAATATAGTAATTTCCTAATACCATATCCTGTCCTGGTGTAACAATTGGCTTACCATCGGATGGTTTCAAAATGTTATTAGCACCTAACATTAAAATTCTTGCTTCTGCTTGAGCTTCTTTCGTAATTGGTACATGCACAGCCATCTGATCTCCATCAAAATCGGCATTGAACGCTGTACATACAAGTGGATGTAGACGGATACTTCTGCCATCAATTAATTTTGGTTCAAATGCTTGAATACCTAAACGGTGAAGAGTTGGAGCACGGTTTAACATAACAGGGTGTTCCTTAATCTTTTCTTCTACGACATCCCAAACTCTTGGATCTTGATTTTCAATCATCTTCTTAGCAACTTTGATATTGCTAGCAATCTCTTTTTGAACCAATCCATTAATTACATGTGGCTTAAATAATTCAAGAGCCATTTCTTTTGGAATACCACATTCATACATTTTTAAGCTTGGTCCTACAACGATTACAGAACGTCCAGAATAATCTACACGTTTTCCAAGTAAGTTTTGACGGAAACGTCCTTGCTTTCCCTTTAGCATACTGCTTAATGATTTTAAAGGTCTATTACCAGCACCAGTAATATTCCGTCCTCTTCTTCCATTATCAAAAAGGGCATCTACTGCTTCTTGAAGCATACGTTTCTCATTTTGAATGATAATACTAGGGGCACCTAACTCCATTAATTTTTTAAGACGATTATTACGATTAATAACTCTTCTATATAAATCGTTCAAATCAGAGGTTGCAAATCTACCACCATCCAATTGAATCATAGGTCGTAACTCTGGTGGAATAACAGGAAGAGCATCTAAAATCATCCATTCTGGTTTATTACCAGATTCTAGAAAAGCATCTAAAATATCTAAACGTTTGATCAAACGAATTCTCTTTTGAGAAGAAGAATCTTTAATCTGTTCAATTTCAGCTTTAATTTCATCTACTTCTTTTTGAAGATCAACGCCCATTAATAATTCTTTAATTGCTTCTGCACCCATTCCTACACGGAAAGTATTTCCATATTTCTCATAGTAAGCACGGTATTCTTTATCACTAATTGTTTGCTTCTTTTCAAGAGGAGCTGGTCCTGGATCAAGCACAACATAAGATACAAAGTAAAGTACTTCTTCTAGATCTCTTGGGCTCATATCAAGAACCAATCCCATACGAGATGGAACTCCCTTAAAGAACCAAATGTGAGACACAGGAGTAGCAAGTTCAATGTGTCCCATACGTTCCCTACGTACCTTAGAACGAGTAACTTCTACCCCACATCTATCACAAATAATATTTTTATATCTTAATCTTTTGTATTTTCCACAAGAACATTCAAAATCCTTTGTTGGACCAAATATTTTTTCACAAAATAATCCATCACGTTCTGGTTTTAAAGTACGATAGTTAATAGTTTCTGCTTTCTTTACTTCTCCATAAGACCAAGAACGAATTTTTTCAGGAGAAGCAATACTAATTCTTAAACCTTCAAAACTATTTACATCCATTATTGCTCATCCCCTTCCAAATTTTCTAATTCTTCTTCAGAGATATCGAAATCTTCATCTAAAGTTTCATCTTCAAACTCATCATCATCTTCATCGTCGTATTCGATTTCTTCTTCAATATCTTCAAATTCTTCTTCAGCAAAGTCATCCTGATAATCCTCAAACATTTCTTCTTTAGAATCTTCAGATACTAAACTAGATTCTACTTTATCAGATACCTCTTCATCGGTAGCATACATATCTTTATCGCTTTCCTCTAGTTCTTTTAAGTCTACAAATCTTCCATGTTCATTTAATACATTGATATCAAGTCCTAAAGCTTGGAATTCTTTAATAAGTACACGGAATGATTCTGGAATACCTGATTTTGGAATTGGGGTTCCTTTGACTAAAGATTCATATACTTTTACACGACCAACAACATCATCAGATTTAATGGTCATCATTTCTTGAAGAACATGAGCCGCACCATAAGCATAAAGTGCCCATACTTCCATTTCTCCAAATCTCTGACCACCAAATTGAGCTTTTCCTCCAAGAGGTTGTTGAGTAACCATAGAATAAGGTCCAGTTGAACGAGCATGAAGTTTATCATCTACCATGTGGTGTAGCTTAATCATATACATAATACCTACACTAATACGATGATCAAATGGTTCTCCTGTACGTCCATCATATAAAACCGTTTTTCCATCTTCATCTAAGTTAGCTTCTTTTAAAGCATCAATAATCTCATCACGAGTAGCACCACTAAATACTGGGGTTGCAACGTAGATTCCTAACTCTTTTGCTGCAATACCTAAGTGCATTTCCAAAATCTGTCCGATATTCATACGAGAAGGTACACCTAATGGGTTTAAAAGAATATCAATAGGTTCCCCATCAGCTGTATATGGCATATCCTCACTTGGTAATATTAGAGAAATAACACCTTTATTACCATGACGTCCTGCCATCTTATCTCCTACTGTAATTTTACGTTTTTGAGCAATATATACACGAATAATTTTAGATACACCAGCTGGAAGCTCATCGGTATCCTCTTTGGTAAAAATCTTAATATCGTGAACAATTCCTCCACCACCATGTGGAACACGGAGAGAAGTATCACGAACTTCACGTGTCTTTTCACCAAATATAGCATGTAACAATTTTTCCTCAGAAGTAAGTTCAGCCATTCCTTTTGGGGTAACCTTACCAACTAAAATATCGTCATCACGAACTTCTGTTCCAATTGCAATAATACCATTTTCATCCAAGTTTTTACGATTCTCTTCACTAACATTTGGGATATCTCTCGTAAACTCTTCTGGTCCTAACTTCGTATCACGACATTCAATTTGATAATCTTGAATATGGATAGAAGTATAAACATCATCACGAACTAATCTTTCATTTAAAATAACAGCATCCTCATAGTTATATCCATTAAAATTCATGAAAGCAACCCGAACATTTTTACCTAAAGCCATTTCTCCATGATCGGTACTAGGACCATCAGCAATTACTTGATCTTTTTTAACAGTATCCCCCACTCTTACAATAGGTACTTGATGGTAACACGTTCCAGCATTACTACGATCAAAACCATTTAAATAATAAGTATCCGTTCCACCTTTTGTCTTCACTAAGATTTTTCTAGCATCTACATAATCAACAATACCATCTGCTTTGGAAATGATTACAGCACCACTATCACGAGCAGAAATAGCTTCAATACCAGTTCCTACAATAGGAGCTTCTGCCTTCAAAAGTGGGATAGCTTGACGTTGCATGTTAGATCCCATCAAAGCACGTTTACCATCATCGTGTTCTAGGAAAGGAATTCCTGCGGTTGTAATAGAAACAACCTGTTGACTAGATACGTCCATATAATCAACATCTTTAGAATCGATAATGATATTATCGCCTCTATAACGTACTGGAACACGTTCCTCAGCAAATCTATCATCGTCTGTCAATTTTACTGTAGCCTGTGAAATATGATAGTCTAATTCCTCATCCGCTGTCATATAAACAATTTCATCTGTTAATTTTCCATCAACAACCTTACGATAAGGTGTCATGATGAAACCATATTCATTTACTTTGGCATAACTTGCTAAAGCCGTAATAAGTCCGATATTAGGTCCTTCTGGTGATTCAATTGGACAAAGTCTTCCGTAGTGAGATGGGTTAACGTCACGTACTTCCATTCCAGCTCTATCTCTTGATAAACCACCAGGTCCTAAAGAAGATAATCTTCTCTTATTTGCTAACTCAGCAACTGGGTTTGTTTGATCCATGAATTGTGATAATTGGCTACTACCAAAGAATTCTTTAATAGCTGCCGTAAGAGGTCTAATATTGATAAGAGTTTTAGGCGTAACTTCCGCAATATCTTGAGTAGACATTCTATCACGAATTACTCTTTCAATACGACTGATTCCAACACGGAATTGGTTTTGTAAAAGTTCTCCTACTTGACGAACACGTCTATTGGATAAATGGTCAATTTCATCAAAATTACCAATTCCATTATGTAAATTTAAATAATAAGAAATGGAAGCATAAACATCAGAAATTGTTAGTCTTTTAAGGTCTAAGGTCTGATCATTTCCAATGATAGGAATAACCTTATCTGGATTTGTTTTAGAGTAAACATGAACAATCTGAACTTTGTTATAACTATCTAACTCTTCATTGATTAAAGCTTCTTTTACACCATATCCAGCCTCAAAGATAGGTTTTAATTTTTCCAATAAATCTTTGGTAACAATAGAACCTTCTTCAGCAATTACTTCTTTTCCAACTTGAATGGTTTCCGCTAATTTACATCCAAGTAATCTTTCTGTTACATTCAATTTTTTATTGAATTTATAACGACCTACTTTTGCTAAATCATAACGGAAAGAATCAAAGAAACGAGAAATTAATTGGTTCTTTGCACTATCTAACGTAGAAGGCTCACCAGGTCTTAACTTCGAATGAATGTCAATTAAAGATTCATCGGTATTCTTATTCGCATCCTTTTCAATGGTACGCATAAGATAGTCGTCTTCTCCGAATAAATCATAAATATCAGCATCATTCGATAAGCCTAATGCCCGTAAAAGTGTGGTAATAGGTACTTTACGAGTTCGATCAATACGAACATAAATTACATCTCTGGCATCTGTTTCATATTCCAACCAAGTACCACGTGTTGGAATAATTTGCGAAGTGATAATTGTTTTTCCATTTTTCTTATCGACATCTTTTCCATAGTAAGCACTAGGAGAACGCACTAATTGGGAAACAATAACACGCTCTGCACCATTAATGACAAATGTTCCGCTCTCTGTCATGATAGGCATATCTCCCAAATAAATTTCTTGTTCTTTTACTTCTCCTGTTTCATGATTGAATAATCTTGCTTGCACTTTTAATGGTGCCGCATAAGTTGCATAACGGTCTTTACAACCTTTAATGGAATATCTTGGCTCTTCAAATGAGTATTCTCCAAACTCCAACGTCAAATTACCAGTAAAACTCTCTACTGGGAAGATATCTTCAAATACCTCATTGATTCCCTCTGTCATAAACCAATCATATGACTTTTTCTGAATCTCTAACAAGTTGTTTAATTCTATTGCATTTTTTGTTTTTGCATAACTTCTTCTTTCTCGGTAGTCACCGAATTTTTTAACTGTATAAGCCACTTGTTTCACCCCATAAACTAAATTTTCTAGAATGCACATATTAGGCAAAATAATACATGCCGCCAATTTATAATTTTAACAAACATATAACAAATTGTCAATGCGTTTTGCAAGCAATCACGTAAAAACCTTTGTTTTTTTGTAAGATTTTTACCTGATAATAATCTTGCATATCCCGAAATACCGATTTTGCTCCTTGGTCCTTATGAATGACAAAGATTAACTCGCCCCCAGGCTTTAAATATTCTTTCGCCTGAATTAGAATTTCATATAATATCTTTTTTCCTACTCTAATAGGCGGATTGGTAATGATATAATCATACTTTCCAACAACATTTTGATAAAGATTGCTTTCAAAAATGGAGACACGAACTTGATTTACAAGTGCATTCTTATTTGCCAATCGAAGTGCCCTCACATTTGTATCTATCATGTCTACCTCTAAGCCATGTGTAGCTAAGTAAATGCCGATAGGACCATATCCACATCCAAAATCTAATACTCTGCCAGAAAGAGAATTAACATCTATGCTTTCTAAAAGTGTTCTCGTTCCAAAATCAAGACCATTTTTAGAAAACACATTGTTATCCGTCCAAAAGGTAAAAAGCTTACCACCAATCATTGCTTTTGTTACTCTCTCTTCCCTTTTAACGGAATCATCATCGAGAAAATAATGTGCCATAATCTCTCCCTATTCTACTACTTAAAAAAACGGTGAAAGCCCATGCCGAAAAACGACATAGGCTAAACATCTTCTTATACATATTACTTTAATTCAATGGTAGCTCCAGCTTCTTCAAACTTAGCTTTCATTTCTTGAGCTTCAGAAGCAGCAACTTTTTCTTTTACAACTCCACCGTTATCAGCGATAGCTTTAGATTCTCCTAAACCTAAACCAGTTACTTCTTTAATTAACTTGATAACTTGGATTTTATTAGCTCCAGCCTCAGCTAAAACTACATCAAATGATGAAGGTCCTTCATCAGCTGGTGCAGCAGCTCCTGCTGCTGGTGCTGCAACTGCTACTGCAGATGGATCAACACCAAACTCCTCTTTCATTAAATCTACTACTTCTTTAATCTCTAAAAGAGTCATTTCTTTTAAAGAATCAATAATCTCTTGTGCACTTAATTTTGCCATTTTCTTTCCTCCTTTAATTATATTTATTTTATTTTTCTTCTAAATTTTTAGCATGTAAATCTAAGCAAATTGCGAAATCTCTTGCAATACCCATTAAACCGCCAGCAAACATAGTAAGTAATCCTTCTCTTGATGGAATAGTAGCTAATTTCTTTAACGTAGCTAAGTCTGTAATTTCACCATCAACAATTCCCAATTTCATCTCTAAATTTGGATGCTTTTCAGCAAACTTTGCAACAGCTTTAATTGGTTCTACAACATCGCTACCGAAAGCAACAACTTTTGGACCATTTAATTCTGATGTTAAATCAATATTTAGAGAAGTTAGGGCACGATTTACTAAGGTATTCTTATAAATTTTTAGTTCAGAATTACTCTCTCTTAAAGCTCTTCTTAGTTCTGTTGTCTCAGCAACGGTTAAACCATGATTTTCAAGAAAGATAAAAGAACTAGAATTCTTTACATTTTGAATAATCTCATCAATAGTAGCTTGCTTTTGATCTAATATTTTTTGATTTGCCATATTACACCTCCTTGTCCTCTGTGTAATACCGTTAAAAAAGTCCCCACTACCGTAGGGACTTTGAGTTCTTAATCAAATTAAGTTCCTCGGTAGGATAATTAAGGATATACCCCCTACTGTCTACGGTACTATCTGCTCATGCAAATTATTATAACATAGTTTATAAAGATTGTAAATATTAACTTTCAAAGCTATTCGTATCAACTTTGATACCAGGACCCATCGTTGTAGAAATACTTACATTTTTAATATATTTTCCCTTAACTGCAGATGGTTTTGTCTTGATGATTAAGGAAATAAATGCATCTAAATTGCCTAGTAATTTTTCACTATCAAAAGAAACTTTTCCAATAGAAACAGCTACATTTCCAAAACTATCTGTACGATATTCAACACGTCCTTTTTTAACGTCTTCTACAGCTCTTTTGGTATCCATCGTAACAGTTCCTGTCTTAGGGTTTGGCATTAAGCCACGAGGTCCTAAAACACGACCAATCTTTCCTAATTGAGGCATCATATCTGGAGTAGCAATAATCGTATCAAAATCGAACCAGTTTTCTTTTTCGATTTTTTCAATCATATCAGTATCTCCAACATAATCAGCTCCAGCTTCCTTTGCTTGGCTAGCTTGTTCTCCTTTGGCAAGTACTAAAACTTTCTTTACTTTACCAATACCATATGGTAAAACAGTAGCTCCCCTCAACTGTTGATCAGCCTTTTTCGTATCTAAATTTAAACGTAATACTAATTCTACTGTTTCATCAAACTTTGCTGTACTAGTTTCTTTTACTAATTGAACTGCTTCTTCTTTTGAATAAGCCTTACCCTTTTCAACTTTTGATGCAGCTTCTACATATTTTTTTCCTTTTTTCATTTTTTAACCTCCTTGTGTGGTAGTAATGGAAAATGTGGAATGCGGATTTTCCTCCCACATAGGACTCCCTATGTTTTTACTTAAATTATTCTTCGACAGAAACGCCCATATTTTTAGCCGTTCCTTCAACAATCTTAATAGCCTCTTCAATGGTATAGCAATTAAGATCTGGTAATTTAATTTCAGCAATTTCTCTTACTTGTGCTTTGGTTAATTTTCCAACAATCTCTTTGCTTCCTTTAGTAGAGCCTTTCTTAACATTTCCAACTTTCTTAATTAAAAAAGCAGTTGGTGGAGTTTTAATAACAAAGCTGAATGTTCTATCTTCAAAGATAGAAATTTCAACTGGTAAAATATCTCCCATCTTATCTTTTGTCGCATCATTATATTTGGTGCAGAACTCTTGTAAATTAATTCCGGCAGGTCCTAAAACTGTTCCAACTGGTGGAGCAGGCGTAGCTTTTCCTGCTGGAATTTGTAGTTTAATCTTCTTAACTAATTGTGCCACGAAAAACACCTCCTATTATTTTTTCGCCGTGGTTCAAATGAATCCGCTATTAACAAATCTCCCACTAAAATCTATATGAAAAGCCATATAGCCCTTTCATAATAACATAAAAATAAATTTTTGTAAACATTTTTTAATTGGATTTCTCTATTTCGGTAAATTCTACCTCTACAATGGTTTCTTGTCCGAATAAATCCAAAGCTACTTCTAACTTTTGTTCTGCTAAATCAATCTTTTTCACTTTACCATACATATTGGCAAAAGCACCACTGATAACGCGGACCATGTCACCCTCTTTAATCTCATTACCAATATCTAGTCTACTCATACCCATATTACCTAAAATTTTATCTACTTCTTGTGGAGTCAATGGGAATGGTTTAGCTCCTTTTCCGGAAGAACCGATGAATCCTGTAACCCCTGGCGTATTACGAACAATAAACCAAGCTTCATCTGTCATAATCATTTCCACTAAAATATATCCTGGAAACATTTTAGTTACTTTTTCTTTCTCAACACCATCTTTTATTTCAATCGTTTTTTGTTCAGGAACGACTACTCGAAAGATATAATCTTCCATTCCCATGGTGCTGGCACGCATCTCCAATTTTTCTTTTACCTTATTCTCATGTCCAGAATAGGTATTGACTACATACCATTCTTTTTCCATAACTAAAACACCTTCATAATCGCACTAAGAATAGCATCGCTTCCCACAAAAAAGAGAGCAAACAAAACGATAAGAGAAATCGTTGCCGTAGAATATTTAACCATTTCTTTGCGATTAGGCCATCTAACCTTTTTCATTTCATTTTTTACACTAATAAAGAATCGTGCAATACTTTTCATCATTCATCAAAATCCTTTCCGTTTTTATTTCAAAATAAAAACACCTTTTCGTGTTACCAATAATGTACCATAAAGTTTTGTTATTGTCAACAAAATGATAGCAAACAAAAAGATATTATCACTAATACCTTTTTAAGAATAATCCTTTGGCCTCGTCATCAAAAGAAATTGGTAATTCTCCTCGAAAGCCGTCTTTAAACGCTCCACTAGTATCATGTATATCCCAGTAGCCATCGCCAGAACCAGGAACCACTTGAGGAACTGTAATCATACAAGTTCTGCAGGAAACAGAACTTGAATCCAAAGAAGGAAGACATGGGGTTGCATAAATTTTATATCTATGAATTCCTGGTATTAAATAAACTGATCTCATTTTCACGGTTCCATCCTTTTTTTCAGGCAAATATTCCGTAGTTCCTTCTTCTACTCTAACTAAGAATTCGACATTAAAATCATCACCCATTTTCGCAAGTGATTCTCTTTTTATCATTTCCGTTGCGAGTAAATTAGAAGCTTTCACTCCAAGAAAGCCCTTATCAAAATGATAATATTGATTCTTTGAAATCAACGATGTCTCTAGGCATCTGCTTTGATAAACCCTATCATTTACAATAGGTGGATTATCTTGCGAATAAGCATAATAATAATGAAAATCGAAAACTGGCTCGCCAAGAAACGTAGTACTCTGAGCCATTGGAAATAAAAAATCTGGACTAAGTGTTGTTCCTAAATAAATATGTTCTGGTAATATATCCAAAGAAGCAGGCACTAAATCGAGTTTATGCATTACTTTTCTGAATCTTCTATAATCCGTAAGTGGAATTTTCACAAATGCTTCATTACTCTTAGCTAAAATTGTAAAACATCTTTTCTTCATAGTATCATCATAATAATGAAGCAAAAAAAAGGAACGATTTCCTGCCGAAAAAGAATATAGTTTTGTTGGATAAATAATATGGGTTCCACCATCAAATAATTTATTATGACCATCATAAGACGGATATTCCATTAAAATTTTTTTCATAAAATAAATCCCCTTTTTCTATCGGGTAGATATCTTACCAAAAGAATTAAAAAAAGTCAAATTATTGCAATTTTGACTTTTGAATATGATAAATCACTTTTAGTTTTAATCGCAGAGGGCTAAATTTAGAAAGATAATATGAACATTTCATCAAGAAACCAGGAATAATCACTAATTTTCTTTGAAACATCTTCTTCACAGTATAGTGAGCTACATACTCACTACTTAAGCTAGACATTTTAAATTCTACTTTAGCTACTTTGTTGAATTCCGTATTGACTGGTCCAGGACAAAGGCAACCAATATATACTTTACTATGTTCTTTTCTTAGTTCCTCATAAATAGCCATCGTAAGAGCATACACGTAATTTTTAGTGGCATAGTAAGTGGCCATTAAAGGTCCCGGCTGAAATGCTGCAGAAGAGGCAACATTTAATATATATCCTTTATTTTTATTTTTAAAATCTTTGAGAAAACATTTCGTAAGAGTATGAACGGCTTTGATATTTAAGTCAATCATATCCATTTCTCGATCAAGCTTAGTTTCCGTGAATTCCCCGGCTAACCCAAAACCAGCATTATTGATTACAACATCTATATCCTCGTCTTTTACTTGTTCATATAATTTAACACAATTAAAAGTACTTCCCAAATCTAAAGGAATAATTTCTACCTTGGTTTTTAAACTTTTAGAAAGTTCCTGTAATCTTGTTTTTCTTCTTGCAACCAAAATCAAATCATATCCTAGATTACTAAATTCTACAGCAAGCTGTGCCCCAATTCCAGAAGAAGCACCAGTTATTAGAGCCTTCATAGTATCACCTAGTTTTATTATATAGAAATAAAGTTGGGAATGCAAGTAAATTACACTTTAGTTTTCTGAATTTTGAATGGTTTCTTTCACTTTTGCTTTGACCCTTTGAATAGCATTATCAATCTGCTTTTTATCCTTATCTAGTAAATTGGCAATTTCTCGATAAGTAAAATAATTAAGCATCAAATCAAATACTTGAGTCTCAAAATCCGTAAGTCTTTCTCTAATCTTTTCAATGAGTTCCTCTGTTACTTCTGTATCCATGAGAATCTCTTCTGGATTAGCACTACTATCTTTCAAAATTTTATCAAAAGAAATATCTTCTTCCCCATCAATCGATATCGATTCATTTAAAGCCCTGTGTTTTAATCTCTTAGCGGCAACAATAGTACTAACTAACCGTCTTTCAATACACGTTTTAGCGTAGGTATAAAAGGTGATATCCTTTTGTTCATTAAAATAATCAATTGCATGATTTAATCCAATTAATCCCTCTTGAATTAAATCACTTTTTTCTAATCCAATATAAGAACAGGATTTCAACATCCTAGAAACAATAGAAGAAATTAATGGCTCATATTTCTTAAGTAAAATGTTTCTAGCTTCTTCATCAGAGTCATAAACATAGGAAATAAGTTCATAGTCATTATAATCCTGATAATTCATGTTACCCCCTTCTCGATTTCAAAGCCTCAAAAATAATGATAGCGGTTGCAACAGAGGCATTTAAACTGTTTACCTCACCCTGCATAGGAATGCTTGCAATAAAATCACAATTCTCTTCTACTAATCGACTCATTCCTTTTCCTTCATTACCACAAACAATCGCTGTTTTGCCACGATAATCCAATGTGGTATAATCCGTTCCCAGCATATCGGTACCAAAAATCCAAAAACCTCTCTTTTTAAGTTCTTTTATAGTATTTACTAAATTGGTTACTTTTACGATTTTTACTTTTTCCGTCGTCCCAACACTTGTTTTTACAACGGTACTATTTACTTCTACACTTCGATCATTTGGAATAATGATACCATCTACTCCTGCTGCCTCACACGTACGAATAATGGCTCCAAAATTGTGTGGATCCTCAAGATGATCTAAGATTACCAGAAAAGGATTTTCACTCTTTAAAACATCTTCTAAAGAAGCATAGTGATAATCTTCCACTTCTAAAATAATTCCTTGATGTAGGCCGTCTACTTTTCGATCTAAGTCTCTTTTGGATAAGTACTCTATCTGAACCTTTTTCTGTTGTAATCTACTGATTATTTTTTGGTCACGAAATTCTTTATCAAGAAAGGCCTTAATAATCTTATGGTTACTATCTAAACTTGCTAAAGCTACATTTTTACCGAATACATACATAACTTTCATCCTCTCCCACTTGAATGATAAAATTCATAATTTCATGAACTCTTTCCCTTTTTTCTTCTAAAAATAAATAGCCGATTAAAGCCTCCAGCCCTGTTGCTTTATGATAAGTAGAAGCATCCGTATTCTTTGGACTCGCATGACTTTTATGATTACGAGCACGGTAAACGATTTCTAGCTCTTCTTCCGTTAAAATATGATTTTCTATTAACCAATCTAAATAGTGAGATTGCCCTTTTGCACTGACATAACGAATCGCTTTTTGCTGTAATTCATTTACTTTCTCAATTCCCTGTAAAAATAAATATTTTCGAATAAAAATCTCATAGACACTATCTCCTACATAGGCAAGAGCTAAAACATTTCTAAATTTATGATCCATATCCCACCAACTTCACTAAAATTATAACATCTCAAAAATAAAAAGAAAACAAAAAAGGCTTGTTTTCACTAAATTTAAATTTCTACATTTTCCATTCGGTCAAAAGTTATTTCTGAAATAGTTCCAGATTTTATATCGTTCATAACAAGGGCATAAACTTTATCATAATCAACCATTCCACCTTTTCCTATGCAACCTCTTCTTTTACCAATTTGAATAAGAATATCCTCAAAAGTATCTTCTGTTACTTCAGTAATACCATATCGATTTTCTAATTTTGATGGATAATATTGTTCCAGTGTTTTTAAAATATAATAAACAACTTCATCGATTGGTAAAATTTCTTCTTTAATAGAAGTTAGGGAAGCGAGATTAAAGGCAACTTCCCTTTCGGCTAATTTTGGCCATAAAATTCCAGGACTATCCAAGAGTTCTAAGGAAGAACCAATTCGAATCCAATTGAGTTCCTTAGTAACTCCCGGTTTATTTCCAACTCCTACTACCTTTTTACCTACTAAACGATTAATTAGAGTACTTTTTCCTACGTTAGGGGCTCCAACGACCAATACTCTAATTTTTCGCTTCATCATTCCTTTTTCTATTCTCTCCTGTATCTTGGATTGTACAAATTCTTCTGTTAGAGAAATTAAATCATTTAGATTCTTTTCTTTTTCTAAATTTACCGGAAAAACTTTGTATCCTTTCTTTTCATAAAACTCAATAAATTTATCAGTTTCTTTTTTATCACATAAATCCATTTTTGTCATAACCATAATTCTTGGTTTATCCTTGATATAGTTGTCAATATCTCGTACCTTAGAAGAATATGGCATCCGAGCATCAACAACTTCATAAACTACATCTATTAAATTTAGATTTTCTGTAATAAGTCGCTTAGTTTTTGCCATATGTCCTGGATACCAGTTGATACTTGTCTGATTTTGTCGATTGTCCATTATTATCACTTCCTTATAAATTATTAATTAATCACCTAGTACTGTTTTACAAATTAGAGCGTATCTTTCTTTAAAACTTTCTTTCGTTTTTTCACTTAAATCATTATAGTCTTTTTCAAAAGCATCTCTCATCCACTCTCTAACTTCATTTAAATTAATGTTGTATCTATTATAAGCTAAATTAAACAGCATTGGAATATTATCAAAATGGGCTAAAATATCTGCATCTGCTACACACAACTCTTCTAAAGTAGTTCCATTTTTACTACTTCTATGATTATAAATACAACTTAATACTCTATTCATTTTATCTACTGGATATAAATATTTAGACAATATTTCTTCTGCAATTATTTTTCCATTTATATGATGGTCTTTCTTATCTCCTACTTGACGAATGAAAGCAATATCATGTAATAAAGATCCTAATCGTACTACTTCTTCATCAGCATTATATTTTTTTGCTAAATCAATAGACTCTTTATATTTATATGCTCATTCCAAAAATCGTAACTATCTTTTGAATTATTTTTATATTCTTCAATATATTTTCTTACTTCTTTTTCAACTTGATTTACTATATCCATTTTTATTCTCCTTTATTTATATAAATTCATTAAAACTCTAGTTAAACAATCTTCTGCAGTTTTATCTGTATCAGAAAAACTAATTTTTACTAATTTGCCATTTACTTTAAATATATAAGGATTCTTTGCTTTCATAATAAAATCTAATATTCTTTCATTACTTGATTTTCTTCTATCTATCTTTATAGAACTTATCTCATCTACATCATCTAATGATACATCTTCTAATTTCATATTTTTACAATACTTAAGTTTTTCCTCTAATTCTTTTAAATTATATTTATCCATTAAAATCACACTCCAAGTTAATTATATATTTAAATATAATGAATCTCAAATGTATAATTTTATGGGGTTAAATAAATCGTAATCAACCAGTTGATACTTGTCTGATTTTCATTCATTTTTATCACCACAATTTTTACTTTCCTCTATTAATAAAACTTTGAGGCACATAATATATCTTTTTTTTAATCTATCGTATTTTTCTTAACTAGTGTATAGGTTTATTCAAAAAAATATAGGAATCTATTCTTCAAGAAGATATTCTTGAATTACCTTAACCACTTCATCATGGACTTTCCCATTACTTATCAAAGCCCCTTGATACTTTGATCATATCTCTGTTCATTTCCGAATAAATCAGTTACTTTTCCACCAGCTTCTTCAACAATAACTTTTACAGCGGCTATATCACAATTCTTATGTTCTGTTCCTGTAAAAATTGTTAAGCTATAATCTCCAGTAGCAACTAAACAACTGGCTCTTGTAATGCTTCCAATATCATTTAAGCGAGTTCTCTTCCTTAATTCTTCAAATACTTTGCAGACATTATATTTGGCCTTAGACCACATATCGCAATGACAAACTGTCCTAATATCCTCTAAAGAATAATCATTTACAGATATTTTTTCACCGTTTTTATAAGCTCCTTTTCCTTTAATTGCTGTATATAAACTCGTTGTAAATGGGTCATAAACTACTCCAATATTAGGAACACCATCAATTACTAATGCTAAAGAAAATACTGCTACTGGTATATGCCTAGCATACATAGCAGTCCCATCGACTGGATCACATACCCATACAAGATTACTTTTACCATATTGTTCTTCTTCGCCATCTACACTATGATCAGGATATTTTTCTTTTACTTTTTTTATCAAATAGGAATTAATTTCCTTATCAGCCATAGTTACAATTGTTTTATCCCCTTTATAGCTAGCACCGGTGTTTTGATTAAAATATTGAATCATTATTTTACCTGCTTGATAAGCAATATCTTTTGCAAATTCTAAATATTCTTCCATCTCTAATCCTTACTCCTTATTTTTCCTATCCTTACTTGAATAGCCTATAATATTGGCTTTTTTCTGTATTATATTCTTTAACTTTACTCCCTATCATTCTTTCAACGTTTTTATCTCCTGGAAAGAATAAAACCAACCTCACCATGGAAAGAATCTAATTTTTCCAAGTCCTCTTTTTTGACTGCTACAATCATTTTATTTGGCTCCCTGATTTCTGATAGATTAGGTTCAAAAACATGATTACCATTTTTATCCAAAACCTGTAACACTGCCGCTTTTTCCACTAATCTTTCCTGATGAGAGGCATCATAGATATCTACATAATCGCCAGGCATGATACTATTCCCATAAGTAGACAATAAATTAACCGTAAACTCGTAAGTAACATAGCCATCCGGGATTTGATGGATTTTGTCTTCTTGCTCTTGAATCCATTGTTCATTTTCCTCTTTTTTTCTTTTATCCTGACTAATTTCACACATATCGGTTATCAAAGTTTGATACTTTTCTGAATTCTCTGACACTTTATTGATTTCAATATCTTTGACAACAATAGTATCTTCATCCATTGTAAATTGTATTAAGACATTTTCTAATTCATCATGAATATCCATATCTCCACGAACATTATATACAAAATAACCTTTATCACTTTTGTCTATTGTCCACTCAATATTTTCCATAGAATTATTTACTAATTCTTCAATCGTAAAATCTGAGCAACTATCTAAATGACCTTTTTTAATACTTTCTATTTTTTCGTTTTGATTTAGGAAAGTATCTTGGTCTTTTTCTTTTGATTCATTTGTACAAGCAGTAGTAATCAACAAACTTATCAAAATCGTAAAAATTATTTTTTTGCTCTTCTCCATATCTTCTCCTCATTTATCCTATTTTTTTTGATAAAAATTCTTATTTAACTTTTGTCCCTTCTTCTACTAAAGGGGCACCTTCTAAAAATTTATTTTTTAAAATTCTAAATTGTTGATAATTGTATTGAATTACTAAATCTTTCCATGCATCATAAGCTTGGATAATGGATAAAACACGAGAATCATCTTTAATATTTGGATTTTCAATCGTGACTAAAAGATATTCTAAATAACTACTCATTCTTTCTGTTTGTTCTAATATTTCCTGTCTTAATTGTTCGATTTCTTCCATTGACTTTTCAGGTATATCTATCTCCGACAACTTCATGATATATTCTTGACCAAATTTTTTCTTAAAGGATAAATCTGTTTCTTCAATCTCCACTCTGGAAGGTACAAATAAAAATTCATCCTCCCCACCGCCAATTTCATCTTCCACACTCATCCAAGGAACATTACCCTCTATCAGTAGAACTGCCCTTTCCGATTCATCTGCCCCTTTACTTTCTCTTGAAAAGATTTTTGAAAATGTCCTTGTCTGAAGAATACTAGAAGAGGTAGAAAGAAAGGAACTATTTTCATTTTGAAGAGAGGAAATTAATGAGGTCTGAGTTCCTCTATACAATGGCTTAGGTGCTTTTACACATCCGTTAGCGACATATCTTTTTAAAATAGCAGAATATAAGTATTGTATATCTCTTAAGCTTTCTTCCATTTTTTCTTTTGTTATAGGAGGATAACCGCCCTTTCTTGAAAGATTAATTCTCCTCTCGCTTTCCATCCCTTTTCGCAATAAAGAATTTATAATCCTAAAATCATTTTCTTGATATTTTTGAATAGCTTCTATCTCTTCTGGTGTTAAAGAATAATCCATATTTATCATCCTATCTATATCTTACTATTTCATTATACCATAGAATGGCAATAAAAAAGAGAGGATTTCTCCTCTCTCTTACTCAGTTTCTTCTGTGAATACAGTTACCGTTTGTGTTTTTTCATTGTTATATACAGAGTCTAAGAAATCATTTGTTTTATTCTTTAATTCGTAGAAGTATTTTCTTCTAACTTCTGTACTTTTTTCAAATTTTCTAGCATTAGAAATTATTTTGTTACGATTATTTTCTGAGTCTTTATCTTCACCAGGATATTGCTTCCATGCTGTTTCCTCTGCTTTTCTTACAGTTTCTGCATCCTCCTGTAAAGCTTGTAAAAATTCTTGATATACTTCATCCACAGAAAGAATATTGATATACTCTAACTTATCTTGAACTTCATCAAATCTCATTTTCTTGTATTTATCAAAAGTCATCGTATCATCGTTTGTAATCGTTTGAAGAGCCATTAAATCTGTTTTGTAATCTACAGTTGTTGTTTGCTTATTTCCATTTTTATCATAAAGATAATCGCCATTACTATCTACTTTAGCAAATGTCTTTCGTTCAGAATGAATATTACTAAAATACTCTATATAACCTTTTTCATATCCAGCATATCCTAACATTTCATAAGCAAACCACTTAATACTGTAAGAATCTGGTCTACCATAATCATTATGAGGTTGATACCAACGAACTTTATAAATATTTTCTCCACCGTAACGATTATCAATATAGGTTGAATAGATAACAGTTGGATACATCACTAAACGATTCTTTGTCAAATCATCCATAGTTTTTAAATTCATCGCTTGAATCGTATCTTTATCTATGGTGTGGTAAACAGTCGTCATATAATTTCGATAATATGGCTTATCATCTATTTCATACATCT
Organism: uncultured Bacilli bacterium; assembly: GCA_947626855.1. Lineage (GTDB taxonomy): Bacteria > Bacillota_I > Bacilli_A > RF39 > UBA660 > UBA5578. Next base: position 27,197 of record CANQTT010000002.1, read on the forward strand.
TTTCATTTGGATAAGAAGCTTGAACGACCAATCTAGCTTGTTCTTCTGGTGATAATTGTAAGAATGCCTGACCTTCTAAATAATCTAGAATATATACAGTATCAAATAATTTTTGATAGAAATCCCAGATTTCTGGAAGAGAATCAATTCTTGTGATATCTAGGTTAGAACTAATTTTAGAATCTTTTTCAAAATGTCTTGAGAGATTCATAACGATATCTCCATCTCCAAAACTTTGCATTAGATTACTATCTGCATAGTCTTCTCCACCAGCATCAAATCTTCTACCATTATTTTTAAGGAAAAGTCTTGCATCTATATTATGAGCACTTTCATGAGACCAAGTATGGTAAGTATATTCATAGGTCTGACCTTCTTCTGGAAGGAGATTTCCATCCATGACACCCTCTACTCTCCAAATAACATAAGCACCATTCGCTGTAGCAGCATTATAGTCATTATATGCGAACTGACCAATTACCTCATTAAAATTTTTATGGAATGGTTCTTGCGTTGTCTCTGGATTTTGGAAAATAAGATTTCCATTTTCATCATAAGCATATCGCTTATCGATTTGAACGGTATGAATGTCATTAAAGAATTTTGCTTCCGTAATTAGTTTAGCTGTTGTTGCATAATAATCTTTCATTCTAACCGCATAACTTTGAACCTTTTTTACAAATTTTTCTCGTTGAACTGGATCTTCTGGATTTACCATATAAGTTCTTTGGGAACCAATAATAAATTGAACAGGAGTAGAAATAACATAAGCGGCATTTTCAGGAAGAGTTGCTATTGGTAGAACATAATTATACCAAGCTACTCCCGTGTTAGTATCTTTACTGCTAACATGATCCCATAATGTATATTGAATATCTGGTCTTCCTTCGACATTTAATTCTACTAGGTATCCCTTAAACTGACTAGCATACCATTCAGAAGGTGTCTGATCTGTAAATACTTCAACAAGATATGCAAGGAAGTCTGTAATTTTATCCAATCCAGTATACTTACTAAGAGTTCTTGTATAAGCAGTATTGGTTTCACTCGTTTTAAAGTTTTGATCATTTGATAAGAATTCTAATGCAATATCATATGGAGTCATTTTTTCATTAAAGCCAGTTAAACTAAATAGTACTAAATCATATAATTTCATACCATTGATTTCTACATCATAGAATCTTCTGAAATAATTATATACATATAGTATCTTTTCTAATTTCTGATCTTGTTTGATCTCTTTTTCTATGTAATCATTAATAGCTTCATTATTAGAAGTATTCGTATAATTACTATTAGATAGATATTTTAATACAAATTCTTTTAATTCTTTTTGCGTAACATCGTAGTAGAATTCTCGATAAATTCTACTATCAGCAGTCACTGTTAATTTGTCCAAATTATCTTCATATGTCAAGGATGCTAAATAGTTTGTTAAATTATTAGCAAGTTGAGAATTACTGTCAATTACATAATGATTAAAAGTATAATCTATTTTTAAATCACTAATTCGATAACTTGCTACCATATCATAAATTCCATCGTAGCGAACACTGTATTCCAACATCTGATTGTTCTTAAATACAATTCTTATTTTTTGAATTTTTTTAGGATTTTCCGTTGTTAGATAAGTAACTACATTACCACTGGCATCAACTGGAATGATATGAAGAATTTCTTGTTGTGCTAATAAATGATCCTCTGGGATATTGGCAGCACTCTCTACAATCTTCATGCTATCGTAGAATGGCATCAATCGTAATAAATTGCTGTATAGGGTTTCCTTATTTTCATCATAAGCATCCCCTACTTCTTTCACATTAATCTTACTAACTTTCTCAATGTTGAGTGTTGGTGTCATATCATAAGAAACATTCTTTAAATTCCATATTTCTTCTTTGAAGTTAGCCTTTTCAAAAAGACTTCTATCAACTTGAGCTTGTTCAAGAAGTTTTACCCCAGTTTGAGCTTGATAAGAATCCCCATTATTTACAAGGTAATAATTGTTCGTAGATTCTTTAAAGCTACTTACAAATTTATAGGGAATACTTCCGCTAAGAGTATTTAAATCAATATTATCTTTTACTACTAAACTCGTTGTTCCACAAGCAAATCCACAAGTATGGGTAGCGTAACCATTGTGATAATTTACCTTAGAATAATTTCCTTCAAGGGTAGAATTTCCTTGAGCATTTCCGACAAATGTACTAACAAAATTCCAAGAAGCATCCATTTTTCCTACGATATAGGTATTTCGAATCGTAGAATCTTTCAAATAACCGACTACCCCACCAATTGTCTGCGTCATCCAGGCAGTATTGATCGTGAAATTCGTTATTCCACATTCTTCAATGACTGTATCATTCAAAGCTTCTCCGAATAGGGTTCCACTAGTTCCCTCGGCACCAGTTTTAGTAAATCCATCTATTAAGACTTTTCGAATAGTAGCATTGATTGCTTTATTCGCTATTGTACCCTTTGCATTATTAGAAGGTAATACTACATTTTCAAAACGAATATTTTCAACGGTTCCACCATTAACAGTATTAAATAATGGCTTATTTAAATTCTTAATTTTATAACCATTTCCATTTAAGGTACCCGTAAAATCTACATCAATAAGAGCAGCAGTATCTTCTGAAATCGTGGAAGCATCAAAATCATGAGTTAAAGTAAATTCTCCATCTGGATTATTTTTTACTCTTTCTATAAAAGATTCTAAAGTTTCTGGACGAGCTTCATTTCTTACTATGCCATTTTTTATTTCACCAAAATCAATACGGATATCTTGTTTTTCTTTTGCCTTTTCCTGTGTAACATATTCGTAATCAAGAATAAAGACTAATCGATTATTATCCGTTAAAATCTTTTTAATTTTAGCATAAACAGTAGGCATCTGATTCATAGTAAGGGTAAGGAAATAGTCATTCTGATGTTCTAGAATCGTATTTACCTCTACTTCCTCAACAGGAATAGTTTTCCCATCTTTTTCCGTATAAAGAGTAACATCTAAAATATCTTTTAACTCAATAGAATTCTTATCAAGAGAAATATTTTCCTCTAAAAGTAACTCTTTGGAATGATAATGAACATTATCTGTTTTACTAATATCTAAGTCATAAGTTGCATATACATTTATATAATATCTCAAAATATCTTTTTGAAGAGGAAGAAGAATCTCGTCACTATAAGGTAATGTATCTATTACATGATTATCTTCATCCAAGATAGCAATGGTAATTCCTTCTTTTGCTCCTCCTACCAAAGAACTATCTAGATCTTTAACAGATAAGTCTAATCGAATATTGTTCTCTTCTAGTTCATAGTTGAAATCCTCAATCGTAACAGCATCTTTTAAAACTTCAACAGAAACAGTAATCGGAGTTGTCAATTTGACTTTCTTACCACTACTTAAAACAATTTCTTCAATTTCTATTTTTTTAATACCAGAGGTTGTATAGCCATCCACAGTAACATAAAATTCATCCTCTAGTTTTTCAACTGGATATTCTTTATTATTGATGATTACCTTAGCGATGTCGAAATCTAAATCAGCTGGAAGATGTGCAGAAAATCTTAAGGTAATATCTTCCTTCTTCTCAAAATAAGAATCCTCATTTTTACTAATTGCCTCTATCTCTGTTAAAGCAATTTCTTGATAAAGGCTATCTTCATAAAGACCATATGGAACTGTCGTTAACAATTCATGAGTATAACTATTTTTACTATCGTCTACGTCTTTTAAAGTATTCGTATCCAAATCATACGTTCCATAAAAATTTAATTCAAGTGCTTCATCGGTTGGAACCTCAGTGAAAGTTACTTCATTTTCTCCACTTTGAATAGGATATTTTTGTTCTCCTAATACGACTTCGCCTTCTTCCAAACCACCTTTATCCGTTGTAACTGTAAATTTAAAAGTTACAGTACCTTTATCATAATCTTCTTCTAAAATTTCTAAATTTTCAATCGTTGGCTTATCTTTTAAGACATCGATTTGCGTGATATGTGGGGTAACGGAAAAGAACGCATGAGAATTTCCTTGATAAGTCTCTTTCCGTAATTTTACCCTATCTACTTGTAAATCTAAAACTCCAGACTCACTTGGAACTGTAAAGCTAATAGCAGAAGTATATTCGCCACTTTGCTTATTGCCATCATAATTTAAACCATTGATAGTTACACCGGCAAGCTCATTATAATCGTGATCTTTCTTAAAGTTATCAGATACAAAAACTTTATACGTAATCGTGTATTTTGGTTGTCCTTTCACAGGGAATGGTGTTGTTACCGTAGATGCCTCTACATAAATATCCATCTGCGTTAAGATAGACTCTTCCCCAACGTTCATTCCTACATAATCATGTCTATCCGTACCTAAATTATAATCAGAAAGGAATTTTACGCGATATCTACCATCCGAATTTCCTTTATAAGATAAAGTAAAAGTTCCCTCTCTTGAAATTTCTTGGCTATCTAAAACTTTATCAGTAGAATCTACTAAGACAGCCGTTAATTTCTTCATAGTATGATCATCATCATGAACTTGATAAGAAACGAGAACCTGCTTTTCTTCTTCTTGATTGATTATCTCAATATTATCAACGATAGGAGCATGTTTTAATACGTTATAAGTCAAAGAATTCTGTTGATAATCTTTTTCTCTTTCAAATTTTTTCAAATTATCTAAGACAACACTATCGATATCAAGATAATATTTTCCATAGGTAGAAGTATTTAATCCCGTTAAAACAACTTCATAAGAAGAATCCTCTCTGATAGCTGTTACATCATATTCCTTATCGCCAACAACAATATAAGAAACAGGATAATTTTCTTTATTGGTACTTTTGAAGGTAATAACAGGAGCAGAATCTTTTTCTACTACATCTGTAATCGTAACATCAGATATTTTAAAATCATAATCACTATTAATCATAAAGTGATGGTCATAGATTAATTCCTCTTCATGGAAATTATCGATACCAGTTTGTTCTTCTAATTCTCCACTATCAAGATCATAATCAGCATATACTTCTACCGTATAAGTAGTTTCTTTTTCAAAATCATAGTGGAAATGATTTTCTTTCTTTATTTTTTCATTGATAACTTCTTTATTATTCTCAATATCTGTTACAACAATAGTTCCATCTAGGAAAGCATTATCAACATCTTCTAATTGGAAATTAAAAGTATTTTCCTCATCATTGACATCAAACATATCCACATAAGGCTTCTCTTTTAAAATCTCCTTAACAATAGAAAGTGTTGTATTTACTTCCCGATTGTTTGCTAAAAGAACCTTGGTAATCTTAAATTCATGAACACCTGGTTTTGTAGGAGTATTTAAAGTCACGCTATACGTATTATTTTGATAAGTAACTGGATAATATTCTCCATCTATTTCTATTTTTTGAATGGTTTCATTTAGTGTTACTTCCGCTTTAAACTCAAAAGTAATTTCGCCCTTCTTTACGAAAATACCACTTGGATTTTTTTCACTTAGAGCAACTTTATAATCTACTTCTTTTGTTGTATGTTCTGTACTACCAGCTGCATCTTGAATATCTACCTTACCATCATTATTGATATCATAATCTGTTTCGTTTTTCTTTTCTTCTGTTTTCGTTCCTTGCATGTCAATAAGGTATTTAATAATTTCTTCGGCATCTTCATACGTATTTTTTCCGTCTTTATTAACATCCTTTTTCTTATCGTTAGAAACCACTAAAAAGCTAGCAACCGCTACACAAACAACCGTGGCTCCCACTAATATTATAATAAGAATCTTATTCCCCTTTTTCGTAGCCAAAAGATAAAGAACACCTAACGCAAGAACTCCACCTACTAGGAAAAGTCCCATCACAATTGGCTTATTGGTAGAAACTTTGACCGGTTCTTCTTCTTGCTCTTCTATTTTATTTTCTGAATTACTAGGAGCAATCTCTCCATCTAAAGCATCCCTAGTAACCAAAAGCCTTGTCGTCGTTTTTTCAAATTCAACAACACTATCTGCATCAGAAGAAGAAATATTGGTAAGAGCGATATTGGTATAACCGACATTGGCATCCTTTTTTACACGCAAATGAATTTGAAAGAGATTTTCATCGATCTCTCCTGATTTATTCATAACCCCAAATTTATGATTTTCTGGATTATAAAGAACACTGATATTAGGATTTTCTGCCTCGAAATCAGTATCATCAAGAATTTCAAATACATTTTGATCATAACTAAAAGTAGCTGTCAAAGCATATAATTTCATACTTTTTGGCAACTTCGCCGTTACTAAAATCTCATCGCCTACTTCTAATTCCTTCTTATTAATCTCCAAAAGAATTTGTTCTTTTGCCGAAACTCCTACTGGCAATAGTAAGAGTACTAATAAAAATAATAAAATTTTTTGAGAAAAAATCTTTTTCATATCTAACCTTCACCACACCTATTCAATCCCTTAAAAAGCTTCTATTTTCTCCGCATGTTCGTATTCTAATACATTTTGGTTCTATTTTCAATAGTTTTTTTTCAAATTTATGATTTTTTGGGGGAATTTCTAACCTTTCTACTATCTTCTTCATTGTATCATAAACAAGAAAGAAAATCTAGAATTCTTCTATTCCATAAAAAAAGTCATATTTTTGTTTTATGACTTTTTTATTGAGAAGCTCTTTTTACCTTGGCCTTATTTCGTTCATACTGACTGTCTAAATCTTTTTGCATGATTTGAACTTCTTCTTTTTTTGCCTGAAGACGAGATTTTAAGGATTGAATTTGATTCTCTACTTCTTTATATTGAGGAATAACAGAGGAATAGGCTTGAAAACGAGCCTTAAATTCTTCTTCAAAACCATCTAATTGATATAAAGAATCATCAATTAAGTTTTCTGTTGTTCTAACAGCATCTTTACTATTTAAAATTTCTCGTTCAACACTCTGATAGCGATAAGTTACCTCCGTTGTTTGAACAAATTCAGGATTTAAGCTTTCCCGTAACCGACGAATACCATTATTGATTAAATGCGTTCCTAACATAATTCCAAATACATGTCTACCACTAAAAGGAACGGTCATAATCCCTGCGGCAATTCTTAAGAAAGAACCAAAAAGACGTTCTGTGTGATAAACAGTTCTCGTCACTAATTCTACATTGGTAGAAAATTGATTTAACTGCTGTTCTAAATCTTTCATAATTTGAGCTTGTTCACGAGCTTCTTTTGCGATATCCTTTTCGACATCATCTAGATACATAACTCCAGATTTATTTTTTTCAAAGGCTTCATCTCTCTCTTGGATTTCTTCTTTCTTTTCCACAACATCTTCAGCGACACTAATGTTTCTTCTTTCTTCTATCAAAACATCATCAATTTGATCGATTTCTTCTTTACAAGCATCTACCAATAGTTCTAATTCCTCAAAAGAAGCTTTATCGTGATAATCCTCAATAGCAGACATCATCTCAATACTATCCAAAATCTCGTATTCTTCAAAATCATATTTTTCTTTCACAACATCGTATTGAGCTTTTAAATTAGTAACCTTTTGATTGACTGCATCATATTTTTCATCTAATGCTTCGATTTCTTCTTGCGTCTTACTTTCAGGAATGGCCTCTTCAATTTCTACTAAATCCTCTTTTATCTCGCCAATTAATTCCTTACTTTCTTCTATAAAATCGGAAAGTTCTGTTAATATTACTTCTTCATCATCAACTTTTTCGATTTCTTCTTCCACATCAACTACTTCTGATTCTGGATACTCAGCAATCGCAGGATACTGTTGTAAAACCTCATAATAATCATAATGGTCAAAATCGAAAACCTCAGTCGTAATATCAATCTCTTCCATTTTCTCACTCATGTCGTGAAGATCCGTCACAGAAGGTTCTGATTCCTTTTCTACTTCTTGGGCCTTTTGTTCTACCTCTTTTATCTTTGTTTCAAAGGAAGGAGTAAAAGGAATCACTGGTTCTTCATAAGAAATAGATACTGGGATATCTTCTGCCGTAGAAACGGTATTCCCCTCGGCAGGAGGTGTATTAAATACTTCCTCAACAACCTCTTTATCCTCTTCCTCTAAAGTAGTTACATCAGAGGCAAGATCAAAATCTTGAATAGACTGTAAATAGACCTTTTGAGCAGGCTTCTCTTCTTTCTTATAACCCCGTTTCTTTTTTTCCGCTAATTTATATCGTCTTCGATACATCATACTAATGAGTCTATCATTAATAGATCCTTTCGCACCTCTTCCTCCGTTCATAAAATCACCTAGTCCATTATATCATAAAAAAAGAATGTTAGAAAAACATTCTCACTTCAAGATTCCAAAACGATTAAAAGGATACAATCTAAGAGAGGTAGTTCCCTCTATCTGCGATTTAGAAATTAAGCCCACTCGGTAATCTCGACTATCAGAGGAATTTTGACGATTATCTCCCATAACAAAATAATATCCTTTAGGAATAAATACTCTATCAAAATCATCCGTAATACAAGAAGTTACAAAGTCTTCTACTTCTTCATCATTAATATATAACTTACAATTCTGATAAGAAATAGACTCTTCTGGTAAGCCAATTACTCTTTTAATAATTTTCGTACCATTCACATTTACAACAACGATATCAAAGCGGTGATAAGAACGATCCAATTTATTTAAAATCAGAATCTCTCCTCCCTTTAAATAAGGATACATAGAAGAACCATTTACTTTTACCGGAGTTACTATAAAGGTCCTGATAAAAACAACGACTAAAATAATTACTACATAAGGAATTGCTTCTTTAAGAATTTTAAAAATTCTTGTTTGTTCCCCATATTTTTCTATCTTATCTTCTTTCATATAATCACCCATTAATAAAATAAGGCTTAATGTCTAAGCCTTATACTCTTTCTTTAATCTTTGGTGTCTTCTTTAATTTTCTGATATGATTTAGTTTAGCACGTCTAACTTTACCTTTTCTAACTACTACAATTTTATCAATAGTTGGAGAATGCACAGGTAATGTTTTCTCTACACCTACATTTCCAGACATTTTTCGAACTGTAAAAGTTCTACTTACACCAGATCCCTTAATAGCCATAACAAGACCCTCGAATGCCTGAATTCTAATTTTCTTATTACCTTTAGAATCAACATCTTCAATCTTTAAATCAACACGAACAGTATCACCAACTTGAAAATCAGGAAGATCTGTTCTCATTTGACTTTTTGTTATTTTTTCTACTAAATTCACAATGTCACGCTCCTTTATCTAAACTATGATCATAGAATCCATCCAGCGGATCACGTCGCTATTCATTTTAACACAGTTTTCTTTTATTTACAAGTATTTTGAAAGATTTTACGAGAAAAACAACATTTCCAAGTTTCTTCAAAAACAGTTAAGCCTTCCATTCTAATCGTTTTACTTTAGCAGATTCTACTGTTCCAGTATCTTCTAACAATGCGTTTTTTAAAGAAGAAGTACCTTTTTTATCTGTTAATTCAAATTTACAATTATCTTCTACAGTATCTGCATCTAATACAAGACGTCCATATTTTCCAGGATTCATTAAGATTTCCCATCTCGCATTCAAGGTAGAGGTTTCTATAATACTTTTTAAGGCTCTAGCCCCTGTCTTTAATTGGAATGCTTTCTCCACTACTCTATCTAGGTAACTTTCCGTCCAACAGAGAGTAACCCCTAATTTTTCCATTTTTCTTTGTTCCGCTAATAAAGCACTACAACTAGAATACAAAAGGATCTGCTTTAAACTAGTAGGCGTTGGTTCCTCTAGAGAAACAATTGTCGCAAATCGTCCCATAATTTCATCTGGCATATTGCCATAGTGAATAAAGTCTTCTGCTTCTAGAGATAAATAAGTAGGTTCCTCCTGTTGGGAAAAACTACTAGTAAACCCAATTCTATGTGAGCGAGAAGTCAAGTTATCCTTCTTTTTCTCAGCAACAACCCTGGTAAAGGCACCGGTTGCAAAGATTGTTAAATGAGACGTATCAAATAAGACAGTTGTTCCATTATATTTTACTTCATAGGTTGTACCTTGAATAAACGGTAGTAACATATTTAAAACACCCTTTCCCGAAATGTCACTGTCTTTTTCAGATCCTTTTTTATCTAATTCATCAAAAACAACAATACTCTTCTGAGCAAGTTCTAGATTTCCTTTCGTTTTCGTAAGAAGTCTTACCAAATAATCCTCTAATTTTCTTCCTACATAGCCTTGAACGGTTAATTGGGTGGTATCGACAATTTCAATTGGGATATCCAAATATTTACTAATTGTCTCACAAATTAATGTTTTTCCACTTCCTGTTGGTCCTACTAAAAGACAAGCAGTTCTCTCATCTGGCTTCTCCGATAATTGATTTGTAATGAGGGCAGAAATGACGATTTTTTTAGCTTCCTCCTGCCCGATGATAACTTGATCTAAATATTTTTTCATAGCTCTAGCATCGATGATAGTAGAAGTTGGATTGTCTGAAGAACTGTTGTTTCCTATTCTTGCATCTTGTACTAATTCATCATAGATGCGAGCAAAGTTTTGAAGATGAGAATTTTCCTTTTCAAAAAATCTTTCCATCTCCTCTTGAATACGATGAACATCATTAAGTGCTAGAACGCACTCCAATGTATCCTGTAACGTAAGAAGATATTCCAAGAGGACATCTTCCTCTTTTCTATCTACATCGATAGAAACAAGAGAACTAAAAACCAATTCTAAGGCTTCTTCTAAAGAACAAAGTAATTTAGATACCTCTAGGATACTAGTAGATGCTTTTATCCTTCTATTTATTTGTTGCAAAAAGGCAAGAAAACTTTTTCCTGAGAGTTTTGCGGTCGTTAAAACAGGAATATGATAGATTTCCTCACTTGTAACTCCTTGATAAAAGAGTTGAGAAACTTCTTCGCCACTTTGTAAAACCTCCGTAAGGGAAGTCCTTAATTGTTGTAAATCCTCAATCTGCAATAAATTTTCTAAATACTGTTTAGATAAAAAAACAGTATCCTCACCATCTAAAGGTTCTTCTTTCCAAGAAGATTCTTGCCTACTATCAGTTGATCTTTCGTTTTGAAAGAGCTCTTGTATTCCATAAGACTTTAAATAAATTTTAGCTTTTCCTTCCATATAAAAGCCTATATGAATTTGTTCTTGTATTCTATTAAAATATCTTTTACTAGCCTCACTTAAAGTCAATGATGGATATTTTTCCTGTAATTGTTGCTCTGAAATGACAAAAGCAACACTTAATGAGCAATCCTCTATCAATGAAAGAATATTGTCAGTAAGACAATAGTGATTTCCTAATTCATCTTCAAAATATTGATTTTCATTTATTTTGCTAATTTTTCCTGATATGAAATAGCAAGGAAAGTGAAGACTCACATTCTTTTTTAATAAAATTCTACTCATCAATATTCCATAATATTTTTGTGTTTGTTCCATAAATCCCCCTAAACAAAAAAAGCTTGTGTTTTTTCTTAAAACACATTTTGGCTTTTTATGCTCTTTTTAAAACGATAAAGTTTCGCTGGCTTTTTTCCTTCAAACTTACCAGTGCGATTCGTATCTTCAATTAAATTTAAGCTAAGTAATTTCTTTCGAAAATTTCTACGATCAAATTTTCGATTTAAGATAGCTTCATACGTCTTTTGAATTTCTGGTAAAGTGAACTCATGAGGGAAAAGAGCCTTCAAAATATCGGTACTAACAATTTTACTTTGTAAATATACCAAAGCTTCTTTTAAAATTTCCTCATGATCAAAACCTAAACCTGGAATTTTATCAATGGGAAACCAATCCGCATTACTAGTGTTCGTCGTTTCTCTAATGATTTTAACGCGTTTATAATCAATGACACCAATATAGGCAACAGCTATCATTCTCATAACAGGTGAACGATCTACTTTTCCAAAAGTATGAAATTGTTCAATCTCGATATTTTCAATTCCAGATTTTTCTAAAATTTCCCTTCTGGCTCCTGCTTCTAAATCTTCATTATTGTATAACGCTCCACCCGTTAAAATCCAATCTCCCTTATAGGGTTCATTTTTTCTTTTTACTAAGAGAACTTTGGTTACTCCCTGTTCTACCGTAAAAATAGCTGTTATAACATGAATCCCTTGATTTTTATATAATGCGTTACTTTTTCTCATTTTTTAACATCCCCTAGCGGTTGGCTATTTTCTCTTTTACCATTCTACTAACCGTAGACATATCCGCTTTTCCACGAAGTTTTGGCGTAATAATTCCCATTACTTTTCCCATATCAGAAGGAGCTTTCGCATCTACTTCGATAATAGCATCCATCACAATTTTTTCTACTTCTTCTTCTCCTAATTGTTCAGGCATATAAGTATTTAAAATATCAATTTCTGCTTGTGTCTGTTCTACTAAGTCCTGACGATTTCCTTTTTCAAATTCAGCAATAGATTCTTTACGAGTTTTAATCTGTTTAGCAAGAAGAGTAATCATCTCTTCATCATTTAATGCATGCTTCTTACTGATTTCTTCTAATTGCATAGCTCCCTTCACCATTCTTAAAACAGATAATTTTTCTTTTTCCTTCTCTTTCATAGCAGTCATCAAATCTTTTAAAATTTTTTCTCTCATATTTTCCTCCTAATATCTAATAAATAAGGAGCTTTTTATAAAGCTCCTCGTCGTTTTAATAATTGCTTCTTTCTCTTTTTCGTGTATTTTTAATACCTTCATTTTTCTTTTCTCTTCTTCGAACTCCAGGTTTTTTATAACCATCTTGACGTTCGCGAGCTTTTTTAAGGAGGCCATCTCTAGCATTTTTTTGTTTCATTGTGCGTAATGCACTTTCCACGTTCCCATTTCTAACTACTACCTTTGACATTGATTCCCCTCCTTTCACAAGCTAAATGTATTATAGCACCATTCCTTTTGGTTTTCAACAAAAAAAGGCAGTTTTTCGTAAAAAAAAGACGTATTTTGATGATTTTTCGACCATTTAGAACGGAAAAAAGGAAATATCTAACCAATCCAGATATTTCCTGAAAAACAATAACGAATAATAGTTCCTACATATCTTCCTGCTTCTAAAAAAAGAATTCCTAACATCATACACAGGATAAGAATTAAAAAATATTTCAATATATTGGGCAAAAGAAGTTTGACTTCTATTCTACGGAACATACATTTCCGGAGGCTAATCGTCTTATGACAGTTCCTAAACTTCTACCGATATCTAAAAAAGCATTAACCCCTCTAACAATAGCGGTAATAAAAGAGGCACTGATATCTGTTCCTCCTTGAATTGATTTTAATTCCTCATCTTCTAATGTTCTCATCGATTCTCCTAGTTACATTTCAGCGGTCTTACTATGCCATCTAAAACACCGATGAAAAAGGCCACTCCCATGGTAATTAAAGCCGCTACTCCTATGGAGATTCCCCCTCCTTTCACTTGTTTCATTTCTTCTTCTTTTAATTCTCTCATAACCTCAGTCCTTTCTTTATTTTCTCTATTAGTCGTTGAAATATTGTTTTCTTATCTTTTAAAAAGGATAATTGAAATTGATGATTTTCAATCTGCCATTCTTTTGGTAAAGAAACTACCATTCTTACTTCCCAAAGGATTGTTTTTCCATTTTCATAAGTCATGGGAGTAATTTTAGTTACTCGATATTCATAGGAATTTTGCTCTATTTTCAAATTTTGATTAGAAAGTTGAAAGAAAGTTTGATCTACAAAAACTACTACTTCTCCTTCTTGATAATATCCTTCATAAAATACTCTTTTCTCTACTTTGTAAGAAACCGCTAATAAGAGGAAGAAGACGAAAAAAAGGATTTGTAAAAGGAAAAATGAATTTTGATAGAAAGAAGGATTATACGTTAAGATATTATAAGGTTGTTGAAATATTGGTTCTTTCATTTTTTCTTTTTACATTCTCACGAAGAAATCCTTTCTCAATTCTAATTTTTCTATCAAATAAATCTAGATTAGCTTCTCGATGAGAAATGACAACAATGGTTTTATCAGAATATTTTTGAAAGATCTGCTTTAAAATCTTTCTTTCCAAGGAAACATCTAGCTGATTTAAGCCTTCATCCACAATCAGAATCTGAAATGGTCTTAACAAAGTTCTAGCTAAAATAACTCTTTGTCTTTCCCCACCTGATAAATTTACACCATTTTCCTCTATTAATTGTAAGTAACCTAGATTTTCTTTTTGAGCGATTTCTTCGACCTCACAAATATTGGTAATCTCTTTCAACTGTTTTTCCTCCCATTTACTGGATAAAGTAATATTCTCCATCAAACTTCCCGTATAGAGACTTTCATTTTGATGAATATAACAAATTTCTCCCAAATTCTTATAATCATTAATATCATAGTCGTTTATCCGGATCATTCCTCTTGGAACATCATAATAACCTTTTAACAATTTAAAAAGAGTACTTTTTCCACTCCCACTACTTCCTAATACCAATACTTTCTCCCCAAACGCAATAGATAACGTAATGGCGTGTAAAACCTCTTTTTCTGGACGGTAGGAATACGATAAATTGTCAAAAACAATCGTTCCATTAGAAAGTTTTGGCAAAAATCCTTTTTGGGATTTTTCCCTATCAAAAACAGAGATTCTTTCTAATGTTTTTTTAGCTTGTTTCGTATCTTTATCTAAATCGATTAACTCCCGAACAGGCATAAAAAAATAAGAAGATAGATTTTGAATAGTGAGTAAAGATCCAAAGGTCAACTCCCCTTTTTTCACAAATAGGCATCCTACCAAAAGTAATAGTAACGTACTGAATTCTTCACACAATTGTTTACTATAATTTTCTAGGCTTAACAGATTTTTTAACCGATGAAATCCATTCAAAAAAGAAACCTTTTGAGTTGCCCATTTTTCTTGATGATAACTTTCTAAGGAAATTCCTTTGATTGTTTCAAAAGAGCGTAGACATTCCACTTCCGTATTCATCAACGAAGAAGCCTCTAGTTGACACTCACGAATCTTCTCATCTAATGGTCGTTCGAATAGTTTTAAAAGAAAAAGTTCTAAAAAGAAAAATAACATTAACAAAATAGAAATTTCAGACTGCAGAAGATAAAGACAGAAAAAGGAGATAAGCATTAGAGGAATATCAATGATAAGGACAATAATCCATTTAGAAATAGCTACCTTTACATCTTCTAAAGACTGAATTCTAGATAATATATCCCCAGTGGAATGATTATGATAATAATGATAGGAAAGTGATAAAACTTTATGAAAAGTATCTAAAGAAAGAAGAAGATCCATTTTCTTTTCTAACCATAAAAAAAGTCTATTACGAAAAAATTCTCCTGTCAGTTTCAGAAAAGTAAAACCGGCAAACAAAAGAAAAAGGAAAAGAAAGAAAGATTCTTCTTGATCTACTTGCAATTGCTTTAACATAATTTCCCCATAAAAAGAAGTTCCTATTGCATACAGTAAAATGAAAATAGAAAAAAAGAAGATCTGCCATAAGATTTTTTTATTGGGAGAAAGGAATTGCTTTAAGCTAGTCCATTTTATTTTTTCTTCCGAAAATTGGAGTAAAGGTTTCAGTGGGTATAAAAGGATTAATGTTTCACTATAGATAGTTTTAAAGAGGTCAAACTTGATTTTTAAAATTTTATTGGCAGGATCAGCTACCAGCAATTCCCCTTTTCTAGGATTCATTTCATAGATAACCACGAAATGGGAATACGATTGATTCAAAGTAACATGAGCAATACAGGGAAGTAATAGTTCTCCTTCTGTTAACTTTTCAAAAGAACAATGCACTCCTTTTGCTGAAAAGCCGACATGCCTCATCCCCTCTACCATATCATAGGCATTTGTCCCATTCTTATCAGCATGGAATAATTCTTTTATTTTTTCAAGGCTCATGTATCCTCCGTAATATCTTAAAATCATAGCAAAGCAAGCAACACCACAATCTTTTAATTCCTCTTGTTCAATGAAAGGATACTTTTTCGTTTTATCACCTCCTACTATATCCTTAGTGAAGAGAAAACGAATTCCTTTTTTTCAAAAAAAAAGATTCTTAAAAAGAATCTCTAATACTCATAATTCCCATCTCATAATAGGAATTATAGTCTCTTTCTTGCTTTTTCTGATAATGGTAAATATAAGTAAGTCCTTCTTTCTCCTCCACTGGGAAGTGATTGGAAAACTTGTCAACCAAGAACGCTTTTGAAGAAGAAATTCCGTATTTCGTAAGGAGACGATATTTACTAATCATAGCTTCTATTCTACCGGAACCAATGATTTCTAAGTAAGGATGTTCTTGATATCGATTTTGATATGCTCTTATAATGTTTTCTATTTGGTGATCAGAAAGTTCATAGGATAAAGTAACTTTTCTTACCCCTAAGCAATGAAGAAGAGCAACACTATAAGAATTTACAACATTGAAAGAAAAATCACTGGTTGTTCCAGAATAGCAATAAATACTTCCTAGTTCACCAACTAATAAACGTTCAGAATGCGGTTTTAAGTGTTCTTGGACACGAGGCAATTTTAAAACCTTGCGAGGATCTGAAATTTTTTCGTATAAAGAGGAATCCATATAAATCTCTTGATACTCTTTCTTTTTTATTTTCTCGTATTCTTCTTGCGTTGTCACATAGACCGTTTTTTCTCTAACAATAGGAAAATGAGGAACTTTTCGATTATAGTTAGACTTTCCATAATCCAACGTATAGAGACGCTTTTCAGAAATCTTTTCAACTACACTTCTTCTTAATTCATTCATTTTCTGAACAGGAATAAAAATATTTTCATCCATATCCCAGTTTATGGTCTGAATTTGATAAACGGTTCCACCTAACTTCATGAGTTGATTTTGAATTTTATCTTTGGAAAGCGGAGCTTTTTGACTTGCCTCTACTACATAATCACTCTCTGCTACCACACAGTTTATTCCATCTGAAGCTTGAAGACTACATTTTTCACCAATACGTGCTGAAAAAGTAAAAGTAAGATTTACCTTTCTAGGCTCGGATTGAATTTCTTGTTGCAACCTTTCCAATTGTTTCCAATCCGTTGTTTTTACGACAACACTTCCAATTGCCACAGGATCTTGGTAAGGGATACGAACAATATCCCCTTTTCTAGCACTAGGTACTTTCTTTTTTCCTAAATAGATAACATCAATCTCTTTTCCCGTATCTTCTTTTCCCAAAATGCGAATGCCATCTCTTACAGTTAAGCTTTGACTAAGTTTGATATCAACACTAGAGGTATTCTTGGAAACAACTGTTCCGATAGGAATTCCCATGTGATTAGGTCGATATTCATTGGTAAATTGAGAATTTTCTTCATGAAATAAAAAGCCTTTGGTAAAGCCCCTATGAAAAATCTTTTTCATCTCTTGTAGTTCTTCTTCCGTAACAACAATCTTTCCATATAAGCAATAAGAATCGATTGCTTTTCGATAAAGAGAAGTTATCAAATAGACATACTCAGGTCTTTTCATTCTTCCTTCTATCTTCAAACTATCAATACCACCATCTATCAATTGTGGAAGATATTCTAAAGTATTTAAATCTTTCGCACTGAGAAGATATTTTTCTTTATTTCGAATCGTTCCCTCTACTTCTAATTGATAAGGTTGTCTACAACATTGTGCACAAGTTCCTCTATTTCCACTCCGACCGCCAATTAAACTACTCATTAAGCATTGGCCAGAATAAGAAATACAAAGGGCCCCATGAACAAATATTTCTATTTCAAGAGAAGTCTGTTGTTTTATTTCACGTACTAACTCTATAGGCGTTTCACGTGCTAAAACTACCCGCTTAATGCCTAAGTCCTCTAGTAATTTTACTCCTTCTAAATTATGGATATGCATCTGGGTAGAGGCATGAAGTTCTAACCGAGGATAGCGTTGATGAAGAAGATCCATCATGCCAATATCTTGAATGATTAAGGCATCTACAGAAATCGTTGTTAAAAACTCAATATAAGAAAGAAAATTTTTTACCTCTGCTTCATAGATTAAAGTATTTACCGTTACATATACTTTTACGCCATAGAGATGTGCTAAAGCAACAGCTTCCTTTAATTCATCATTGGTAAAATTAGCCGCATAACTTCTAGCACCATATAAATTTCCAGACAAATAAACCGCATCACAACCACCTTGAATAGCTGCTTTAAGACTTTCCATACTACCAGCGGGAGATAATAATTCTGGCTTTTTCATAATATCACCAGCTTTATTATATAGAAAAAAAAGATTTTTGAAAATAAATTTTAATCTTCTTTCAAATGATTTGACAAAGAAGTTATTTCATAGCCACGAGATTCTATATAAGCAATAATAGTGGACAATTCCTTCTCTAATTGAGGAGTTCCTTCATAGACTAATAAAGCACCAGGTAATAATTTTTCTTTCGTCGTTTGAAGTGGCTTTTTATCAATCACTTCCCCTGTTGTAATCGTATGATAGCCATAACTTTTACAAAGTGATAAAAAAGTAGGATTTTCTGTTTCGTTGTAACAAGTCATAGGAGTTTGTTCATAAGTAATTAATTTTTGACGCATAGAAACAAAATCTGGTTCCGTACTTTCAGGAATTAAAATTTCATCTCCCATTAAAATCACTTGTTCAAGTTCTTCAGAATAATTTTGAAAATCATAGTTTTGCATCACAAAGGATGCGGGATAATTACCTAGTATCGTTAAAAGATTCTCTAACTTATCTTCATGAACGATAAAAATAAGACTGGCCATTCTCTTTTTAGAATTTCCTTTGATAATATATTTATCTAAATGATCATCTAGATTGTCATCAGGTTTCTTACTGTCATAAACAAAATAATTCGGATCATAAGCTCCAATTTTTTTCATCGCTTGATAACTCTCTTCTATATTTACTGTTTTAGACGGAAGACCAGGAATAATGTAGGAATCTTGAATGCTTACATTTTCAGCAGGAAATTGATATTCTTCTTGATGTTGTTTAATTTGAATCATAATATCATCTACTTCTTGAACAACCATAGAGGCCTTATCCGTTAAAAAGAAGCTAAAACAAACTAAACTAATAATCCCAAAATATTCAAAAATCTTTTTCATAAACCACCTATTTGATTATATGAAAAAAAGAATCTTTAATTTCCAATTAGAAAGATATTTATCACCAAAAAATATTTTTTACATATTTTATCAATGAAAGGAAAATGTCTATGTTTGATTTCAATAAAAATATGTATATGACAAATCGCGAAGTACCGGTTTCCTATACAAATTCTGATTTTCAAAATGAAAGAGTAGGATTTTTAGGTCCTTTCTTATTAGGGGGAATTACAGGAGGATTAGTAGCACCATTTTTCTACGGTGGAGGATATGGTGGCGGTTATGGATACAATCAACCATACTATACCAATAATTACTATTATCCACCCTATTCTTACTACAACTATCGTCCTTATTAAGGAAGAAGAAAAAAATTTTGCTTTGGATAATTTCAAGATAAAAAAGAGGCTCTTTCAAAAAGAACCTTTTCATTTTTTATTTTGAAGATCGATTATCACATATTCAGAAATCGTTCCTGTTTTAAATTGAATAGCCCAATCTCCAATTCCAGAGCTTACTAAAAAAGTTGTATTTTTTCTTTTTTGTAAACCATAATCATTGTCATTGATACCTAGTAAAACACTTAACTGACCAATTGGAAAGAATTGACCACCATGCGTATGTCCGGATAGTACTAAATCCATCCCTGAACTGGCTTCTGCTTCATAATCTGTTGGCTCATGATCTAAAACAATTGTATATTTTTCAGAAGGAATAGATTGCATAAGTTCTTCCGCCTTTAACCGATCTTTCGTTTGGGCATCTTGTCGTCCTAATAAAACGATTTTATCAGAAAGTTCAACACTTTGATCCTCCAAAATAACAACATGATTTTTAAGCAACTCTTCCCTTAACCGTTCATTGTCATAGCTTCGATATTGAAAATATCCTTTATCATGGTTACCATAAACAAAATAAACACCATACTTTGTTTTTAACTTTCCTAAACCAAGACATCCTTTTTCCATATCTGTCAACGAAGTATCATCATCGACAAAGTCTCCCGTAACCACTACAATATCTGGATTCGTACGGTTGATTTCTTCCATATAGGCAATAAAATCATCACCGTCCATAGTAGCACCAATATGACTATCTGTGATTTGGACAATTCGGAAGTTTTCAACACCAATATCTTTTGTAGCTTCTATTTTATAAGAAGTAGCCACTACATGATGTGCTAAAAAATAGCCATGGCCTAAATAAAGAAGCGTTACTACTAAAGAAAAAAGAAAGCTTATACTCTTATCTATTTTTTTTCTTGTAATTTTTTGTAGGACAAAAAGAAGGAAATCTCCTAACCATAGAAAGAGAAGAAAGAAAAGAAAAATAATAATTGCGTTGACCATATTTTTATATAGAAAGAGTATGAAAAGGAAAAAAGGAAAAACCGTAAATAACCAAGACATTCTTTTTCTTTCTATCCGATTAAAAGGAAAACTATTGTGAAGACGAATCACTAAATATCCCGTTAATCCTAAAAATAGAGAAAGAAGTAGAAGAAGAAAAGCAATCACACTATCACCTGAATTTCTTATATTTTTTTAAATATTTTAATATCCTTCTAAGCCGTTCACAACAACAGAAATATTAGGGTCATTTTCCTCATCCATCAAAAAGCTTATCAGAGAAGCACCGATGAAGCTTCCATCATACTTATCTCCTCTTTCCCATTCCTTGACTTTACCAGCAAATGTTTTTTCATAGTAATCCTTACTCATCTTAGCGGTCACTGTTATCATATCATGAGTAATCTCTCCATTTTCGTCTTCATAGACCGAAGAAGAAATCGCCAAAACAATAGCTTCGTCAGGATGATCATTCAAATATTTCTGCGTTTCTTGGGCAATATTTTTTACCTCCAAAATATATTCTTCGTATTCAGAAGGAGGAATAGAAGCATCTTCCAAAACGACTTGTGTTTCTAGAAAATAATTATCGGCAAGTTCATCTATTCTTTTATAAGCATCATAAAGTGGATAGGCATCTACAAAAACATACAAAATTTGAGAAGTATCTTCCTCAAATAAATTCTCAGTACTCAAAAAGCGATGATAAATAGCAATTTGATCCGCAAAATTTCTCATATCAATTGAAATCGTTTCTCCTGCTATTTCAACAACAATAAATGCTTCTGAGAAAAAGAATGGATAATTCTTACTACTATCAAAATTTTGAAGCACTTTAAGAACTCGATCCTCTATGGATGAATAATCGACATCATCCATATCTACAGTCAAATCTTCATTAAAATATTCCTCATCATATAAATACTCCTGAGCAAAAGTATAATAAGCACTTTGACTAAGAATGGTTCTTAAGCTAGCATCGTTTGTAAATAAATCAGTAAACGAAATCTCATTTCCTGTATTTAAATCAAAATTAAGATAAACTGTTTTTTGATCAGATTTTTTGTTATAACCGTTTTCTATTAACTCATTAATATCATATATACAATCTGCCGAAGAAGAGATTTCAATAGATAAAACATTAGCATAACTAGATTCAATGTAAGCCTCTACGTCAATGTAATCAAATTCACCATCTTCGAGTCTCTCTTTATGAATAGAGGAATAAACAGTATCTTTTATCTTTTGATTGATACTTTTCTGAATGCTTTTATCTTTCAATCCTTCTATTTCATAATAACGAATTTCAATGGGATAGCGATCAATAGATTCTATTTTGTCTAACTGTTTTTCTTCTTTTAAAATAAAATGTAAATCATTTAACTGATATTTTTCATCTAAGGATTTAATGCCTAATCCATCAGATTTTATTACTTCTTTTTTATCTTCTCCAACAGAAGGGTCATTCCCTTTTTCTACTACTTTATGATTTCCTTTATTTACTATTGTAACTGCTAAAAAAGTCAATCCGATGGAAACAAGAGCAAAAACTATTAAAAATAGAATACTTTTTTTATTTGACTGGGACATAACCGGCTCCCTTCGCTGTCTCCTGACCTCTATCAGAGAGCATAGCATCTACTAATTTTCGAGTTTTGCTATCCTTTGGTTCATCTTTTCGGATAACAATATAATAAGCTGTTTGAATAGGATAACTTCCATTTTGAATGGTTTCATTCGTTGGTTCCACTCCATTGATAGCCAATAGATGAATGCCGTTTGCGACATCAGCATCAATGTTTTGAAACATAGTAGTAGCATAATAATAGTAAGAATAACCAATAGAATGAATACCATTGTCATAATCTGATACTAAGTTAATAATTTCAGACATTAAATCAGCGATATCTTCCTTAATTGGTTCTTTCATTTTTAAACCTTTCATAACTAAAGATAACATCCCTGTTTGACTTCCAGAATTGACTGGTCTTTGAAAAGCACGAATAGAAGCATCCTCTCCTCCTACTTCTTTCCAATTTGTAATCTCCCCCGTATATATTTTTTGAACTTGTTCTAGAGTAAGAGATTTTACAGGATTTTGACTATTCACATAGAATACAAATCCCTCCTTAACAACTGGAATAACTTCTAACTCCACTCCTTTTTCTTTTGCAAGAGCAAGTTCTTCTTCACTTGGCTCTGTTACAAGAAGCAAATCTACTTCATCATTAATCAGTCTTACATATCCAGGGTGCGTATTCGTATAATCTAATTCTTCCTCTGAAACATCTTCTTTCCCTGTGAATTCTTTTAGAAAGGCAGTAGCAAGTGGTTGCGTCGCCAAAGAAGCATCTACTTTAGGATATTCAGAATAATCAAAGTGAATTTTCTCCTCTTCTTTCTTTTTTTCATTATCTTTGGTGAAGTAAAAAAAGCCTCCTACACAAACCAATAAAATGACAATCATACCTATCGTTATCATTTTTTTATTCATATATAAACTCCTCTCTACTAGGTATCCTAGTATCTACCTCATTATACCATAAAAAGAAAAAAGAGAAAAAAGAATTTAGGAAGAAATTGGTAAGTCAATCGTAAACGTCATAAATTGATCACTTGTAACGGAAATAGTTCCGCCATGAAGTTCCACGATTTCTTTAGCAATCGCAAGTCCTAATCCATTTCCTCCTGTTTTCGTATTTCTAGAAGTATCTACGCGATAAAATTTATCAAAAATCTTTTGGATTTTTTCCTTGGAAAGTTTCTTAGCTGAATTACGGATAACGACATGAGCCATATTATCTTTTAGAAATGCCTTTAAAACAATCGTATGATCAGTACTATAATAAATCGCATTTTTTATTAAATTCGCAAAAACACGAACTAATTGTGAAGGATCTGCTTCCAGTTCGATACGCTCTGGAAGTGAAAGCTTTACCTCTTTTTGATTTTCTTTTAAAAGAGGATAAAATTCATCGACAAGTTGTTCCAACATTAAGGATAAGTCAATGGTTTCTTTTTCCAAGACAATAGTCTCCGAATTAAATCTAGCAATCTCAAATAATTCATTGATCAAATCCTCTAGACGATAAGATTTCTCTAGAGCAATTCCTATATATTTTTCTCTTTGGTTAGAAGGTAAGTCAGGAGATTCTTCTAATAAAGATAGATATCCAATCATGGAGGTTAAAGGCGTTTTCAAATCATGAGCAAGATAGACAATTAAATCATTTTTACGGTTTTCTGATTCACGTGCTAAACGCTCATTTTTTTCTGATTCCATTTTTAAATGATTCATCTTTTGTTGGAGATCCCGTAATTCTGGTGGAAGTTCAATGTACTCTACCTCTTTATTTAATAAATCTTTAGAGGCTTCTGAAATAGAAAACATATAGTAAGAGATCTTCCGTAACAAACGGTAAACAAGATAAAGAAACCCAATTAACCAAAGGATAAAGAAAAAAATAGCACATGTCTTTTTATCCAAAATG
Organism: uncultured Bacilli bacterium; assembly: GCA_947626855.1. Taxonomy (GTDB): domain Bacteria; phylum Bacillota_I; class Bacilli_A; order RF39; family UBA660; genus UBA5578. Next base: position 51,120 of record CANQTT010000002.1, read on the forward strand.
AAAAAACGAAACAGTTTTGTCAAAAACTGATAGAGAGAAAAAGATCTCACATACAGCCAATTGAAATCCATATTTAAAACGACATGTTCTAGAAAATAAAAAATAGCACAGAGAAAAAGTGTCCATAGAATTAATTTTAAAAAGAAAAGATAAAACGTTTTACGAAAAAACCAATTTTTAGAAGATTCATTTTTCAATTTTATACCCTACTCCCCATACTGTTTGAATATATTTTTGATGACGGTTATTCGTATCCTTCATCTTTTCCCGTAAATGGCGAATATGAACCATAACGGTATTATTATCTTTCTCGTAATACTTTTCTTTCCAAACATCAAAAAATAACTCATCTGTTCGAACTACTTTTCCCCTATTTTTGCAAAGAGTCCAAAGAATTTCAAATTCGATTGGTGTCAAATCAACCTTTTCATCATGAAAGAAGAATTCATGTGTCTCATAATTCATAACAATCTCTCGAAAATCTATGATATTTTCATCTTCCTGATTCTGTTTATTATATTCTTTATAGCGGCGTAATTGAGCTTTGACTCGTGCTACTAATTCTAGTGGTTGAAAAGGTTTTGTAAGATAATCATCAGCCCCTAACATTAATCCTCGAATCTTATCCATTTCCTCTATCTTAGCAGTTACAAAGATAATTGGAAAAGAATACTTTTCACGGATTTTTTGGCAAAGAGAAAAACCATCAATATCAGGCATCATAACATCCAAAATCGCTAAATCAATAGATAGTGTATCTAAATCTTTTAATAAATCTTTCGCATGACTATATTTATAGACATGATAGGATTCATTTTGCAGATAGATTTCTATTAAATCGGCAATACTTGTCTCATCATCTATCACTAATATGTTCATAGGACACCTTCTTTTCTAAAAACAGTATATCATAAATCATTATGCTTTCGATACTTCCCATAAATTTTTAATTTGAGATTCCAATGTCTCATAATCCCACCATTCTTGACTTCTTTTTCTACTGTTTGGATCATATACTTTTAATTTACCATCTTTTTCTCCCACTAGTATGATAAAATGACCGGTCGTTGTAAAATCGCCTGGTTTCATACTACAAATGACAACATGACCCTTGTTTAAAGCATCAAATACTTTTGATTCTGTCAAAGGAATTTCTTCACTTTGAAGTCCAAAATGTGTAGCACCTTCTAACATTAAATTCCAACTAGTTCCTGATCCCCTTACATAAAAATCGTTTTCTACTGCATATTGGGCAACCACATAAGGAGTTACTTTTTTATTTCCTGTTAAACCAATCACAGCCATAGATAATACGGTTGGACCACAACCATTTATCGCTAAGATAGTATCTCCATAAAAAGCATATCCCCAACGTTTATCCCACTGTAATAGAAAAGGAATTTCTCCTTCTTTTGCTTCCGTTACCTCCTCGCCGTAGACACGTCCTTTTTTGGTTGGATAATCGATGACGAAATCAATTGCTTCTTCCTCTGCCAATGCTAATTTTAATAATTCTTCAGGGTATTGTTCTGATTGCTTTACAATCTTACTAATTTTAGAATTTTTTTTACTTTCTTCTTCTAACTGCTTTAATAATCCATCTCTATTCTCTGTAGATTCATGGATTACGTAATTGGGCTGATAGGAATTCCAAATCCAAAAGATAGAAAAGAAACATAGGAGAAAAAGGCCAAGATAAATAAATTTTTTCTTCAATTTTCTTTTTTTCATAAAACTACTATCCTTTCTTTAGCAGTTCTATCATAGCAAAGAAAAAAAGGAGAAACTTTAAAGATTTCTTATAAAATTCTTAGGAATTTCTTAAGATTAAAAAAATGGATTTTTTTAAATCCATTACAGTTTTTCCAATTGCATACTAGTCTTCTTCGATATTTTTCTAGGTCCTCTAATTGCTTTTATGCCTAATTCTTGCAATTTTGAAAAAGAAATTCGATTCTGTGGATAACTTTTTTCTAATCGCAGTTTCATCGCTTTACTCATAGAAATATTTTTATTTTTATATTCATAAGGAATGTTGACTTCTATCGCCAAACAGCGATAAAGAATAGAGGAATAAGGAACGGCTACATAGATATGGACAATATCTCCAACCCGAACGTCACTGGATTGTTTCCAGAGAATTTCATCCTTTTGTTTAAAAGCCCCAATGATATCATAATATTTAGGATTGGCAGGAACAATCCAAATTTCTTCTGAACACACTAATTGATAAGATTGATCGAGAAGCGAAAAAATTTCTTCATCAGAAATAGAATCATCTAAAATGACAGTTAACCAATTCTTTTTGTTCATGTGATATCCGGGATAAAATCCTTTTTGAAGAAGAAATTCTGGCATTTGTTCTTCTTCCACTTTGATATCTAGAATCTCTACTTTACCACTCGTCTTATCAATTTTTGAACGATCTACATACATCATAATCCCATACCATTTTCCGTTTTTAGCATTACGAAAAACAGCTGAATCGGATACGTTTTCCCATAAAAATTCTGGTTCATTTCCATATTTTTTCATCAAATAATAGGCAATCCGATTCGCTTGTGGAGAGGAAAAATAACTTTCTATAAAACAATTTTGTTTTATCTCTTTTAAAATATCTTTATAAGCCTCTCGAACACTACTTACAAACTGGCCGATACTCTTTTCAAAACGAATCGCTGTGTATTCTTCCTCTGCTTGTAAATCAAATACTTTCCCAGATACTTCTCCTTTTGTGTCTACCCCTATTTGTGCTTCAAAAGCACCACCCAGGAATATTTTAGATAGAATATAACAATCCTTTTTCTTTTGAAATCCGTAACTTTCTAACTTTGAAAAATCAACAGTACTATTTTTAAAGATTTCTTTTTCGATATCCATCATTTTATCACCAACTTTCGCTAGTTACTTAAAGTTTATCAAACCTATTCTTCTTTTTCAAGGATTTTTCCCATTAAAAAAAAGACTGTCTATTTTTTTGAAATGAACTAGTCAACAAAAAGTAGACACAAAAAGAAAATTATATGAACCCTAATTCAGTTCTGTACTGAATTGGGGTTT
>CANQTT010000003.1 GCA_947626855.1 uncultured Bacilli bacterium
AAATTTAGAAATCTCGTGTCTTTTTGTTGTGCATATAATATCACAAAATTTTATTCTTGACAAATCTTAGAATGTCACTTTTTATCTAAAGAAAAAGTCTATTACTGCGATTGTAATAGACCTGCATATTTAGATATAATATTTTGATAAGCAATGCTAAAACAATCAATATAACAAAATTGATTTTAATGTTGTCGTATAAGTTGTCGTTGTCATTTGATTGTTTAACATATAATATCTCTCCTTCAAAAGCAATTTAATTATATCGAATTTACATTTATTTGTCAATTTTTCATTTCATTTTGTGTGGTATAGTATAAAATTTGATTTAAAGCATTACTTTACATTTACTCAATAATTACATTAAATCTTGCTTTAGCTACACATTTATTATTCTTTATTAGATAACATTCCACATAATGATTACCTATAAAAGATATATTTTCGTATCTTTTAAAACTTCTAGGATTATCTAAAAATGATTCTAAAGTGTTACCATAATATATTTCCCCACGTAAACTATTATTTTCAATAGCATAATTACCATTATTTTTTACTTTCCAAAGTAAAGTATATGGCATAGAAATATTTGTATCAATAGAAAAACATAATTTTTCATCTCTATTTTGTGTTAAACTAAATTTTTGATTATCATAACAATTAACATAAGTTGAATTTTTAAAATTGTCTTTAGAAATGTATCTTTGACATTTTATTTCAAATTTCACAGGTGATAATCTTTCACTAGCATAAATATTTTCAATAAACATTTCATTATCTTCACATCTGTTTTTTTGTTGAGAATCAGAAGTGAAATAATCTGTTTTAAAAAATTTATTCCATTTTCTTTTTATTGCTTCTTCATCGTTATTAATATATGCTTCATCTATATCATGAATATGTTCGTCTAGTTTTTCTTTCAGATTTTCTAACCTTTTCCTATTTTTATCATCATTTATTAATTCTTGATTATTAGTTGGATTTTTTACAGAACCATTATAACTAATTCGGTTAGATATATATTTGATTATTTCTAATAATATATTATCAATATCATTTTCTAAATTTACATTTTCTAACGCTCCATGTTAAATTTATTTGAACCATTACGGTTCGTTTTTTTATTGCTGAAAAGTTGTCAAAAGATTGCCGAATAAATTGATAAAATAATTTTTTATAATTTGATTTTAAAAAAATATAATGAACGAAAAGTGACCGAAAGGTGACCGAAAAGTGACCGAAAATATTGATAAAATTATTATAATTGTTTATACTAATATTGGTGATAATTTATGTATGTAGAATCCGAAACATTAGAATTAAAACAAGAACTTACTAAAAATATTAAAAAAGAAATTGTTGCATTTGCTAATTCAAAAGGTGGAACAATATATATTGGTATTACGGATACTGGGGAAATATTAGGATTAAAAGATATTAAAAGTGATATTGAATCATTAAGTGGAATGATAAGAGAAGGCATAATTGGTAATTTAACAACATATACCGATATAGAAATCAAAGAAATTGATAAAAAAGATGTCATTGAATTACATATTACTTCAGCACCAGAAAAACCATATTATTTAGCTGACAAAGGATTAAAATCAAGTGGTGTATACATAAGACATGGTTCTTCTACTATTCAAGCAACAGATGAAATAATTAGAAAAATGTTAATAGAATCTTCTAAAAAAAGTTTTGAAGAAGAAATATCAAATGTACAAGAATTAACATTTTATTATGCCAATGAAATATTTAAAAAAAGAAATATTGAGTTTTCAAATGAAAAATTTAAAAGTTTAAAAATGATAACAGATAATAAATTTAATAATTTAGCACTTTTACTTTCTGATCAAAATCCGTACACAGTGAAATGTGCTATATTTGATGGTACAAATAAAACATTATTTAAAGATAGAAAAGAATTATCAGGATCATACTTAAAAATTGTAGAAGATGCCTTTTATTATATGAACTTATCTAACCATATAAGTTCAACATTTAATGGCTTGCAAAGAATTGATAAAAAAGATTATCCAGATTTTTCAATTAGAGAGGCATTATTAAATGCTATAATTCATAGAGATTACTATTTTAATGGTAGTATATTATTATCAATATTTGATGATAGAATTGAAATTAATTCAACTGGAGGACTAATTAGTACTTTATCCTTAAATGATGTATACAATGGTGTATCTGAATCAAGAAATCCTAATTTTGCTGAAATATTTCATAGATTAAATTATGTTGAAAATTATGGCACTGGTATTGGGAGGATAATAAATGAATATCAAGACTCTAAACTAAAACCAATTATTGAATTATCAGAAAATGTTTTTAAGATAACATTACCAAATTTAAACTATACTGAAAGTAATAAAAATGAATTTAATAATATGACTCAAGAAGAAATCATTACAAAATATGTTAAAGAAAAATCAAAAATAACTAGATTGGAAGTTGAAAAACTATTAGATATAGGAAATACAAGATCAAAACAAATTATTAATAAATTATTAGATGACCATATTTTAGTAAAAAAAGGTACTGGAAAAAATACATATTATGTATTAAAATAAAATTGATTGATTTACTATAACATCAAATCGTTATTGAGTGAAAGTTGAAGATATCTTCAACAATCGCTCCAGATTGTATTTTAGTCGAACTTTTTAGTTCGATTTTTTAATGCAAAAATGTTATGTGGTCGAAAAGTGGTCGAATGCATTGATAATTTCTTTATTTTCTATATTATTAAAAAAAGTTACTGTTTTAAATTTTGAATATCTTCTCTTTATTAATGAATGACTAGTACATTGATAACAATCCTTCATCATTATCTTTGATAGTATAAAATACAAGTAATTCGCCAATAATTTGAAATATTTTTGAATGAAAAATTATACCCTTCTACCATGAAAATTGTTTTTAGTCTTTCAAAAGAAAAAGACCATTCTAGGTCTTTAGGGTATACATTGTCTTTTTAAATCTTCAATAAATCGCTTATATTTTATAAATTCTTTATCATGATCGTTAATCTGCAAAACGTATAAAATTTTTCCATACAAGCTATTTAAATATCTTTTCGAATCCATATTAATGTCGCATTTTTTTAAATGAGAACTTAAGCCAAACTTTTGAATATAATATATCTCTTGTCTTATCTTCCTGCGATATTTTATAGGAACTTGTATTTTTTCATTAACTACCATTCCTGTAACATTTTGACTAGAACTCTTATGTACAATATGAATTTTATCATGATTTAATTCTAGTCCTAATTTGTATAACATTTTTCTAACTTTAGCAATTAATTCACTAGGGTTAAATTTACCAGAAAAAGTCATATCATCTGAATATCTGGTATAGGATATATTCATGGAATCACACCAATTTCCTAAATCTTCATCAAACTCTTTCATTACTAAATTAGATATATAGGCAGAAGTCGGTGATCCTTGCGTTAAGTGATTATCATAAGTACATAAATAAGTTAATATCATTCCAACTGGTTTTGGAAAATATTCAATTGGAAAACAAGCATTATAAATATCTAAAAACGATATATTTTCAAAGAAATCTTTAATATCTAGTTTCAAAATTATTTCTTTATGAACATGAGGGGTTGCGTTGTCTTTCAGCTGAATTCCTTTATGATATGCTTTCGCATACTTTGATATAGACTTATTATTAAGGATATTCACTAGAATTTGTCTTTGAATTTGCTTTAAAATGGAATTTGGCTCATAGATTGTTCTATAGTTACCATTCCGTTTTTTAATTTTATATATTTTATAGTTTTTTTCTATATTATTACTAATGGAATAAATCGTTTTGATATATTTTTTCTCATCCTTACAATGAATGAAATGGAGAGATAGTAAAAATTCATTACATTCTCTTGTACCTATGTATTTCCACAATTTTACTACCTCCCATAGATGCAGTACTAACGATATTGTAATATGGAAATGGACTTAAAGCGGAGTGTAACGAAGCGGCTACACAACGTGTAGGTTAGTCCTTTGGAGTATTACGATTTCATCGTCATAGTTTATTTAGTCCCTTAACGACTCGTTAAAGTAGGAAATCATTCCAATCACTACTGCAAAATTATTATATCACATTCCCCTGCTTTTCATATCCTAAAACATTATATCCAAACTTTAATAGAAAAATTTTTCTACAAATTTCTATACGATTTTAGCAGAATTCTCCAGCCCTTTTTCTTGAGTAAGAACCGTCCTAATAAAATCTTTTACACACTCATTTGTATAAATATAACTTCCGTTATGCCTACGAGTAACACTATTATGGGTACCAGGAAATCTTCGAAAAGTTGCATGGATACCTAAAGCAGTATAGATAGCCTCATTATGGGCAAATCGAGTTTGAGGGTTTTCTCCTAACAAGGAATGAATTTGTTCGATTTCTTCTTGCGTATAATTTTCTGGATATCTAGGTTGAAGACGACCAAACTCATCTAAAACAGGAATAATTCTTCCCCTTTCATCAGTGATGGGGATTCGACGTCCTTCTTCGTCTTTTAAAAATCTCCCCTCGGAATCTTTTTGAAAATTACATTTATACATCGCTGGATCATTATAATCTTCTGTCCCTATATAGTATAATTGTGGAATTTGACAAAATGCCTCTCTATCAAAACTTGAAAGATCGGCAACACCTAAAGGAAAATTTAATACTTGACCGTGATATTCTGAAATTGGTAAAATTCCTAATCCACTATTGCCTCCACATATACATGCTTTTATGAGTTCGGGATGTAAGGCTGTAAAGGTATTAGCGAATTTAGAGCCAGCGGAATACCCTTCAGCAATTACTTTTTCATCCACCGTAATACCGATACTAAAAAGAAAACGTTTAGCCGATTGAATCATATTAGCAACTTGCAAAGGAAGATCTCTACACTGTTCTTGTACCATCTGAATCTCCTGTTCGGATAATTTTTCATCATCTGCTCGTCTTTCCTGATCAGCTATTAAATAGGAAACATCATTATGGAAAACTCTACTTCCCAATCCTTGCGTGTAATATCCTTGTATTCTAGGTATAATCGGTATTAAGACCGGCATATGTAAGTCATTTCCAAACCACATGCCCGGATTAGGTCTTTCATAAGTACTTCTTTTAGCGATTTCATTTGCTTCCTCCAAATGAACTGGTACCTCACTACCTGTGTTACAGCTATGCATAATAAGGGTAGTATGATTCTCACAGTCCTTAGGAACGAACACAGAATAACCGCAGGAATATCCTTCTTCAGGATTAGGCGGAAGTAAATAAGTCATCCCTTCTATAACGATATCTCTCATGGTAAATTTTACCGGTTTTTGTTCCATCATTCTTCCAACTCCTTACTTATAATTTCAAAAGATATTGCCTGCCATCTAATATTATTTATGAATTTGATGAGCAAGAGGATTTGTTTTTAAAAACTTAACTTCTAAGCCTTGTTTGGCAGCAATTTCGTGGATTTCTTGAATTTGTTCTGGAGTGGCAGAAGCTGTATAAAAGCAATAAAGTGGAGACACTTTTGGATGTCGATTATCAATAACAATTTCAGCAAACCACTTCTTTTTTAATACTTGTTCCTCAATGTATTGAGGAGGAAATAATTTAGAGTGATGGGGATACTCATAAAATAGATGGGTATCATCTATTTGCCAACCTTCTGGTAATCCTCTTTCAATAAACTCTTCTTTCGTAACATACCAACTTCCAACATCCGTCTCACATACAGAAAGTAAGCTATCTATATCCATAGGATAAGCATAACCCGTACTAGCTTCCTGATCATTGGTAGTGGATTTATAAGCCGTAATAATATTGGCATTATCAGAATAAAAGCAAGCACATATTTTCACCATTTCATCAGATTCTACGACTCCACCTGTCAGTTGATGAACAAAAACACCATGATTAACCCAAGCATAAGATTGCCAGATTTTACGAGAGATATCCATGAGCTGATTTTCATGTTCTAATACTTTTACATAATTACTTCTTAAAAGATCATATTGTTCCTTGGTTACTTTTAATCGATAAGTGATATTATTCCAAGTTTCATAAACCTCTTCGGTATCTTCAACGCCCATTGTATCCAACATAGAATGAAATAAAAGTTCCGTATTCGCAATTACTATACCAGCTAGGTCTCTATCCTCTGGAGCTGCATTGTCCTTTAGCATATACATCGCTCCTAAAATAGCTTTTGTCCGTAAAATTAAATACTTGGGATCGCCATAGTAATTCTGGAGTTTCGAACTTTTCAGTTTCTCTTTCCATTCCTCGACATGAGATTCTAAAAAAAGAATCATTTCTGCTTCTGACATTTTTAAATCAAAACAATAATATTTTAAGAAATCTTCTGGTCCAGGAAGACCTTGTAATTTTGGATAAACAGAATAACTTCCATCTTCATTTTTTGTAACTCTTTGAAATTCACAAGCAGAAGTTAATAAAGAAGACAATTCCGGTGAAAACAAAGAAGAAAAAACAGCCAGTGTCTCATCACTGATAGGATTGTGTAACCCTTTACGAAGAAGGTACCGAAATAAAGATTGATATTGTTGATGAAGTGGAGAGTCTTTCCTATCCATTTTTAAAAGATAATTCCAACAATCTCTATTACGATAAACCTTATTTTTTTCTTTTTCCATTTTTACCACCACTTACTATACAATAGTATATAGAATTTCACTCCGTTTTACTACCTATTCATTTATTTTTTGCAAAAATTCTTAAGAAGGATACTTTTGTTGAAGAGTTTTTATGTATTGTTTTCTCATCGCTGGTAATAGTTCTGAAGCAACTTCTATAGCAATATCATTCATCCCTTTTTCAGAAGTATCTAGAAAACTTACCGAATCTACACTTTCCTCGAAAAGTTCTTGTAAAGCCATTAAGCTTTCATTATATTCTTTCAAATTTTCGATATTTAAAAAAGTTCTCTTTTCTAAAGCTAAACTAGAATGATAATCTCTTTTCAAAGAAAGAAGAGAATCGGCATAAGTAATCACTAAAAAGTCAATCCATTCTCTGGAAAGTTTCGCATACTTTTCTCTTGCTTGCAAATAGACATCCTCTGCCATATCTCCGCGAAGAAATCTTCTATAATTCCAAATCTGTCTATCATTTAAAGATCTATCCATCAAAATCAAATCCGGATTTGTAGAGATTGCCCCTTGTAATTGCTTATAAACTTCTTCTGGGATAATCAAATCTCTTTCAGAACTACTTCTATCCGCTAACTTTGGTTTTAACTCTTCCCTATAATACTTTGAAGTTGTAAACTCTTCCAATAGAGAAACGGAAAAGCCACCCTTTTTAAAGAAGTCATATAAATTATGAAGAATCGTTGTCTTCCCTGTTCTAGGAGTTCCCGTAAATTCTATCACAAAAGGTTTAGGAAGCGTAACGAATGTTTTTAATCTCTGTAATTCTATCTTTTGAGCATGGAGTTGCTTTAATTTTTGATACTGATCTGGTTGATCAACAAAAATAGTATCTTTTAAGAAAGTATCTTCCTTTTGATAAAAAACTTTATCCAAAATATCTTTTAAGTGCTCAAAAATTGGTAAATGCTCATCTTCCCCCTCTATTAAACTTTCATAAACACTGGTATAAAACCATTTTTGGGCTTCTTCCCCTCTTTTAAAAGACTGAAAATCTCTTTTTCCTGTTTTCTCAAATTTTAAAAATAAATCTTCTAAGTTATTAATTTTATCTGCACAAATAACCAATTTATTTCGAAGAGGCAATTTTTTAGTTTCCTCTATCGTATGTTTTTTTCGTTCCTCCCAAGACAAAGATTTATCAGGCTCTGAAGCTCCCATAACTAAATTCGCAATCTCTTTTCCAAATTCCCGTTCGATATCTTCAAGTGTATAATGGGTATCTTCCACGACATCGTGCAAATACCCAGCTGCTACAACTTGATCATCACATCCATAGGATTCTAGAAGTTGACCAACCCCTATGGGATGAATAATCATTGGTTTTTCTAGTTCACTTTTTCTAACTTGTCCTTTGTGGGCTTCCATAGCAAACCATTTTGCCTTTTCTTTTACATCCATGATTTCATTTACCTCCATATACTTTACAGCAAACTCATATCGATTTTCTAAAAGAGCTGCTACTTCCTTTTTCATTTTTTCAAACGACTCATCATAGCAGTACGTTTTTGCATATCCATGCGTTCCAAATTTTTTTGTAACATGATCATAAGCTCTGGTAATCATTTCTTCTAAACTAAGATTCGGATAATGTTTCTGAGTATAAGCATGAACTCTTTTGAATACAGTTACAAGATTGGTATTTCGATCGGCTGAGGAAATGATTTTTCCGTAACAACTCCTAGGTTCCTGCTTAAAACTTGCTCGATGATCTTCAATCGCCTCTTTTATAATTTTTCGCTGTTCTTCCGTAAAAAATTGTTTCAATTCTTCCTGCTCATCAAAAAGTTTCGCTGATAAAATTTCATGATGATCTTTATCTAGATGATGAGCCAAATCGTGAAAAGAAGCGATGACATAGACCATATCAAGATTGATTTCATCGAATTGACTTGCGAATTCTAAACTCCTTTTTATGACATAATTGATGTGATCCATGCCATGTCCAGAATCATTCTTTTGATACATTGGGAAAATCTTACTTTCCACATATTCTTGTAGTTGAGGATGAATTTGCATTTTCCAACTCCTTTCCTAATTCCTCTTAAAAAAGAGGTGCAAAAAGTCTTAAAATAGCTTGCTATAAAGACTTTATAAAACCAATTTTAACATCTCAATTGTAGAACAATGGAAGCTCTTTTTATAGCATTTATCATAACAAACTCCTATTCTATTTTAAAAGATATTCATAACCTGTAATTCCCTTTTATCATATCATAAAATCCATACAATTTTAGAAAAAAGTGATGGAATCTTAAAATTGAATTCTAGAAAAATATTTTATGAAACTTATTCTCCCACTCATCTATCTATAAAAAAAGAACTATAATTTTTTTACAGTTCTTCTATTTTTTCCAGTACAAATATTTTTTTATCCACTTTTCATCCTTTGAATCTGCATATTGATGAACTGGAAAATCTCTTGATAAATCTTCAGCAATTTCTAAGATAGTATCTCGTAATTCTACTTTATCCTTATAAAAATCAGGAATTTTTTCATATCCTAAATAAGTTCCCATGATATTTCCTGCGATAGAACCTGTAGAATCCGAATCTCCTCCATGATTTACCGCACAAACAATTGCTTTTTCAAAGTCATCTTCATATTTGACACAAGCATAGATGGCAATCGCTAAAGCTTCTTCAGCAACCCATCCCTCACCAAGCTCTGAAATGTTATTTTGATCCTTCCCCTTCTGATGGGCAAGAGAAATAGCTTTTTCGATAATATCTATCATTTGCTTTTTTATTTCCGCATTATAATAAGAAAAATTTTGCTGGAAATCTTTTAAAGCCAATTTCACACATTCCTCTATTTCTAGATTCGTATAAGCTAAAAGATGAATGAGTATAGTTAATAAATAACAAGGCATAATACCTAATGGATGTCCATGAGTAATCGCCCCGGCTTCCGCACCATAAAGACCAATTTGGGAAAGAGAGGCAGATGGAAAAAATAAACCAATAGGAGCTACTCTCATGACAGAACCACATCCCTTACTTTGATTAATAGGATTTTCAATGGTTCCTTTTTGTCCACTAAGAAGAGCAGATAAACAAGTCATTCCTGGTGCTCTTTGCTGATGCAATTCAGGTACTTCTAATAACCAACAGATATTTCTATTTCCTTGATAAGTAGAACTTTGCGTTTTTAACCAATCTTGATAAGCCATATAAATGGCATCTGATACCGTTTCTTCCTTAGAACTACTTGTTTGCCAACACAACAATCCATTTGCCGTAAATAACGTCATCTGAGTGTCATCAGAAACAACATTATTGGATAATAATCTCGTTGTGGGCTTTAAAATCACTCTTTCAAATTCAATTGGATAACCCAAGGCATCCCCAATGGCTCCGCCAATAAGACATCCTCTAAATTTATCAACATTTTTAACATTCAGAGCAAAATCTTTCTTTTTTTCTTCCAAAAATTGTTCCATAGTTTCACTTCCTATATTGGTATTATACCATACTTTTGAAAAATCCTAGGAAAACAATTTCTTCCTTTTTTAGCATGCTACAAAGAGCAAAAAATATGTATAAAGAATCTTTCTAGATAGATTGTATATTCCAAACGAATTTTCACAAATTAATAAAGAGGAAGGTATTTTTTTGTCTAAGTTTCTTGCGATTTAGAAAGAAAAAAAGTATAATAGAAGGAGAATAAATAGGAAGTGTGCTGTATGAAGTCTTGTAAGAAGTTTTTGAAAAAATACAAATTACCTTTGATAATTAGCCTTGTATTCATTTTAGGAATTACTTCCTTTTTCGTGTCGCAGAAACTCTTATCCCCTAGCATCACTTTATTAGGGAAAAAAGAAGTAACCGTGAATCTTCATGGGCATTATGAAGAAGAAGGTGTCAAAGCCAATTGTCTGGGAAAAGATGTCGGTGATGAGGTAAAGATAGAAGGAAAAGTAGATACAGAAAAAGAAGGAACCTATACTATCACCTATCGAATAAAGGAAAATGGAATTGAAAAGAAAGTAGAAAGAAAAGTTATTGTAAAAGATATAGAACCACCAACGATTACTCTGGAAGGAGATAAAGAAGTAACCATCTGTGACTTGGCATCTTATCAAGAATTAGGATACCATGCTATGGACAATGCCGATGGAGATATCACTGACAAAGTGAAAATTACCAAAGACGAAGAAAAGATTGTCTATGAAGTATCTGACAATAACGGAAATAAAGCCACTGAAACAAGATATTTCAAAATTGAAGATAATGAAGCTCCTGTTATTACTTTAAATGGTGGAGAAATTCTTTCCATTGTAATTGGAAATTCTTATAAAGAATTGGGATATAAAGCATCTGATAATTGTATGGGGGATGTTACTAATAAAGTGAAAGTTTCTGGATCAGTTGATACTGGAAAATTAGGAACTTATGAAATTACCTATACAGTAGAAGATTTAAATGGTCATAAGACTACCACTAAACGTGTTGTAAATGTCATTTCTAGAGAAAAAGCTGGTGTTATTTATCTCACATTTGATGATGGTCCAAAAGAAGGAACAACCAATGTTATTTTGGATATTCTAAAAGAAGAAGGCGTTAAGGCAACCTTTTTCGTAACGAATAGTGGGCCTGATTATTTAATCAAAAGAGAAGCTGATGAAGGACATACCGTTGCTCTTCACACTGCCTCTCATGAATATGATAAAGTTTATGTCTCTGTTGAATCCTACTTTAATGATTTAGCATCTGTTCAAGCAAGAGTAAAACGATTAACCGGAAAAGAAGCCAACATCATTCGCTTCCCTGGTGGAAGTAGTAACACAATTAGTAGAAATTATTGTCAAGGAATTATGTCTCAGTTAACAAAAGAAGTCCTATTACGCGGTTACCATTATTTTGATTGGAACGTTAGTGCAGAAGATGCTGGAGGAGCAAAAACTTCTAGTTCTGTTTATAAGAATGTTACTTCTAGTCTATCAAAGAGTAGAGCCAATGTTGTTCTCTTGCATGATATCAAAGCACAAACTAGAGATGCTCTAAGAGACATTATTCAATATGGTAAAATGCATGGATATACATTTGAAGCAATTACTTATGATACACCAATGGTAACACATAAAGTAAATAATTAAAATTATCAAAGGGATGATCATGACATCATCCTTTTCATTGATTATCCTAAAAAATTTTTCCCATATAATAAAATCGAATATTTCCTATCAAAATGAAAGAAGGTATCATTATGGAAGAAAAGAAAAAAGAACACCATTCAAACAAAACCAGTCGTTCAAAAAAAGAAAGCATTATTTATCTCACATTTGATGATGGTCCAAAAGAAGGAACAACCAATGTTATTTTGGATATTCTAAAAGAAGAAGGCGTTAAGGCAACCTTTTTCGTAACGAATAGTGGGCCTGATTATTTAATCAAAAGAGAAGCTGATGAAGGACATACCGTTGCTCTTCACACTGCCTCTCATGAATATGATAAAGTTTATGTCTCTGTTGAATCCTACTTTAATGATTTAGCATCTGTTCAAGCAAGAGTAAAACGATTAACCGGAAAAGAAGCCAACATCATTCGCTTCCCTGGTGGAAGTAGTAACACAATTAGTAGAAATTATTGTCAAGGAATTATGTCTCAGTTAACAAAAGAAGTCCTATTACGCGGTTACCATTATTTTGATTGGAACGTTAGTGCAGAAGATGCTGGAGGAGCAAAAACTTCTAGTTCTGTTTATAAGAATGTTACTTCTAGTCTATCAAAGAGTAGAGCCAATGTTGTTCTCTTGCATGATATCAAAGCACAAACTAGAGATGCTCTAAGAGACATTATTCAATATGGTAAAATGCATGGATATATCTTTAAAGAAATTACCTATGATACACCAATGATAATTCATAAAAGAAATAGTCCTATGAAGAAACATGTTTTACAATTGATTTCTAAACTATCTGAAGAAACAGAAAAACAAAAAAAATAAAAAGGAATTTTTTTAAAATTCCCTGTTGACTTTAATAACACTATTATTGATATAACTAGCATCATCAGACGCTAAAAAATAGACAAGATGAGCTATTTCTTCTGCTTTAGCAAAACGATTTTCAGAATGGTTTTGCTTTTCTTTTACCATAGTTTCTTTTCTTTCCTCACCAGATAATACTGCATTTACCCGTATATAAGGAGCAAATTGAAGAGCTAAATTATGGGTTAAAGAAAGGATACCAGCTTTCGAAGTATCATACTCCAAAGAATTCTTTAAATCATTTTCTATCAAATTAATAATAGCCCCTTGTTTTTGATGAACCATTATCTCCCCTACATATTTGCTTATCAGAAAATTCCCTACTACATAAATTCCTAATGTCTCTTCTAAATCTTCCATAGTCTCCTCAAAAAAAGATTTCTCTTGCTTTATTTCAGCACAATTCACAAGGACATCTAATCTACCAAACGTAGATAAGACTTCTTCTATCAGTTTTGGAATTTCTTCTTCCTTACGAAAATCCCCTTTCCAAATCAAACATTTTCCGGCATAAGTTTCTTCTACTTCTTTTTGTAGAGAAATGGTTTTTTCTTCCTCTTCACAGGAATGAATAACTACATCATAACCATGCTTCGCAAATTCTAAAACGATAGAATCTCCGCTTCTACTTTGACAGGATGTTACCAATACCACTTTTCGCATAATACCTCCTAATAATTCGTTGTTCTCGTGCGATGATAGGGTTTTCTATCTGAAATGCTTTGACTTTTCAACCATAAAAAATCATTGATAGCCATTCCACAGACACCCATTCTCTCTTGCAATAGATGAAGAACCACAATCGTTGATGCTCGAATCTCTACTTCTTCTTTGGAATTTTCTGGAATCTCTTCTTTAGAATCAATTTTTAATGCTAAAGAAGGTGTATAGACAAGCATTCCTAATCCTCTCATAATTTGAGGAATCTTATAATCTGCACAACCAATCAGATGAGAAATCTCAAAAACTTTCTTTTCTTTCACTCTTCTCAGTTGTAAAATATCTGAAGTTAATAAAGTAGCTAATTTATAAAAATAAACAGGTTGTCCCAAATACGTCCGCTCATCTAGAAAAGAAGGAAAAGTTTCGATAATGAGTTGAAATAATTTTCGATCATCCGTAATATTTTGAATAAACGAATAAAAATCACCATTCATTTTTTGATTCACAATATGAGCAACTTCTTGAACAATATGATATCGTTCCTGTAAAAGAGGAATCTCAGGATTTCCTGATAAAAGGTTGGAAAAAGTTGGAAAACTCATTTTTTCCAATTGAGAAAAATCTGTCAAACAATCTATATTTTGTGAAAAAATGTATAACAAGGCTTGACTACCATCTAAAACAGTTCCATCGTTCGTCTCTATTTTCCACTTTGGCTCTCCCCAAAAAGAAAAATCAATACTTTGATAAACCAAAAGAAAATGGATGAGTGTTTTAATATCATGGTCTAAAATGCCAAAAGGATTTTCTTCTAACCAATGTTTCCCAAAAGGAATCTTTTCTTTCGCAAATTCTTCTATTTTAGGAATACAAATCGATACTTCTGTACTTTTTTTCATAACTTTCTCAGAAGTAAAAACAATTTTATCTAACATGGTATACTCCTTTAATTCTAGAAACCCATTTCTACTCCAAAGCCATAAAGGAGTATGAACATCGATTGGTCGATATTTCGTCTTAGAAAGAACTTCTTTCCACCTATCAATAACAATTTCTTGGACATGACTAGATTCTAGTTCCTCTTTCGTAATCAATCCCAATTGATGGGTTCCTTTACAGACGTGCGTATCAGGAGCTACTGTTAATTCTTCTAGATTTTGATATCCTCTATCTGTATATTGATAAATTACATACAACCAATAATTACATATTTTGGTACCAGCTAAATACGGAAATTTTTGCCGATACTCTTTTTGAATAAAGGTACGAATATGAGAGACATCATTTTCAAATTTATCAAATAATTTACGGATATCTCCATCAAAAAATTCTACAAACGTCTGGCATAAAGTAACCCATATCTCTGTTTGTTTTTGCTTTTGAAGAGCCACCTGATATTTTGTAAGAGCTTTTTGGACTTCTCCAAAATCTTTTTTTAAGCACTCTGAAGGAGAAAAAACAAAACGAGTAGTTTCATCCTGATAAGTCTTCAAAGCATTTTCCCATAACGTATAAGAATTTCTTTGATAATTTAAAGCCATTGGCAAAGTAAAATAAAGATAATTCTCCAAACTATCCTTAGGTAAATGAGGATTGCTATCTTCTGGCATAACTTCGCCACCCAATAATCCCTCATGATATAACTTTAAAAGGATATTGATTTTTTCTTCTATTGTTTTTTGATCCATAGCGATACCCCTACTCATTATACTATATTTTCGAAAAGAAAAAAAATTTATAGAGTATTCCTCACTCTGCTTTGAAAGGAAAAATGATATCTCACTTTATAACAAAAAGACAAATAGGGAAAAATATTTACCTATTTGTCAATAAGCTAAAGAACTCTAAATTTAGAGTTTTTTTAAGCATGAGCAACCAATCGATATAAAAGATTATAAAGAACATCTGATAAAAGTTTACTATCTTTGATTTCTAGTAGATTTTCATATAGATTTTTAATATCTCCTGTACTCCAAGTTTCTAAAGGATGAGATAGAAGTTCCATTTGTTTTAAGATAAGAGAAAAGATATGAGCTTCTTTTTGAATTTCTTCTCTTGTCAAAGATTCTATATTAAAGGTTGAAATGTATTCAACATCTGTTTGTAATTGGAAAGACTCTAAAAGTTTATTAATTCCAAAATTCATAAAAGAAGGAATTAATTTTTGGAAATCACGGTTATCAAATAAAGCTAGGAAAAGTTCAGAACTGAATTCTTCCTCTTCCAAAGCAGCTAATAATTGCTTACTATCTTCTATCTGAAAAACCCCTTGTTCTTGAAATAACTGATAAACATCTAACATCGTATCTAAATCTGCAACAAAATCTTCTCTTTCCCATGTACTAATAACACTAAAAATATCTTTTAAAAGAAGATCTGTCTGATGGTCTTTAACTTCTACTTTAATACCAGCAAATTCTTCCCCATCTTTAAATTTTAAAGAAGCATTCGCACATAACTCTCCTATAAAACCAGATACGAGATAAGTTGATTTTAATTCGTTACGAATAATATCAATATTTTCTTTCGTATCTTTTTCATCTACCATTTCCAAGAAAGAAAAACTAATCGTAAAAATGCCTTCTAATTCTTCTGTATTGCGAATTGGATACTTACTATTTTTAGGTTTGGTAAGGGTATTCATAAATCCTCTACTTCCTAGATAGGAATATCCTCGCAAAATAGGCTGATTCGCAATCCATTGAATTTCTTTAGGAGCATCATAATGAACCTTAGAAATCGCATCATGGAAGATTCCTGATATACTTCCAAAAGGAAATAAAAGAGCATAAGAGGTGATAGCAAAAGAACAAATTCCAGCTACCATAGAAAGAGCAATATTTTTATGCTCGGCATGAAACTCTTTATAAGTAATTTTTTGTTTAACATGAAATAGAAGCTTTTTCAAAAAATGATTTAAAAGCAAAAAGAATAGATAAAACAAGAAAAAGCAAAGAACACTTACCATCATCGTAAAAACAACAGAAAAGATTTCTTGAATAGCTTCCTGTTTTGGCCAATCTTTTAAAGCATCTAAAAGCATATTCGTATAGAAGTTTTCTAAGGAACCCGCTAAAAAATGAACACTTAACCTAGTAACCAAAAAAGCTTCTAAGAAACTTAAAACATTAGCTCCTAAACTATAGAGATTTTTTAGCGTATCCCTTCTATAAACATACCAAAGAAACCACCCTAATATAAATAGATAAATGACTATTAAAGCGAAAGAAATAATTTGCATTTACATCCTCCATTCTCATATTCATTATACCACGTAACGAACATTTTTTCTAAGCCTTATTTACTGATAATATTTTATTTCAAACATCGTACCCTCTTTACTAGAAGTTACATCTATTTTGCCATTGTCTTTTTCAATAATACTCTTAGAAAGGGCAAGTCCAATACCTACACTATCGGGATTAGCATTTTCTCCCTTATAAAATCGTTCAAAGATATGTGGCAGATCTTTCTTAGAGATTCCTTTACCATAGTCTTTTATCGTAAGAAGTGTATAGACTCTATTTTGAGAATAAGAAATCTCTATTTTACTATTCTCTTTGGAATGATCAATGGCATTCTTTAAAATATTTGTTAAGGCTTCTACCTGCCAATGACTATCACAGAATAAGAAGATATCTTCTGATCCGATGATCTCTACTTTCATATTTTTCAAATCACAAAGTGTAGAAACATTTTTTAAAGCTCTTTGTAACAAATTAGAAAGAGAAATCTTCTCTTTGACAAAATCAATCGTATTGGCATCAAATTTTGATAATTTTAAAATAGCTTGTATGAAAAAGTTTACATTCGCTACTTCCCTTTTAATATCCCTAATAAACTCTTCCTGTATGGTTCTATCCATCGTTGGATCGTCCATAAGAGTATCTAACATAATTAAAATAGAAGTAAGGGGTGTTTTTAATTGATGCGAAATATCCTCTAGAGATTCCTTTAATTCTTTCTTATCTTTTAAAGAATTTTCAGCACTCTCCCGCAACATTACCGTAATTTTATAAATTTCATTTTTTAAAATCGAAAGTTCATCTTCGGAAATACTTTCTAGAGAAAGAGAATAATTTTTTTTATTCAGTTCTTCAATATAATAAGTAATTTCTTGAATTTCTTTTTCTTTGCCAGAATTATATTTCAAAAATAGAAAAAGGAAAACAAAGACAAGACTCAAAAGAAGAAAACTATCTAGAAAAAGAAATCTTTGATACGTGTTATCATTCTGTAGAAGAATAGATTCTTTTTCTAAATCAATTCCATACTTTTGAAAAAAAGAGACTTCTTTTCCCTCGCCATTTAAAATAGAAATCAATTCTTGATCAGAAATCATAGGATATTTCTCTTTTACGGTAGCAAAGATTTGTTCGATCTTTTCATTATAATTTTTCGTATAGGCTTGATATTCATAGATATGAAGTCCTAAAAGAAGAAGGAAAAAAGTGAGAGATAAGAGCAAGAGCACTAGTAAATAACGCTTTAACTTTATTTTATTCTTCATCAATGCGATACCCTATCCCTTTCATGGTAATGATAATATCACTTCCTAATTTTTCACGAATTCGTTTAAAGTAAACAGTAATAGTATGATCATCGACATCGTTGCCAGTCCACTCCCATATCTTATCTAAAATCGTTGATCTTCGAACTACTCTATTACAATTTAAAAATAAAAGATGTAATAGCTTTAGTTCTAAAGAAGTAAGTTCTACCTTCGTATCTCCTTTTAAAACTTCCATTTTATCCATATCAAACGAAATATCTTTCACTCTCACTCTACTCTTTTTTTCATTTCGAAGAAAAATTTTTTGAACGCGTGCTAATAACTCTTTACTACTAAATGGTTTGGTAAGATAATCTTCTCCTAAACGGAGACCTTTTACGATATCATCTTCTTCATCTTTTGCTGTTAAAAAGATAGTCGGTATTTTCTTTGGCAAAATCACTTTCTGAAAGAGATCAAAGCCATCTCCATCAGGAAGTCCAATATCCAAAATAATAACATCGATAACAGGATTTTTTAAAAGAAAATCTTTAGCACTTTGAAACGTCATCTTAGAGGAGAACTGAATTCCTTCTTTTTCAAATATATATTTTAATCCTTTTACAATGGTTACATTGTCTTCTACTAATAAAACATGCATATTTTTTCCCTCGTCTTTATTATAACATAAAAGGGCTATCAGCCCTTAAATGTTTTCGTTTCGAATAGTTTCTATCGTATTTTGCTTTTGAATCTTCTTCATAGAATATCTCATTAAAACAATAATGAGTAAGAAAACAGCAATCATAGAAATAAAAATAGCAAGAATTGGTAGTTCATAAGGATACGTTTGATCTCCTATTGATTTATAGATTAAGTAAGAAAGTCCAAGTCCAAAGATTGTTCCAAAAAACAAAGCCTTTGTTCCAATGAAAATACTCTCTAAATAAATCATTTTTTTAAACTCAAAGTTCGTCATTCCAATCGATTTTAGCATAGCAAATTCTTGTTTTCGAAGCTCCATATTGGTTGTAATCGTATTAAAAATATTAGTAATTCCGATTAAAGAAATGACAATGATGAATCCATATAAGAAAATTCCTATCAAAGTATATAAATTTCTCATAATACGAACATTTTCTGATTGATTATTAATTCTTAAGCCTGAAACATCATAGAAATATTCTTCCAAGTCATCTTGTAATTGATTGGCATTATTAGAATCAATATAAAGGATTACATGGGATAGAATTCCTTTCTCTTTAAAATATTCATCACTTACTAATAGATAACCACTCATCCTATTTCTGAATAATTCTTTCATAGCAAAAGGAGCAACATCACTCACATAACCAATTTCAAGTTCTTCTTCTTGACCACGGAGACTAAATTTGATTTTATCCCCTTTTTGATAATCGAAAATACGCATTCGATAATCGACACTCTTTTCTTTATGACTATCATAGAGTTCAAATTCTGAAGTATCCAAAAGAATCGCTTTTCCTTTCATCTCTTCTGGATTTAAAGAAAGACTTCGCAAATATTTTTCATATTGATGTTTTCCTACTACAGCAATCCAAGTATCATAATAACTAGAGTCTACTGGTTCCCCCATTGCCTGAACATAGTCAGGGTTTATTTTTGCATCTAGGAATTCAACAAAATAACTACTATAGATTGTATAATCTTTAATATTGTCTAGATTCATAGCTCCTTCGATTCTCTTATAAAAGTCATCGTCGTCTTTTTCTAATGAAAAAGCAGCAGATAGATTATAATCCGATAGCCATATCTCATGCTCAATTTCTGAGAAAGCAAGCGACATAAAAGAAGATAACGCAAGGAAAGTCGTTACAGATAATATGATAGAAATAATGGTTGTGCGATACTTTCTCTTATTTCGTTTTTGGTTTTTATAAGAAATGACTCCCCCAATGCCAAAAACTTTTTGAATCCACTTAGGACAAGAAATCTTTTTAGCTTTAATCTTGATATTCGCACTATTGCGAATAGAATCAATAGGAGATACTTTAGAGGCTCTTCTAGCACTTCGAAAAGCAGAAAAATAAATGGTAACAATCCCAAGAAGAACCGCAATAAAAAGAGCTACCCATGAAAATTCAAAGTGTAATAAAACACCAGAAGTAATCATATCCTCAAGGAAATAATTACTAACAATTACTAAAATATAAGAAGCGATAAGGCCACAGAAAAGTCCAAGAGGAATTCCGATAAGTCCTAAAAGAGATGCTTCATAAAAAACATTTTTCTTAATTTGTTTTTTAGTCGCCCCTATACTTCTTAACATACCGTATTGTTTTGTCTTTTCCACAATAGAGATATCAAAGCTATTTTTAATACAAAAGATAGAAGTAAAAACAATAATTAGGATAACGATAACAACAGCAACTCCTAATCCTCCAACCGCTTCATTCTGAAAAGGATTAGATTGAAGAAGAACAAGATAAAGATTATCCATGAAAGAATATTTCGCTTTCTCGATTTCCTCATAAACTTCCGTTGCTTCTTCTTGACTGGTAAACCCAGATCCATTAAGATATGCTTTTAATTTTTTGGCATCAATCCCTAAAATTCCGGCTGTTACTTCATAATAATCTTGAATTCCCTTTTTGTTATATTTGGCATAGACATCTATTTTGCCTTCTAACTTTGTATCATCTAATAACGTAACAACGGTATATCCAGGAGCAGAATAGTTCTCCACATTACTAGCAGGTCTTTCGATAATTCCTACAATCTTATAGGTTTTCAACTGAGAATCTATAATTTCTTCTCTTTGGATTTTCCCTTCTTCATCCTCATCATCGCTAGGAAGAAGATAGAAATCATCCTGAGTAAGAATATTGCCCTCTTGATCTACCCTAGTTCCTACTTCTAATGTCAAAGTATCTCCTACTTTATAAGCTACTCTTCCATCTGTCTTAATATGGCTAGAAATAACAATTTCATCTTCTGTTTCAGGAAATCTTCCATCCGTTAATTTTAAGGAGAGATTTTCCATAGCTTCCTTCGTAAATGCTTTCACATAAAGATAGGGTTTATATTCATTTTTACCATTTTCTAAAACGGCATAGCCAATTCCCTGTGTAAGATAGACATCCTCAATCTTTCGATTCTCTTTTAAATCTTCTATCTTGTCTACAGGGACATCATAAAAAGCCGTATGAAAATTCCCTTTTTGGGTAGTTTCAAAATGGATTAAAGAAGCAATGGTACTCGCATAAATGGTGGATACAGCAGTCATTAAAGCAACTGATAAAAGAATTCCAACAATGGTTACAATCGTTCTTTTTTTATTGAGTTTTAGATTCTTTATCGTTAATTTATTCAGTAAATTCATCTTATGCCTCCTTAACGATTCTTCCATCCTCAAGTTTAATAATCCGATCCGCACATTTAGCAATTTCCATATTATGAGTAATCATAATAATGGTTTGATTTAATTCTTTATTAGACTTTTTTAAAAGGGCTACAATTTCATCACTTGCTTTGGAATCCAAATTACCCGTTGGTTCATCCGCTAAAATGATAGTAGGATTGGTAATTAAAGCCCTACCAATACTGGTTCGCTGTTGTTGTCCTCCTGATAATTCATTCGGTAAATGATTTTTCCTCTCTTCAAGACCTAACAATTTTAACATCTCTTCTAATCTCTCTTTATCAATTTCACGATTATCTAAAGAAAGAGGTAACGTAATATTCTCTTCCACGTTTAAAATAGGAATTAAATTATAAAACTGATAGATGAGTCCGACCTGTCTTCTTCTAAAAATCGCTAATTTATCATCATCAAAATCAAAAATATCTTGACCATCAATGAATACTTTCCCTCTTGTTGGTCTATCAACTCCCCCAATTAAATGAAGAAGAGTACTTTTTCCAGAACCCGAAGCTCCTACAATAGCAACAAATTCTCCTTTTTCAACAGAAAAAGAAACATTATCTAAAGCTATTACTGTCGTTGATCCTTTTCCATAAATTTTTGTTAAATTTTCTACTTTTAAAATTTCCATCTCATTTCTCCTCTCTATTTCATTATAGTAAAAAAAAGTTACAACTAGGTTACAAAAGAAAAATTCTTCCCCTATCCTTTAGAAGAAGAATTTTTCTTAATAGCTTGAATATTTTTTAAAACTTCCTTAACATTTTTCTCATTTCCACTATTCGTTGGAAAATAATAACGATGATCTTTAATAGACTCTGGTAAACAAGTCATATTGGTTACTTTTGCTTCAAAATCATGAGCATATTGATATCCTTCTCCATATCCTAACTCACTATCTAACTTCGTTACTGCATTTCGTAAATGCATAGGAACCTTTTCTTGAGCGGTTTTAAGAGCATCCGAAGAAGCTTTTCCGTATGCAAGATATAAAGCATTAGATTTGGGGGAAATACTCAAATATACTACAGCTTGAGCAAGATTGACATTACACTCTGGCATCCCATTAAAATGAACAGCTTGGTAAGCACTGACTGCCTGAGTTAAGGCATTCACATTAGCAAGGCCTATATCTTCTGAGGCAAAACGAACTAATCGTCTAGCCACATACAGAGGATCTTCTCCTGCTTCTAACATACGTGCTAAATAATAAAGAGCAGCATCCGGATCACTATTTCGCATAGATTTATGTAATGCCGATATTAAATTGTAATGTTCTTCTCCCTTTTTATCATATAAAAAGGTTTTACTCTGTAAAGACTTCTCTAAAGTTGTCTTCGTAATCTTTCGAACGCCAGAACGAAGAGGTGTTAAATTAATAACATTCTCTAAGGTATTTAAAGACGTTCTAGCATCCCCATTACTCATTTTGGCAATAATAGAAAAACATTCTTCTTCTATTTTTACTGTTTGATATTCAGGATTTTTATTCAATGCTCGTTTTAAAATACCAATAATTTCTTCTTCTGTTAAACTCTTTAAAACATATACTTTTGTCCTAGAAAGTAAAGCGGAATTCACCTCAAAAGAAGGATTTTCTGTTGTTGCTCCAATTAAAATAATATTCCCATTTTCTACAAAAGGAAGAAAAGCATCTTGTTGAGCTTTATTAAATCTATGAATTTCATCTACAAAAACAATTGTTTTTTTGCCATTACTTTTATTAAATTTAGCAATATCCATCAATTCTTTGATATCTTTGACACCAGATGTAACCGCACTTAATTCATGAAAACTAGAATTGGTTTGATGAGCAATAATTTTCGCTAAAGTAGTTTTTCCTACTCCAGGAGGTCCCCAAAATATCATAGAAGAAATAGTATCTGTTTCAATCATATTACGAATGGGAGAATTCTTACCAACGATTTCTTCCTGTCCAAAAAATTCATCCAAATTGGTTGGTCTCATCTTTTCTGCTAATGGTTTAAAATCTACTGTTTCTTCTTCCTCAAATAAATTGAACATAGAATCAACTCCTACTCCCTCTATTATACTAAAAATAAGTAAATAGGGAAATATTTACTTATTTTTGCTTCTTACTTTCTCCTGTTTGATAATCAATCTCTATTCCATCCTCTACATTATAGACAAAGACATGAAATTTGATTCCCTCGCCATGGTCTTCTACGGAAAGAGCTTCCATAACTACCCCTTTAGCGAGAAGATTATTGCCCTCATAAACAGGAGTAACACGATATAAAACATGATTCTCTGTTTTTTTCACATACTTAGCTACTTCGGATTCAAAATCAGTCATTACCTTCTGATTCATAGAATGCGTACAAGTCATTAAATTTTCTTTATTCGCACTTTCCCCAGTCAATTGAAAAGCAATTAAATGGCAACGATTATATAAAGAAACACCATCATACTGAACAGAGTGCCAACCAGTTGGATGAATAGAACTAATACTTTCTCTTTCTCCCGTAGGCATAATATCTATTCCGATATTTGCAAACGCTACCCCTACTCTTCCTAAAGAATCTAGACCACTATAGATTTCAAAAGAATTAGGTATAAGATACTCTTCTTCAAAATGAGGCTCATTATTATCTAAAACAACATATGGTTCGCCCTGATAATCCGGTATCTTCGTAGAATCATAAGTAACTTCTGGTTGCTCTAAAGCACCATTTACTTGTGTCCTCATATCCTCATTAAAATAATAATATAAATAAACTCCTAAAATAACAAAAAATAATACCATACCAAGATTGATATTAGAAGCTTGTTTTCTTTTATTCCTTCTTCTTCTCTTTGCCATATCCACCTACTCTATTCTATGTCCATTATAACACAAAAAAACTAAGATAACATAAACTTATTATCTTAGCTTTTTAAAACTCTTAAGCTTTACGACTCTTGATAGCAAGAACTCCTGCTACTAACATTGTAACAAATCCTACCATTGTCATCATAGCTGTTGAAGTTACATTATCTAATGTATTTGGTACTTCTGTTTCATCAACATATACTGGTCTTAACGTAACATCTTCTGTTATCATTGTTTCTCCTGTATATTTATTTCCTTTTTCATCTACAAAGTGTGATAAAACTTTTCCTTCTACATTATCAAATTGACTCCAAACGATTTCTCCTAGAGTTAATTCTTCTTCTTGAGTGAATATTTCCTCTCCAATAGTAATCTCTACTACATAATATGGAACTAATTCAATGTCTTCTGTAAGGATTGTTTCATCCTCTACATAAACTGGATTACCTTCTTCATCTTCATAGTAGAAACCACCAAAATGTTTATTAGCTTCTTCTGCTTCTGTTTCTAATTTCTCAATAATGTCAGCTAATTGTTCCTTAAGATCTGCATAAGTTTCTCCCTCTAGAGAATCAAATGTTCCTTCTTCACCCTTTACTGTAATACCTAATTCTTTAGCGAATTTAGCATAAAGAATTGTATTTTCATTAATCTCAGAATCAAAGTCGAATTCTTTCTCATAATCAGAACTTGTATACCATCCCTGGAATACATATCCCTCTTTGGTTGGGTCTGTTGGTTTGGTAAATTTAGTTCCTTTTGTTATTGTTGTTGGTTCTTCTACACCATCTAACGTAACAGTAACAACATATCTTGCATATAAATCAATACTTTCTTCAGAAATTACAGTATCACTTGTAAGTTTTTCTTCGAAATTCTCATCAAGATACCAACCATCAAATTGGTAATTTTTTTCTGAATCAACTTCTTCTGATTCCAATTGACTTGGAATATCTGAATTATTAACTTCTTTTGAATCTGTATTATTTTCTCCATTATGAAAATTTACAGTAACTTTAGCAGGTACAACATTTCCTTCATCATCTTCTTTACGACTTTCATCTAAGAAAGTTGCAGTTACAGAATCTTTTTCGCCACCTTTGGTAAAAGTTCCACCTGAAATAAAATGTTCCGTTACTTCTCCAAAAGAATCGTTGTCTTCAACAGAGATAGATCCTTTTGCACCTTCATAGTTTCCAGCTTCAATTTCAATAGATGACAACACCTTACTTTCTGAATCCTCAGAAGTTTTTCCTTCACCTAAACCAAATTCATGAATAGCATATCCATTTTCACTTGAAACAGTTGTCTCCCCTGAAATATGAATCTTAATTTGACCTGAATAAGAAGCAGAGTCACTAGCAACAATATCGATAGCACTTCCCGTAGGTTGTGTTCCTCCTGATGGTATAGTAGAATCATCATAAGTACCAGTTGCTTCTATAGTGGCATCTTTAATTTCAAATTCACCACTTCTAATAGAAATAGCACTTCCACCTCTAATAGTGGCACCATTAATATTCCAAATACCATATCCAGCTGCATAAATTCCAATGCTAACGTCACTTCCTGTAATTTTAGCTGTACTTTCAATATTAACAACTGGTGCATTTTCAACAACCGTGTTTCCACCATGAACAGTCATTCCCATAGTTGCGTTAATAGTTCCTCGAATTGTTGCTTCAGAGCCAGTAGATCCTTGAACGATAGTAACACCATATAGACCATTAACTGTTGCATTTTCTCCTAAAGTGAAGTTATTACTAGCATTAATTAAATTGACAGCTGTTCCTTCTCCACCATCAACGGTTACATTGTCTATAAGAACTTCTGCATTTCCATACAAGTCTACTGCAATTCCTGTATCAGCTTTACTAGGTCCAACAATTTTTCCAGCACTTGTTCCTGTTATAGTAAGTTTTGCATTTTGAATGAATAAGATATGAGAGGCATTCAATGTAAATCCTTGAAGGTCTAATGTCTTCTCTTCCTCTATATCATGCATGTAAATATTCTTACCATCTGGGTCAACTTCTATATCTGAAGATAATTGACAAACAGTATAAGTTGAACCTGTTAGACAAGCACTTAAATCATTCCAAGTACTTACTTGTTGAGTTCCTTCAGCAGCATATACATTCGGAATAAAGCATAATGCACAGACTAATACAAAAAGTCCAAACATATTTCTTAATTTTGTCATAATTTCCTCCTTTCCCCCTGACAAACATTCGATAAGTCCCCACTTATCTAGCAATTATTGTAAAGAAACCCAAAATGAAAGTCAAGTTTTTTTTGAAGATTTAAGAAATTTTACTTAAAAGTTTACAAAAAAAACTAAGATAACATCATCTTATTATCTTAGTCTTTTAAAATTCTTAAGCTTTACGGCTCTTGATAGCAAGAACTCCTGCTACTAACATCGTAACGAATCCTACGATTGTCATCATAGCTGTTGAAGTTACATTGTCTAATGTATTTGGTATTTCTGTTTCATTAACATATACTGGTGTTAAAGTGATATCTTCTGTTATCTGTGATTCAAATGTATATTTATTTCCTTTTTCATCTACAAAATGTGATAAAACTTTTCCTTCTACATTATCAAATTGACTCCAAACGATTTCTCCTAGAGTTAATTCTTCTTCTTGAGTGAATATTTCCTCTCCAATAGTAATCTCTACTACATAATATGGAACTAATTCAATGTCTTCTGTAAGGATTGTTTCATCCTCTACATAAACTGGATTACCTTCTTCATCTTCATAGTAGAAACCACCAAAATGTTTATTAGCTTCTTCTGCTTCTGTTTCTAATTTCTCAATAATGTCAGCTAATTGTTCCTCAAAATCTGCATAAGTTTCTCCCTCTAGAGAATCAAATGTTCCTTCTTCACCCTTTACTGTAATACCTAATTCTTTAGCAAATTTAGCATAAAGAGTGATATTTTCACCTACTGCATCTTTTGTTATATCAAATTTTGTTTGATAATCAGAATCAGTATACCATCCTTGGAATACGTATCCTTCTTTTTCTGTACCAGGAATCTTAGTACCATCAACAACAGTATCGATATCTTGAGTAACTTCTGTCTCTTCTTCATCCACTACAAAAGTAACTTTTACTTGTTCTACAAAGTATGCATAAATAGTTGTATTTTCGTTGATCTCAGAATCAAAATCAAATTCTGTCTTATAATCAGTTCCTGTATACCATCCTTTAAACGCATATCCCTCTTTAGTTGGATCTGTTGGTTTAGTAAATTTAGTTCCTTTTGTTATTGTAGTTGGTTCTTCATCCACACCATCTAACGTAACAGTAACAACAAACCTTGCATATAAAGTCATATCTTCTGTAGCTACGTCATTTTCATCAACTTTATCTGTGAATGCAGCATCATAATACCAACCATCAAATGCGTAATTAGCTCCTGCTTCAACAGTTTCGTCAGCTAATTGAGCTAAAATTTGGGAATTATAATCAACTGGTTTATCAGTCGTATTTTTTACTCCTCCATTAAATTTTAGAGTAACATTTACTGGAACAACATTTCCATCTCCATCTTCTTGACGATTTTCATCCAAGAAAGTTGCAGTTACGGAATCTTTTTCGCCACCTTTGGTAAAAGTTCCACCTGAAATAAAATGTTCTTTCGCACTTGTAAAGTTTTCAGAAGCTGTGAATGATCCCTCTGCACCTTCAAAAGTACCTCCAGAAATTTCAATGTCCCCAACAGTAGTTTTATTTTGATTATCGGTGTACTCACGGAAAGCTACATCATGTAGACTTGTGAAGTTACCATCAGTAATCGTAATATCTATTGGAGCTTGATAACCTGAATTAGACTCTACTTGGATAGCAGATCCTGTCAAAATAACTTCGCCACTTTTAGCTTCTGGTTCTTGTTTCGCACCTTTTCCAGTTACTGTAGTGCCATTTAAAGTTAATTTTCCAGACTTTGTTGCAATTCCTGTATAACCACTAACAGTTGCTTTTCCAATTGTAATTTCAGAATATCCTGCTTGATAGATTGCTAATGACTCTGAACTTATTTCTGCTCCATCACGAACAGTAATTACAGGATATTTTTCAGTTGCTTTATTTTGTCCGTTTATATAAAGAGCATAAGAGCCTTTTACCATCGTTATCTTTCCTGCAAAATCGATTGTAGAAGCAGCTGCTTCTGGTTGAACTGGATCAATCATAATTCCTACATTTGAAGCATTGATAACAACATCAGAGCCAACTACGATATGTCCTGGGCCCTTATTTTCCCATGCCCATCTAGAACCATCTATGATTCCGATAACGGCATGAGCTGGTGTTTCCACTAAGTCAGTAATTGTTCCTTCACCAATAATTTTTAACGTTCCACCATAGACGTAGAAAGTGCTATATAACTGATTGTAATCATCATTTGGAACGGTAACTGTCTTTCCATTTAAATTTAAAGTTACTTCATTCTGCACAACAATAGATGCTTTAAGATTGGTATCTTTTAATACAGTTACTTCTCCGCCTTTTAAAATAGCTTCTTTTAAATCTGTATAACACTTTCCGCCAACTTGGGCTACAGCAGTATCCTCTTCACAGGCAATCTCTTCAGCATATACATTTGGAATAAAACATAATGCACAGACTAATACAAAAAGTCCAAACATATTTCTTAATTTTGTCATAATTTCCTCCTTTCCCCCTGACAAATATTCGATAAGTCTCCACTTATCTGAGGATTATTATAGGAGAAGAAAAGAAATAAGTCAATGAATTTTACATGGAAATTGATTTTACTTGACAAAAAAAGCAAATCCTACGATTTGCCTAAAAATGAACTTTTATTCTTCTGTTGTTTTTTCTTTTTTAACAGAGTGTTTTACTTTGTCGACTACTTCTCCTGCTTTATTTTTAATATCTTTTCTTGTTTCTGAACCTTTTTTAGGAGCAATTAGTGTTCCAATTCCTACTCCAATAGCAGCACCTGCTAAAACCTTTCCTACTGTTCCCTTCTTACTCATATCTTCACCTTCTTTCTTAACAACATGGAAATCATACTACGATTCTTTCCTACTAGTATTATACACCATTTCTACTTTCCATAAACAAACTTTTTGTTTTTATTTTAGGTGTTAAGAAACTCATCTTTTCTTTTACACTGATAACGTATTCACTAGATTTATTTTTCAATTCTTCGCCATCAATACACCAATTTTTTTCAGGACGTTCTAAAAGCCTAATCGATACTTCATGAGCCTTTAAAGAGATAATTTTATCACTAGGTTGCCCTAAAAAGAAAGCGACAAAATTTTGAAGTAATTCTCCTCTAGTTCTAGATTTGCATAAAAGGACTTCCATCTGCCCATCGTCTAATTGAACATCTCGATAAAAATGATCAATCCCAGCAATATGGTTAGCATTTGAAATCATAATCAAAGAATAACTACCATCTAGTCTTACTCCATCTAAGGTTACTTCTGCCTTATATCTTCTCATTTTATTGATGAGTTCAGCAATTCCACCTTTTAAGTAAGCTAAATAGCCTTGCTTTCTCTTTTCTACACTTTTTGTTTCATAAGGAATATTCATAAAGGTTCCCATTCCAACTACATAGGCAAAAGGACTATCATTAATGGTTCCAATATCTACACTATGAACTTCTCCATCTAGTGCCAAATGTAAATTTTTAACGGGATCTTTACTACTATATCCATACATAGAAGCCACATCATTACAAGTTCCACTAGGAAGTGGACAAATCGTAAGTCTTTTCTTTCGTAGAAAGTTTCCCCTTACCACTTCATTTAAAGTTCCATCTCCACCAATGGAAAAAACAACATCATACTCTTTTGCATTCGCTACTACCTCTACCGCATGATTACTGTATCTGGTTGCAACGAAATCAGCCTGATATCCATTTTGTTGTAAAACTCTATGATAAGCACCAATAACTTCATCATCAATCCCTTTTCCACTAACAGGATTGTAAATGATTAAACATCTTTTTTTTTCTGCATTACTCTGTTCTTCACATTCTGTTGTCAAAAAAAATTCCTCCTAACAATGATTTATGAATCATCTCTATTTCCAAACATCAATATAAGTCTTAAAATCTGAATAAGAGTAGTAGCTACACTCGCTATGTAAGTAAAGGCTGCAGCTGTCAAAACTTTCTTTCCACCTTGTAATTCATACCCTTCAAAAAACTGAATCTCTTTTAATTCTTTCAAAGCCCTATTACTAGCATTAATCTCTACTGGTAAAGTCACTATTTGAAAAAGTAAAATCACTACTTCCAATAAAATTCCTATCCAAATTAAATTGATAGAACCAAAAAGAATTCCTATCATAATAGCAAAATATCCAGCATAAGAAGAAAAGTTTACTACAGGTACCAAACTAGCACGAATTCGCATAAAGAGATATCCCTCTTTATCTTGAATAGCATGACCACATTCATGACAAGCAACACTTACACTAGCAAGCGATGCTCCATTATAATTCGCTCTTGATAGGCGAACTTCTTTTCTCTTCGGATCATAGTGATCGGATAAATAGCCTCCTACCTCTACTACAGAAACATCTTGTAGATTATTTTTATCTAAAAGATACCTGGCCGCATAAGCCCCTGTGATATTTTTAAAATTTCTAATTTTTGAATACTTATTGTAAGTCGAATTCACCCATACTTGGGCTAAAACAGTTATGATTAATGAAATAAAAGTTAAGCCATATACAATAAAGAAATAATCCATCTTCTTTCCTTCTTTCCCTTCACCATTTTAAAGCAAAATTAACGATTGGAAATTACTACTA
The DNA here is from genome assembly GCA_947626855.1 of uncultured Bacilli bacterium. Classification (GTDB taxonomy): domain Bacteria; phylum Bacillota_I; class Bacilli_A; order RF39; family UBA660; genus UBA5578. The sequence continues at coordinate 30,895 of CANQTT010000003.1, forward strand.
TAGTGTATCACATTCCCTACCTTTTGTTTATTAAAAATTATTAAAAGGAAATGTTTTCTTCGATTTTATAATAAATAACCTCGCATTTTGTAATATAATTAAGTTGAAGGAGAGATTAGAAAATGAAAAAAATTTTATTCAAAGGATGTGGGACTGCCATTGTAACACCGTTTACAGAAGATGGCATTGACTACGAAGCATTTGAAAGACTGATTGAATTTCAAATTCAAGAAAAAGCAGATGCTATTATTGTGTGTGGAACTACAGGAGAGTCTTCTACCATGTCTTTGCAAGAAAGAATGGATTGTATAAAATTTGTAGTAGATACAGTTCATAAAAGAATTCCCGTGATTGCTGGAACAGGAAGTAATAATACCAAAACAGCAATTGGGTTATCAAAATATGCGGAAAGTATTGGGGTAGATGGAGTACTAGTAGTAACTCCTTATTATAATAAAACAACCCAAGAAGGATTAGTAAAACACTATGAAGCGATTGCTTCTTCCATTTCTATTCCAATTATTTTGTACAACGTTCCAAGCCGTACAGGACTCAATATTACTCCTGAAACAGCTTATCGACTTTCTCAAATCGAAAACATTGTAGCGATTAAAGAAGCAAGTGGAAATATTTCACAAGTAGCTAAAATAGCTCAATTGTGTCGGGAAAATTTACAGATTTATTCTGGCAATGATGATCAGATTATCCCTGTTCTTTCCCTTGGCGGAATTGGTGTTATCTCTGTTTTAGCGAATGTCTATCCAAAAGAGGTTCATGACTTAGTCACCCAATATCTTAATCAAGAAGCAACTTCAGCTTTAAAAATCCAATTAGATGCACTTCCACTCATTGAAGCTCTTTTCTGTGAAGTAAATCCTATTCCGGTTAAAGCAGCTTTAAATCTATTAGGATATTCTGTCGGTAATCCAAGACTACCTCTTGTTGAAATGGAAGAACAAAAACAAAAAGTATTGAAAAAAGAACTACAAAATTTTGAACAAAAAAGAGATGAAAAAAAGGAATAAATGTCAAAAAGCATTTATTCCTTTTTTTTAGATATTTGAAGCCTTTGAATCGCTTCTTCAGTATCCTCTCTAGTTCCAAAAGCTGTTAAGCGGAAATATCCCTCCCCGCTTGGACCAAAGCCACTTCCTGGTGTTCCCACAATCTGAAATTCTTCCAATAAATAATCAAAAAACTCCCAAGATGTCATTCCCTTTGGTATTTTTAACCATACATAAGGAGAATTTACCCCTCCATAAGTTTCATATCCTATTTTTTCTAATCCCTCTTTAATGATTTTAGCATTTTCTAAATAATATTCAATATTCGCTCGAATCTGTTTTTGTCCTTCCTCTGAATAAATAGCTTCCGCACCTCTTTGAACAATATAACTTGTACCATTAAATTTGGTAGACATTCTACGACTCCATAATTTATGAATAGAAATTGCTTCTTTTTTCCTCGTATATCCTTTTAACTGTTTAGGGATAACGGTATAGGCACATCTTACCCCCGTAAATCCTCCCGTTTTGGAAAAGCTCCGAAACTCAATAGCAACGTCTTTAGCCCCTTCTATTTCAAAAATACTATGGGGAATGTCTTTTTCAGTAAGAAAAGCCTCATAAGCAGAATCATATAAAATAATAGATTGATTCTCTTTGGCATATTGAACCCATTTTCCTAAATCCTCTTTAGTGAAAACCGTACCGGTAGGATTATTCGGAAAACATAAATAAATGAGATCTACTCTTTTTTTAGGAAGATCTGGTTTAAAATTATTTTCAGCATTCATTGGTAAATAAACAATTTTCTCATAATGCCCTGTTTTCGAAGAAAATTTTCCTGCTCTTCCTGCCATTACATTGGTATCTAGATATACAGGATAAACAGGATCTGGAATAGCCACGACACAATCTGATGAAAAAATATCTCCTATATTGCCACTATCACATTTGGAACCATCGGAAATAAAGATCTCATCTTCTGTAATATCAATATTTCTTTTTTGATATTCATTTTGAGCAATCGCTTTTCTTAAAAATTCATATCCCTGCTCTGGTCCATATCCTCTAAAGCCTTCCGCTGTAGAAAGCTCCAAGACACTTTTTTGCATAGCTTCTACGACAGCAGGAACTAATGGTCTGGTAACATCTCCAATTCCTAAACGAATCATTTTTTTATCAGGATTCTTCTCCCGATAACTCTCTACTTTTTGATGAATCGTGGAAAACAAATAACTATCTTGTAATTCTAAGAAGTTTTCATTGATTAAACACATTCTATTTCTCTCCTTCCTCAAATTTTCCTTCAAAAACCGTACGAGCAGGCCCCGTCATATAGACATGATTGTCGTTCTGGTTCCACTCAATCTCTAATTCTCCCCCTAAAAGATGAACGGTTACTTTTTCACTCGTATAGTGATTTAAAATACAAGCAACTACAGAAGCACATGCTCCAGTTCCACAGGCCATAGTCTCTCCTACGCCTCTTTCCCAAACACGCATCTTAATATTCTCTCGATCCATGATTTCTACAAATTCAACATTTGTTCTTCTAGGAAAAAGAGTATCTACTTCTACTATCTTTCCATCCTCTTGAATAGGAAAATTTTCAAGATTAGACACAAACGTAATAGCATGAGGATTTCCCATAGAAACACACGTAAAGAACAGAGTTTTATCCAAAAGTTTTAAAGGTACCTTTAAAACTGGAGAATCCTCTTGTAAGACAGGTATTTTAGAAGCCTCTAGAATAGGTTCTCCCATATCTACTCGAACCTTTTTAACCACACCATCTTCTAACATTAAATCTAACACTTTTATGCCCGCTTTTGTTTCTATGCAAAGATGTTTTTTTCTAGTTAACTTTTTATCATAGACATATTTTCCTACACATCGAATCCCATTGCCACACATTTCTGCTTCACTACCATCTGAATTATAGATGGACATTTTAAAATCTGCGATTTCACTTTTCTCTATTAAAATAATTCCATCGGAACCTACGCCAAAATGGCGATCACTCATATGTCTCGCTAATGCCTCAATATTTTCTAATTTTTCTTGACTTTGATTGATATAGATATAATCATTACCAAGTCCTTCCATTTTTGTAAATTTTATCATAGTCACCTCTAATTTAATCATATGATAAAATCCATAATTTTTCAAACCTTTTTTCCTAAAAAAAACAAACAAGTAAAAATTTACTTATTTGTTGATTCTTATTTTAAGATTTCTGTTTGCCCACGCATGAATTTCATCTTTTTAGAAGATTCTAATTTACCGCTTTCATCAACAGATGCTTTGTCTAAGGTATCTTCCAGATATGGCTTTACAAAGAAAGCTCTTTTGATTTCATTAATATTTTCAGCCCGAAATTTTACTAAATCTCCTATATTTACAGAATTATCGATATCACTATCCAAAAACAGATAGCTATCCTCTGGTGTGACAATTGTACCACTAATCCCATTATATTCTTTTACTTTTCCAATTTTAAATGACATAACTTGAACTTTCTCCCTTCTCTAGTACATAGTCTCGAATCTTTTGTCTCGCCCTTTCTAATTCTCTCTTAGCCTCTGGATCTGCTGTAATTATTTTTTCATGGATTACTCCTATTGCATCCACATAAAGATACCAATCATGATTCGCAAATCCATATCTTACTTCCTTTTCATCCATAATTGGAAATTCTAGATATTCATAGTTTTCACCAGCCATCAACCTTTGAACAGCATCAATTCTTCTTACATAAGGTACAATTTCCTTAGTCGAATGAACTTCTACCAAGTTATCTCGAGCTGGGAAATAGCTTGGAATTCTTCTTTTATCAAAATTAATAGGAACTAATGCATTATCATCTCTAGAAGTTGCTAGAACAATATCTTTTCTTTTAACATCGCAATAAGTAAGAGTTAAGCCTTCTCGAACATTAGAAATACCTAAGTTTTGCGTTGGTAAACTTTTTGCAGCATAATCCTTATGCAAAATAACATTATCAATAGGCATCCATCCATCCCGTTCGTAATCCTCCTGACTCCTTTCAATCATGAGTTGAGCAATTTGTTTACAAGCTTCTACAATATCTTCATCTGAATATAAATAAGGATTGCAGGAATATCGAAGTTCATTTAAGAAGACGGTATTTCCATTTCGAAAACCACTTACCCTTGAAATATATTCTCCTGTCTCTGGATCTTGAAAACGGATATGAAAACCATTTCTATCTGCTAAACAAAACTGAAATAAGCCTTCGCCAACTCCACCAATTCTCATACAAGCTCCTGTTCTCTCTCCATGCGTAAGATTACATGGATTGGTAAAATTGCCAACAATAACTTGTAATTTTTTTGTCTTTGTTACATCAAGTGTTTGATTAAAGGTTGGAACCGTTACTTCCATTCTTTCATAATTTTGTCTTGTCCATGTAATGGCCTCTCTTAATCTTTCATCATGTGCTACTTTTCTAGTAGCAGAATTATCTGGCGGATTAGACTTAATAAGTCTCGCATCTTCTACACCCAATATTATAGAATAGATACTTGATACAGATGCATAAGCTTCTGCCAAAAGAAAAATATTAGTAGTTCCAAAAGAAACTTCACTTTCTTTCTTTTTTACTGAAGATAGTTTCTTTTTCTCTGCACTATAAATTTCTGAATAGTAGGAAATAAAAGCAGAAAGATTATATACATCGACTTCCATATTGATTGGATTTTTTTGCATAAAATCTAAAAGGGCATCTGGAATAGCTAATGATTTGGTTAAACTTTTTTTCAAGCTTTCATACAAAAGCTTTGCTTCCTCATCCTTCTCATCAAAAGATAAAATTCTTCCCAAATGTTTCAAATTTAATCCTGTTAACATTCTTAAAAAATCGGTAGAAGATTCTGGAACATCATATTCCCATTTTGTCTCATCCATTTGAGTATAATACCATTGTCTTTCTGCCTCTGACATTTGCGATATTTTATTTTTCAGAAAGGTAGCGACAATTTTTTGCTTTCCTTTTATTTTATTAAAATCTTCTTTTGATATATCTTTTGGTAGTTCATGAAGATTAAAATAATCAATACAAGCTCGAGCCAAATCCAAACTAAGTTCTTGACTCATTAATTCTTGTTCTAACTCTTCTTGATAAACTTTTCTACTCACTAGAAATTTAGGCAATTTACTTCTAGCATCCATACTATCAACATGGCTAGATAAAGATAAGTCGGATGCCATTTGTTTCATATTGTGTTTTGCTCGATAAATTTCCCGTTCTACCCTTATATAATAATCCGTTATAAAGTGTAGCATATCCAAATAGGAACTATGATCTTCTGGATTTGCTTTTATCTTGCTCATGATCATTCGCAATAATTGAAAAGGATTGGAATATTCTTTTGCAATTTCTGCATAAACACCTTTTTTTTCTTCCCCAAATTTTTTATAAAATTTACTATCTAAAAGAAAGATTTCTGGTCCTCCAAACTTTTTAAACTCTTTATTCAATTCTTCATATTGTGCCCTTAAACTTTTCAAATACTCTAATAAGGATTCATTATTCGGTTCGTGCTGAGCTTGTTCGGATAGTGTCTTTATCTGTTTCCATAGCGGCTCCATTTGGTTCAATAGAGCAATAACAGAATCAAAAGATTGGTCAATGGAGAGGATTAAATTGTGAAAAGAATTAACAATTTCTGGATGTTGTCTTGGAAAGCCATATTGTATGACTGAATCATAAGCATTTCGTAATTGATCAATCGTCATTTTTTGTTGTGAAAATAAATCTAATAAGCGACTAAATTGATTATTATCATACTTAAGAATAGTAGCAATATTTTCATCTTCTAAATACTGAATAATCTTTAAACCAAACCGTTCTTTCAAAGCATCTAGATGAGCAGCATTATACCCTTTTGTTTCTACAAAATACTCTTTGAATACCTCATATACTTCTTCTGTAAATATATAAGGTGCACCTCCTAAAACATTTAGAACTTCAAAGATTTTCTCTCTACTCGCCGGAAAATAAAGAAGAGCCTTTAAAAGGATTAAATTATGCCAAATGGCTCTCTCTATTAAAATTTCTTTAGAGATATATTCAAGATATAGATAATTTTGATCGATAGCCTCTACTAATTTTTTTTGCAAGTTTTCGCTTAAATTCTCAAACATATCTTGGGAAGAAAAAGGAAAAATTTTAAAAAATAGAGCATATTTTTTTTGATTTACCAAATTTTCTAAGAACATCGGATCTATTTTTAATATCATGTCCATAATTTTCTCTTGAAATTCGGCATTTTGCATTTCTATCACATGATTTAAAAAGGATTCGTCGTAAAAATCAAAGTCAATGGTACGAATATCTGACTCTTCCGGAAAGAAAAGATAATCACTGTAGAAATCTCCGAAAGCATTCTTTTTATAATAAGGATTACCTTTTAAAATCTCTCTAAAGATTAAATTCAAAATTCTCATTTTTTCTGACATGGGTAAGGAAGAGAAAGAGCCAAAATTATCGATACTTCCACTTGTGACAAAAGCTTCTAGAAAATCATTGTCTTGTAATAGAACATCCGTATTTCTTGGAAAGTATCGAAATGCTATACCATCTTTCATTTCCGAAAGAATCGCATTATAATCTTCACTATTTTTCTCGATACTGATATCATCACTCATTATACCCAAAGCTAAATCCAAGCGTCCTACTCTTTTGAAATGTTCAATGATTTGAGTTTTCTGCTCTTCTGTGAAAATATGGCGAAAAGTGTTAAACCGAACATCTCCAAAAGTAGTTTCATTCAATATTCGATTTACTAGATAAGGTACACACTGTGGAGTAATTATAGAATCTTCTGCTAATTTTAAAATGGTTTGAGTTGATAAGCGATCGGCAATCCCACTATCGATGACAGTTGCAATACCTTTTCTATGGGCATAATAGTATCTAGAAAATACTTCATTCATACAATTAGAAGGATATTTATCAAAAGGAAAATTATCTAAAATAAAATCAATATCCGCATCCTTTGGTAAATGACAATCCAAAGTAAAAATTTCATATCTTCCCTCTTCTAATAATCGCTGAATCACACTATTTGATAAATAAATTGGTTGATCCGTCTTAGGATTACTAATAAGTTTTTGATAAGCTTCTTCCGTTAAAGATTGATAGATTTCAGAAGGAAGAAGCGTTTTGGATTGTTCAAAATTATCAAAATGATAATGATCAATAAACCATCTAGAAATTAAAAGAACTACTTCTTCATCCATTAATTGATCATTATCTTCAAATACAAAAGATAGGAAAGAGCCAAGATTTACTCGATAAGTAGAATATAAGTTCATGATCTCTTCCCATAATTGGTTCCAATTTACTTTTTTATTTACTACTAAACTTTTAAAAAAGGGTTGTATAGTTTCATCATTTATTAATAGATACAATTCGCTGGGAGTTAAAGAAAAGTCCCCTCGTTGCATTTTTTCTTGTAATTTTTTGACATTTTCTTCATATGTTTCTGTGATTTCTCTATTCACACTATCACCATCCTTGTTTTATTATAGCATAAATTAGTCATAGTTGCTTCGTAACCAGAGGAATACCTCTCATTTACTATCAAAAAAAGTCATAAAATGACTTTTCCTTTTTACCGTGCTTTAGGATGTCTTCCTCTCAAATCTTTAGGAACCTTGCTATTTTCAATTGCCCTTAATTTTTGTAGTTCCCTTCTCATTTCTTCTTTTGCCATTTGACGTTTAGATTCTGGGAGATTATCTAGTATCTTTGAAAGAATCTGTCCATCTTTCATGATACAGATATACCAATCGGCACCTGTAATGATTTGACTTACATCCTCTTCTGATTGTAGAGATACATCCTCTAAGCTTCCACCGGATAATTTTTGATCAATGAAACGTAACTGATTTAATCTTCTGACATCCTGGATAGTAACTGGACCTCTTAGTACAGGATACCTCTCTGCTCTCTCTAGTCCAAGTTTCAATGGTTCGTACTCCTTATCAGAGGAGGTAGTCGCTAAAACCATGGCACTACATTCATCAATATCGGTTGGAAAATAGCCTACTCGAAAATCTTTCTTAAAGTCAATATCCATTGGTTCTGTTATGCCAACAAAAGATTGTGCAGGAATTCCGTATCCCTCCCCAATGAAGACATTCTGAACCGGATAACGACTATCTTTTGTCTGTTCCAGTAAAGTTTGAGCATACAACTTTGTAATCTCTAATAATTCTTCATCTGGATATTCTTCTGGCATTAAGCTACAGCGTAATTGATTACAAAAAACGCTATTTCCATTCCGAAATCCTGTAATTCTACTCACTAGTTTTCCGGTCAATGAGTCTTCAAATCGAATATGAAAACCATTTGGGTTTAAAAGAGCTATATGGAAAAGTTGTTCATCAGCACCATCTAATCGCATACATGCCTCTGTCCTCTCTCCATAGGTTAAATTTATCATACTAGTAGTATCCCCTACTACTACTCTAAGTTTCTTTCCTTCACTTGTTTCAAATTCTTGAACAGTTGGTGGAATCGTAATAAACTCCCTTTGATACATTTTAGGAACGAGTGATTCTGCGGCTCGAAGTCGTCTTTTCCCATCCAAACTTCCAGGATAAGGAGTAGGATTTCGCAAAAGAAACTCGTAGTCTACTGCTCCTAGTAATTTAATTAATCTGGAATCTACTGTCTTCATATAAGCTGTTTTTAAAGTTTTAAACAGAAGTTCATTACTTGAACCTGTTTGGATTTCAGAAGATACTGCCTCAAACTGATTGATTAAAGCAGAAAATACAGTTGGTGTGCTGTAGTCCGCGACTTGGGCCAATTCTGTTAAATTTTGAAAAATATCATCCCACCCTAGAAAACCATACTTCTGAAAGATTTTCTTCAATTCTTCTAGCTTTTCAGAATTATGGAGTAACCCAGTATATGGCTCTCCATCCATTCCGAGCTCTTCCCCATTCGCAAATAGCCTATCAAAGTCAAGGTGCTCTAAAACTTCTAATGCTTGTTTTCCTAAAGTTTCTGGGATAAAAAATTCTACTTCTCCTGTTTTGGCATAAGAATCTAATATTCCTTGACTATATAACATTTTTGTTAAGATATTAAAGTTTCGTAAATTTTTCCTAACATCTATTCTTAAAGGAAGCGATGGGTCTTTTCTAAATGCAATAAATTCTCTTAAAAGATTCTCATCATGAAGGAGAGAAAGCAAACTTTCCTCTAAATCTTTTTCATCCAGTTTCTGATAAAAAGAGAATAATTCCTCGCTCGAAACAGAAGAAAAAACTTTTTTCATCAATTCTTCTCTAGATAATTTTTTATTTCTGATAGGAAGTGTTAACAAACTATTTTTATTTTGAAGAGCCATATACTGTTCACGATACTTTTTAATATAATACATACAAAAAGCATGAACAACTGACATTTTTAAGTCCTGATTTTCTGTTTGCTCTCCTTTTATCATATCCTTACAAATTTTAGTAATAACAGCTAAAACTTCCTCCGATGTTGTTACTTGATAACCCATTTTGGAAAGACATTCCTGAACATTAAGACCAATTTCAGCTTCCTTCACCTTTAAAAATTCATCGACCAAAAAATCTATTTCATCAACTCGTTTAGAAACATCTTGTAGAAGTTGATTCATACCTGGTTCATTTTTAGTATCTATCATCGATTTCAACATTGGAAAAACTTCTATGACATCTCTCCTATTTTGAGTAAACATCTTTTGGACAAAAGCATTATAGACTGTATTTACATTATCATTTGTTAATTTAGAACTTCTAAATAATTCCATCAGAGTATTAAAATCTTCTTTTGGTAAAGAAAATAATTTTTTCATATTCTCTGATAGCTTAAAGGATCTTATAGTGTCAATAATATTATCAATAATCCAATCACCAAAAATTTTTCTTAAGATTTGTAATCGCTCCGCTGGGATTTGGATCCCTAAATCTTGAATTAGAATGCTCCTATGAAGAAGTTGAATTTTAGCTTCCACGGAAAGGGAATTAATAATGTTTGTAATTTTTGAAGACTCTAAGTGAGAATGGTTTATCTCTAAATAAGCTAATTTCTCATCATCTGTACACAAATCTAAAATATTAATGTTAGGATTTTGATATCTTTGTTGAGAATAAACCTTTAAAAGTTGGTCATGAGGAAGGTCTTGTAGTTCGTCTATTCCGAGGAGATCATGGGCATGTTCTAATATTTTTAATAGAGCTTCCCTCCTCTTATCCAAAGAAAGATAGTCAAATCTTCGCTCTTGTGGAATAGATTCCAATAAAGCCTGCATACAATAACTGCTATAATCGATGGATGTTTCATTTTCTTTTAAGTAAGTCAATTTCTCATCTACTGTACATATCCTTAAAATAGAAAGGTTACCATTTTGTAAGTAAGCTTTTAAAAGTTCATCATGAGGGATATCCTGAAGTTCTGCCATGCCAAGAAGCGTTCGACTAGACGTTTGAAGAATTTTTAAAAAAGTTTCTGAACGTTTTTCTGGGGATAGATATTCAAATCTTCTATTTTCAGGAATTGAAGATAATAAAGATTGAACATAATACCTACTATAATCGATGGATGCTTCATTTTTCTTCAAATAAATCAATTTTTCATCTATCGTACAGATGTCTAAAAGGGCAGAATTCCCATTCCGCAAATAATTCTTTAAAAGTTCATCGTAAGGTAGTTCTTGTAATTCCTTTGTTCCAAGAAGATAGTCACTAGATGTTTGAAGAATTCTTAAGAATGTTTCTGGACGTTTCTCTGGGGATAGATATTCAAACCTTCTATCGGCTGAAATTGAGTTTAATAAATCGATAAAGAGAAAGTCGTCATAATCTATGGATGACTGATTCTCTTTTAAAAAGGCTATTTTTTCATCGTCTGTACACCAGCTTAGCATTGCATTATTACCATCTTCTAAGTAAAACCCTAAAATCTCATCATAAGGAAGTTCTCGTAATTCACCATATCCCAAAAAGGAATTGTTCATTCGAAAAATTTTTGCTAAAGTTTCTGAACGTTTTTCTGGGGATATATATTCAAATCTTCTATATGCAGGAATCGAAGATAAGAAATCTAGAATATGAGGATTATAAACGATTGATTCTTCATTTCTCTTTAAATAAGAGATTTTTTCATCTACCGTACAGATTTGTAAAATAATTTTATTCGTCATTTGAAAAAAATTATTTTCATCCTGGAAATAAAGTTCTAAAAGTTTATCATGGGGGAGTTCTCGTAATCCAATACCAAGAAGGCCTCGATTGGCTTGAGCAATTTTTAAGAGAGTTTCTAGACGTTTCTCAGAGGAGATATAGGAAAACCTTCTTTCTATAGAAATAGAATCTAATAGATCCTGAACACGAGGATTGTTATAATCTATGGATGTTTCATTCGCTTTTAAATATGCTAATCTTTCATCCTCTGTACAAGCTCTTACAAAATAAATGTCCCCTTCTCCACGAAGAAACCTTTTTAAAAGTTCATCATAGGGAATCATTGGCAGTTGATACCTACTAATAAGAGAACTATTCGCTTGAAAGATTTTTACTAAAGTTTCTTGGCGTTTTTCCGACGATATATATTCAAATCTCCTTCCTACAGGAATCGTTCCTAAAAGGACTTGAATAAATGGACTACTATAGTCAATTTCCTCTTGATGTTGGCTCAAAAAAGTCAATCTTCCTTCAATGGACGTCATACCTATTTGATTCCGCAAAGTTTCTACTTCGGTAGTACTTGCATTAGAGAAATTTTGCTCTAAAAAGTGCAACAATTCTGGTTCATTTCTAATTATTTCAAATTCATCTATCCCATTTTCTGAAATATTTACGTTTCTCTCATCTTTCATATTTTCCCTACCTTACTAGCTTATTTATTATCATTATAACGTAAAGACTTTCTCTCGTCAATGAACCTTTTCTTGAATAGAGTATCCAGTTATTCTTAAAGAAAAAGCATCAGAAAAGGATGATTTTCATCATCCTTATTCTGGCATAAATTCCTATCTAGCTTCTTCCATCGCTCTTGTTTCACGAATTACCGTTACTTTAATCGTACCAGGATATTGAAGTTGTTCTTCTATTTTATTTTTGATATCACGTGCTACTTTATGACTTGTTAAATCATCAATTTCATCAGGTTTTACAACTACTCTAAGTTCTCTACCTGCTTGCATAGCATAAGCCTTATCAACACCAGGAATTTCATTAGCGATATTTTCTAGCTCATGTAATCTCTGAACATAATTCTCCAAAGAATCGTTTCTAGCACCAGGACGACTCGCAGAAACAGCATCCGCAATAGCGACTAACTCTGCTATCACAGAAGTTGGTTCCGTATCTCCATGATGAGATTCTATGGCATTAATGACAATATCATTTTCTTTGTAACGTTTTGCTAAAGAACTACCTATCTCAACATGACTTCCTTCCATCTCATGATCAATGGCTTTTCCAATATCATGTAAGAGACCAGCTCTTTTCGCAAGCATCACATTCTCTCCTAATTCAGCAGCTAAAATACCTGCTAAATGAGCGACTTCAATGGAATGTGTAAGAACATTTTGACCATAACTAGTTCTAAAATGTAATTTTCCAATGATTTCGATTAACTCAGAATCCATCTTCGTAATGCCCAACTCAAAGAGTGCTGCTTCTCCATATTCTAATATTTTAGCTTTCATCTCTTTCGCTGTCTTATCATAGATTTCCTCAATACGTGCAGGATGAATTCGTCCATCCTTAATAAGAGTATCAATCGTAATTCTAGCAATCTCTCTTCTTAAAGGATCAAAACTAGATAATACAATTGCTTCTGGAGTATCATCAATAATTAAGTCTACTCCTGTCACGGCTTCAATCGTTCGAATATTTCTACCCTCACGACCAATAATTCTACCTTTCATATCTTCGCTTGGTAAATCTACTACGGTAACAGTTTGCTCGGAAGCAACATCACTCGCATACTTTTGCATAGAAGAAACTAACATATTTTTAGCATTTCTATCTGCTACTAAGGTAGCCTCTGCTTCTTTTTCTTTAATATAAGAAGCAATTTCTAAAGACATTTCTTCTTCTACTTTTTTCATAACGATTTCTTGAGCTTTTTCTTTGCTATAACCTGCAATCTTTTCCAGTAATTCATATTGTTGTTTTTTTATTTCCTCCACTTTTGCCTGTTCGTCTTGGATCTCATTTTGTTTATTAACAAGATTATTTTCTTTTTCTTCAAGAAGGGATTCACGATTTTGAAGAGAATCATCCCGCTTATTCATATTTTCTTCGCGAGAATCTAAGCGTTGTTCTTTCTTTTTTAGTTCCTCTTTTTTCTCTTTAATTTCCTCTTCTGCTTTCGTCGTTAGTTGATTAACTTCTTCTTTCGCTTCTGCTAAATAATCTTTTTTTATTTGTTCTGCCTCTAACTTGGCCTTTCCCAATAAATTTTCTATTTTCTCAGCTGTTTTTACACCTTTTATATAGTAAAATATAAACATTAAAATTATTCCAACAACAAGTCCAACGAGGACTAGCAAAATGGAGATTAAAATACTTGGCATTTGTACATCCTCCATTTCTAATAAATATGGGTGATTATCCATCACTCTACTACTATTGTAAAATGGATTGACAAAGAAGTCAAGGAAAAAGCAAAAGAAATTCTTTTGCTTTATTCTACAACCGTTCCAATCGTTAAGGAATCACTGTTGGCATAGTACTCTCGAACCTTTTGTTCAATTTCTGTGCGTTTCTCTGGATTTTTCCTTAACCATTCCTTGACATTTTCTTTACCTTGACCGACTTTTTCACCTTGATAAGCATACCAAGAACCACTCTTTTCCAAAATGCCAGCTTCTCCGCCTAAATCTACAATTTCTCCTAAAATAGAAACGCCTTCCCCATACATAATATCTACGCAACAAGTTTTAAAAGGGGGTGCCATCTTATTTTTTACTACTTTAATATTGGCTTTATTTCCAACGATTTCTGTACCTGACTTAATCTGTTCTCCACGTCTTATTTCCAACCTAACAGAAGCATAAAACTTCAAGGCTCTTCCTCCTGGTGTCGTTTCTGGATTTCCGTACATAACCCCTACTTTTTCACGAAGTTGATTAATGAAAATACAAACGGTATTCGTTTTATTAATAACGCCAGAAAGTTTTCGAAGGGCTTGACTCATAAGTCTGGCCTGTAAACCGACATGAGAATCTCCCATTTCCCCTTCTATCTCTGCTTGCGGAACTAAAGCGGCTACAGAATCTATGACAATAACACTGATTGCCCCACTTCGAACAAGTGCTTCACAGATTTCTAAAGCTTGTTCTCCATTATCTGGTTGGCTAAGCAAAAGTTCATTAATATTTACCCCAATTTTCGCTGCATAAGTTGGATCTAGAGCATGTTCGGCATCAATAAAGGCTGCTCTTCCTCCTCTTTTTTGAGCTTCGGCAATAGCATGAAGAGCAAACGTCGTTTTTCCACTAGATTCAGGTCCAAATATCTCAATAATTCTTCCTTTTGGATATCCTCCTATTCCTAATGCTACATCTAAAGAAATAGAGCCACTCGGAATCGTATCTATTTTTTGGTGTTCATGTTCCCCTAATTTCATGACAGCACCCTTTCCAAATTGTTTTTCGATGTCTGCCATAACTTGATCAAGGGTTTTATCACCGGTTGTTTTTACCATAAATTTTCCTCCTTCAATTGTTCATAAGCTCATTATACTACTTCCCTAAAGGGTTGTCAATATTTTTATCGAACAAATGTATGTAAAAATAGAAAACTTAAGAATTCAAGTTTTCTATTTTTAAGAATCGATATTTCCTTTTTCTTAATTTCTTCACAATCTTTTTTGTGAAAAAGAAAAAAAGGAATAAATAAGCACTATTTAAAAAGAAAGAAGAAGTTATACTTTTCCAAAATTTCATAAAATCCCAATGAGCTAATCCTAAGGATAAAAAGAAAAGAGCAACCGTCACTCGGTATAGAACAATCGTACAAAGACCAATTAGGTAAGTGTTTAAAGCAGAGACTTGAATGGGTTCAAAGACTTTCGCTACCAAGAAACCAATTCCTAGAAAAAGTAAAGTATTTAAAAAGTAAGTGTTCGTATAAGCAGTATCATAAAAAAATCCTAAGAAGACACACATTCCGTAATAAGAAGATCTTCTCTTCTTAAAGTAAGGAGCTACAATTACTAAAGATAGTAAAGAAAAAAGAGGTAGAAAGATGGTATTTTCACTTAATACATTTAAAAATACGCCATCTAATAGATACGATAAAATGACTATCCCATATATCATGATGCTTCCTCCTCACGGATTAAAACAGAAACAAAAGAGATATCATCCGTTTTCATAAAAGGTTTTACGTATACCACTTTCGCTAAATCAAAGCTATCTGTTTCAATATCTTGTACCGTTCCAATTAGTAAGCCACTTGGAAAACGATCTCCTAAACCAGTTGTTGTTACTTTCGCATTAATAGGAATTACGACATAATCACTAATTCCTTCAATATAATAACTTCCGGTTTCTGAGTCATATCCTCCTAAAAGGCCATAAGCATATTCCCCTTCTGAAATTTCAATTTTAATCGATATTTTATTTTCCAGACTAGGATTCGTCAATAATTTTATCGTACTAGTATAAAAACTCGTTTGAGCGACATATCCAACTAAGCCACCATTTCCAATGACTGCCATATTTTCTTGAATGCCATCTTTACTTCCTTTATCAATGGTAAAAGATTCTAACCAAGTCATAGGATCTCTACTAATCACTGTAGCAGATACTTTTTCATATTGTAATAAAGAATGATTAATATCCAATAACTCTTTCAATTTTTGATTTTCTTCCTGCAATTCTCGCATTGATTCTTTATATTGATCTATGGATAGATATTCCTTTTGTAAATCATTATATTTTTTATTTAAAACTTCATTTTGATCTAAAATCATCCACTTTTCTTTTATATATTGAAAAGGAGTC
Source organism: uncultured Bacilli bacterium (assembly GCA_947626855.1). Classification (GTDB taxonomy): domain Bacteria; phylum Bacillota_I; class Bacilli_A; order RF39; family UBA660; genus UBA5578. The sequence continues at coordinate 46,928 of CANQTT010000003.1, forward strand.
GCTAAAATATCCCCAACTGTAAGAACCGCATCACGCATTGCTTTTTCTACAAATGTCAGTTTTCTATCTTTATCAATAGAATAAGCTGTAAATCCTAAAAGGATAGTGACTAGGACAATGCCGATAAAACCATACTTTTTAAATTTTGACTTCTTCTTTTTCATAACTCACCTAAATTCTTTCAAATCTTGATTTTCTAAAAAACTATAATAATTTTCATGACCAATAATTAAATGATCTAGTAGTGGAATTCCTAAAAGATTTCCAATAGACGTTAATCTCTTCGTTATTTCGATATCTTCTTTACTAGGAAAAATATTTCCAGAAGGATGGTTATGTACACAGATAATGGCACTAGCAGAAAGTAAATAAGCTTCTTTAAAAATCTCCCGAGGATGGACAACACTATAATTGATAGTTCCAATAAAAAGTAATTTATCACGAATAATGTTTTTGGCATTATCTAGATACACCACATAAAAATGCTCTTGTTTTTGATTTCTCGTTTTCAAAGAATAGTAATCATAAACCATCTGACTACTCGTTAACTTTTTATTTTTGATATCCGTCTTATCTCGTTCAATTCGTTTAGAAAATTCCAAAGCCGATAATAAAGTAGCTGCTTTCGATCTTCCAATTCCTTTCATAGATACTAATTTTTCATAAGGAAAAGAAGAAAGTTCTTGAAGAGAAGAAACCATCGATAAAATTTGGCTTGCTAATTCCTTCGAAGAAGTATCTTTATATCCTGTTTTTAATAAAATCGCTAACAATTCTTCATTGGATAAACTGTCTACTCCGTAGTGTTCTAATTTTTCATAGGGACGTTCTAATTCTGGTAATTGTTTAATCCTCACTGTCATTCAAAATTTCCTCATATTTTTCGAGAACTTGACTACTGATAGAAGAAATAACAACAGTATCTTCCGTACTTTCCAAAATAGCATCATAATTTTTTAATGCCTCTAAAAAAGTAGGATTGGAAACTAAGAATTCCTCTGTATACGTATTATATCCCAAAGAACTATAATAATTATTAAGCTTTATTAAATTTTTAGAATTTTTCGTAATTCCAATATATACATCATAATTGCCATTATTCTCTTTATAAATGTAATTTGGTAAAGATAATGTATTTTTCTCCATTTCGTCTAAAGAAGAATACGTATCATATTTAATAAAGTAAAGCATATCCCCCGTACTAGAAGTAAATTTTATCCCCTCATAAGAATCGTATTGTTCCAAAAATAACTTCGCTAAAAAAAAGCCAACTACTAATGCAACAGATATGGACAATAGATATTTTTTCATAGTATCACCATATTTATTGTATTAAAGGAAACTGTCGTTTTATGTCATATATAGGTCGAATTATTCAATATAGTAGTATAACGTCGGTTTCTTGGAAAGTCAATGAAATTCCAAAAAAAGCCGACATTTCGTCGACTTTACTCTTCTGAATCTCCGTATTTGACAAGTACTTCTCTAGGTTTAGAACCATTTTGAGGTCCTACAATTCCCCTTTCTTCTAATAAATCGATACATCTAGCTGCTCTATTATATCCCAATCGAAAACGTCTTTGAATAAGAGAAGTACTAGCTTTTCCCTGTTCTACTACAAAATCTACAATTTGATCATAGAGAGGCTCTTCAAAAGCATCTGATTTTCCTTCCACACCCGTAATAGCATGTTCTTCCTCTTGTGTTTGTTCTAAGGATTTATCATAATTGGCTTTCTGCTGACGGCAGACAAAATCTACAATGGCTTTTGTTTCTTCCTCAGAGATAAAAGTTCCTTGAATACGAATTGGTGTATTGATACCTTGGGGAAGAAAAAGCATATCTCCTTTTCCTAATAATTTTTCTGCACCAATCATATCCAAAATCGTTCGAGAATCGATTCCAGAAGATACAGCAAAAGAAATACGAGATGGAATATTCGCTTTAACAACTCCTGTGATAACATCCGTAGAAGGTCTTTGCGTTGCTACAATCAAATGGATACCAGCAGCACGAGCCATTTGCGTAATTCTCATAATAGAATCCTCTACTTCTTTCGCTGCGACTAACATCAAATCCGCTAACTCATCAATAATTACCACAATATAAGGCATCAATTTGACTTGTTCCTCTTTTGGTCTCGTCTCATTTTCCTTCATCAAATGTTCATTATAACTAGTGATGTTTTTTGTTCCACTCTGTTCAAAAATATCATATCGATGTTCCATCTCAGCTACAATCTTTTGAAGAACAAGATTTGCTTTTTTCGGATCAGTCACAACTGGTGTTAATAAATGAGGAACACCATTATAGACAGAAAGTTCTACTTTCTTAGGATCTACCAATACTAATTTTACTTCATCTGGTTTCGTTCTCATCAAAATAGAAGCTAAGATACTATTGATACAGACAGATTTACCACTACCAGTAGATCCAGCTACTAATAAGTGAGGCATTTTATTAATCTCTAAATAGCGGCATTCTCCTTCAATATCTTTTCCTAAAACAGCTAATAATTTTTTATTCAAAGATTTATCTTCTTCATTAGCCTTTTGTAAGACTTCCCTTACACTAACCATAGATATGGTTGCATTCGGTAATTCAATACCAACCGTATTCTTTCCTGGAATTGGTGCCTGAATACGAACATCTTTAGCGGCAAGAGAAAGAGCAATCTCACGGTTTAATCCTAAGATTTTACTAACTCTAGTTCCCGCCTTAATCTCTAATTCGTATTGGGTAACAGCTGGTCCAACCTTTGCTCTTACTACTTTTGCCTCTATTCCAAAATCTCTAAGAACTTGTTCCAAAGTTGGAATATTCTTTTTGATTGCTTCCTGATTTTCTTTATTACTATTCTTAGTAGGCTTTGTAAGAATATTTAAAGGTGGATATTCCCAATGCGTTGCTTCTCGTACAACCTCTACTTCGGTTACTTCCCCTGTTTCTTCATTAATAACCGTTTCTACTGGAGCTTGATGAAGTTCTTCTCGAGGAATTACCTTTCGATTATCTTCCTCTTCAAAGTTGTCTTCCTCCTCCTCTTCTTCTTCCTCTTCTTCGTCATCATCTTCTTTACTAGAATGTTCAAAACTATTCTTCATCTTGCCTACTTTTTCCTTTGCTTTTACCAAAGTATCGTAAATAGAAATACCAGTAAACATTAAAATACCACAAATGATTAACGCAATAGAGACAACAATTGCTCCATTAAGAGTTAAAAGAGCTACAAAGATACTGGAAAAAATGGCTCCAATCACGCCGCCTCCTAAATTCGACATAGAAGCGATTAGAGTATTCGCATCACTCTTAATAAATTGCATAATGCTATCGATGGTTGCACCCACAACACTGATTGTATCATCTACAAATTTAAACTTCGTAACATCAATATTCTCTAAATTACGGATATAAGCAGTATGAGATAGTATTAAAATAGATATTAAAATGATATAAAGGCCCAAAAACTTCATATTTAAAAAATCTGGTCTTTCTCTTTTAATAATCATAAAAATACCACATACACCTACAAACACTAAAAACAAAGCCCACCATGTTCCTACGAGGAAAGCAGCGAATCCTTTGATAATATCAGCTACTGGGCCAAAAGGACAACAACCTATAATAGCGATTAAGACTAATCCAAAACCTTTTAGTTCTGAAAGGTTTGTTGTTTTTTCCTTTGTTGTATCTTTTCTTTTTTTATTCTTTGCCATATCATCACCCTACAATATTAGTATACCATAAAAAAAGAATCTAAGAGAAGAAAAAAAGAAAATAGAGTTAACTATTGTCAGCTCTATTTTCTGTATCCTCTAAGTTATCTTGATAAATATCGACGATTTTTGGGGCTACAAAAATAATTAACAAAACGATGATAATCACAATGAAGATATACATAGGCATAGGATTCTTCATATGAGGATCCTTATCAGTCCCAATTTTATCTATCATTTTTTACCTCCCTAATTCTTCTTCAATTCTAATCAATTGATTATATTTACAAATTCTATCTGTTCTAGATAGAGAACCTGTCTTAATCTGTCCTAAATCAAGACCTACCGCTAAATCAGCAATCGTTGTATCTTCTGTTTCTCCACTACGATGAGAAATAACCGTGCGATATCCATTTGCACGTGCTAACTCGATTGTCTCTAACGTCTCTGTGATAGTACCAATTTGATTTACTTTTAAAAGAATTGCATTTCCAGCATGATTATCGATACCCATTTGAAGACATTTTTTGTTCGTTACAAATAAGTCATCTCCTACTAGTTGAATCCGATCGCCTAATCTTTCGGTAATTAATCGGAATCCTGCCCAATCATTCTCATCAACAGGATCTTCAATAGAGATGATTGGATATTTAGCTACTAATTCTTCATAGAAAGAAACAAGTTCCTCCGTCGTAAGAGTCTTTCCTTCGCCCTCTAATACATAAACTCCGTCTTTATAGAATTCAGAAGCAGCTACATCGATTCCTAAGCATACATCTTTTCCTGGTTCATATCCTGCTCTTTGAATTGCTTCCATAATGAGTTCAAAGCCTTCCGCATTACTCTTTAAATTTGGTGCAAATCCACCTTCATCTCCTACCCCAGTAGCATATCCTTTTTCATTTAATACTTTCTTTAAATTGTGGAAAACCTCTGCCCCTACTCTAACTCTTTCTTTAATCGTATCTCGTTGTGGAATAATCATGAATTCTTGGAAATCCAAACTGTTATCAGCATGAGCTCCTCCATTAATAATATTCATCATAGGTTTTGGTAAAGTTGTACCATTTCCAATATAACGGTAAAGTGGTAATCCTTTGTAATTGGCTGCTGCTTTCATAGCTGCCATAGAAACTCCTAGAATAGCATTCGCACCTAAACGTGATTTCGTTTCTGTTCCATCTAATTGAATCATGGCATAGTCAAGTGCTTTTTGATCTAGAGCATCCATACCGATTACTAAATCTCTTAACTCCGTATTAACATGATGAACGGCATTTTGAACACCTTTTCCCATATAACGTGTTCCGCCATCACGCATCTCTAAAGCTTCTCTTTCTCCTGTAGAAGCTCCGCTTGGAACAGCAGCTCTTCCCATTACACCGCTTTCTAGAATAACATCAACTTCTACGGTTGGATTTCCTCTGGAATCCAAAATCTCCCTTCCTATTACATCTTTTATCTTTGACATAAAATCATCCTCTCTTATGACCCTATTTTACCATAATTCCCTGGAAATGAGAATATTTTAGGAATAATAATGAAAGGATTTACATACATTTTAGAGAAAACTAGGAGGAATCATATGATAAACAAAAAAGGTGTTTGGTTTTTAACATTATTTAGTTTAATTCTCGTACTAAGTGTCTACTACATCACGATGCCACCAGAATTACTTATTACCAACAAAAAAGAAAAGGCAGATTCTAATTCAACACCTGTTGCAAACATCGAAGAAAGTAGTATTTTAGTCGCTTTGCGAGTAGAAGCAGATGAAGAAATGGAAGAAGAAATGGCAACCTTAAAAAAAATTATCAGTAGTGCGGATAGTACTGTAGAAGAAAAGAATAAAGCCTTTGAAAAAATCAAAGAACTCAATTCTACTAGAAGTATCGAAGAGACGATTGAATCTAAAATAGAAAGTTCTTTTCAATTAAAATCTTTTGTAAAAATTAATGGAAATAACATCGAAGTTATCGTTCATAAAAGTGATCATGACAGTGCCCTTGCCAACGATATTATGAGAACCGTCCAAGCGGAATTTGATACTTCCAAAAATATTACCGTAAAGTTTCAAAAGTAGATGGATTTAGACACCAAATACATTTTTTCTCATACAATATTATGAATAATATAAACCACCCTATCAGGAAGTGAGGGAGCAATGAGAAAAAATATTTTGACAAATCGAGAAAAAGAAGTATTTGATTTATTAATTCAAAATTATACTACCAAAGAAATTGCCAAAAAGTTAAAAATCAGTGAAAAAACAGTTCGAAACCATATCTCCAATACGATTCAAAAAATTGGGGTAAAAGGTCGAGCTGCTGCTGTCGTAGAATTATTAAGACTAGGAGAAATTTCTTTATAAAATGCATTTCTATGCATTTTTTTCATATACTCTACTAAGGTGATTGCATGCTAAAGAAAATGTCTATTAAAAAAATTATTACCTCCTCTATTGTCCTTATGATTGTCTTTCTTATCTATCTCATTCCTAATACCCCCCAAGAAGAAAAAACAATCGAAACGTCTATTGAATATGTAAATCAAACGATTAAAACCCATACGATTTATCTATTAGATAACAACAATTACCTAAGTAGAACTACTGTCAAAATCAATTCGGAAGAACCACAAAAAATCTGCCAAGAATTACTAGAAACGATGATAGACGAAGGAAAAAATAGTGATCAAATCCCTAGTGGCTTTAGACCTATCATCCCTAGCAATACCAAAATTAACACCTTATCTCTAGTAGATGGGACCTTAAAAGTAGATTTCTCAAAAGATTTCTTAAATACTTCTAAAGAATTAGAAGAACGTCTTTTAGAAGGAGTGGTTTATACCCTAACAAGTGTAGAAGGAGTAGAAAATATTATTCTTTTCATCGATGGAGAAATTTTAACGAAATTACCACAGAATAATATCCAATTGCCAGCTACTTTAAATCGTCAAATCGGAATTAATAAAAACTTTCAAATTACGAGTACAAAAGATATTACTTCTACAACCGTTTACTATATCCATAAATATAATGATGACTATTACTATACCCCTGTTACTACTTTCAGTAATGATTCCAGAGAAAAAATTGAAATCATCATCGATCAATTGGAAAATACCATTAGTGATCAAAATCTGATGAGCTTTTTAAATAGCAAAACCCAATTAACGGATTTTTCTATCGATGAAAATAAAATGATTGTCTGCTTTGATGAATATATTTTTGATGATTTTGATACCCAAAACATCTTAGAAGAAGTCCTTTATACCATTTCTCTTTCCATCTATGATAACTATCCGGTTGAGGAAGTGATTTTTGAAGTAAACTCACAAGAAATTGCGAAAACTACTTTAAAATCTCTTGAATAATCCTATCTTTTATTGTATAATCCTGAATTTATCAGTTTTATAAAGTCAAAGCCTCCCAAGCCCTTTGTTTATAAGGATTTGAGAGGTTTTTA
>CANQTT010000004.1 GCA_947626855.1 uncultured Bacilli bacterium
GATGACCTTCATCATCCTCTATAATTAGATTCATTTATCAAATTTATTGTCTACCAACACTATTTGACAAAGAACCTCATCATCCTCTAATCTCATATAAATGGATTACTATTCAGCTTTCTCAAAAGTTACTTCTGACCAATCGATTGTAAGGTTATATGGTTGATAAACTTCACTATCACCATCTAAATCGATTGTTAACTTAATTTGTCTACCATCTCCATCTTTGATTGGTTGTACTAATGTTAATAGTTTTCCATCACTTCCACCATCAAAGTCAGATATAGTGATTGGATTTTTTCTACCCTCTTTTGTAATCTTGATGCTATCATATTTTTGATCGAATTTCAATACATAAACTAGGTAGTAATCAGTACTATATGATTGATACTTAGCAACATTTTCATGTTTTTTTGCTTCTCCTGTTACTGTAATAACTCCATCCTTTTCACTTGAAAATGCAAATGTGTCAGTATATGTATAGCTGTTACCCATCCAATTTTGGAATCCAGTCTTAGAAGTTTCAGGTAATGCCTCAACTTCAACAGATGAGAATTTAACACCACTATAATCTACAGTAATTTTTTCTTCGTTATAAACGTCTCCTGCTCCATCTTTATCTACTGTGATATCAAATGAAGTGCCTGCTCTTGTAGCTGGATTAATTTGCATAATAATACCTATTTCTGTATCTGAATCAAATGCTTCAAATCCAATTTTATCTGTTCTTCCTGGAATTGTTAACTCGATATCCTCATATTTTTGATCGAATACAAGTGAGAATGCTAAATAATATCCTGTAGTATCCTCTCCAAATCCAGTAACGGTTGTATCTTTCATAACAGTTCCTGTTGCTTTAATTGTATTTCCAGTTTGAGCAAATGCTACTTTCGTTCCTGCTTTTGGTTCATAATTGAAATCATTTTTTAAATTCATTGCTGTAAGTTCATCTAATTCTTTTGGAGCTGAAATAACTTCATTTACTTCAACATCACTATAATCAATATAGAAGGAATATGGTAGATATTCATCTTCAGTTCCATCAATATCTATAGTAATTTTAATTTCAGTTACACCTGATTTTACTTGACGAATTATAACTAATTCATCATCTGTCATAATAATTGTTTTTGAGTTGTCATCATTAGATGCTTTGTCAATGGTAACTGTTGTTTTATTAGGAATTACTTTTTCTGGTTTGATTGAGAATGTTATATATCCAGCTGTTGGATTTGTAAATCCTGAATCTTTTAAAGTTTGTTTTGTAACTGTTCCACTATATTTATATACAGGTAAATTGTCAGTCTGATGTTTTGTTGAACTATTTACAGTTACATTTCCGTTTTTAACATATCCATATGCATTATTTAATTCTGCTTCTGCTTCTTCACTTAATTCTGTTGATACTTCTGTTTTTGTTTCAGTTTGGAAAGTTACACCAGAGTAGTCAATCGTGTATTCAGTTGGACCATAAGTCTCTCCTTCTCCATCAAGATCAACTATAACAGTGAATTCTTTATCAGTATCCTCTGGTGATACTGCTACTAGCATAGCAATCTTTTTATCGGCTGATGAAGTATCATCCCATGCTGACCATGGAATAACTCTTTCAGTACCTGTTCTTGTAATTGTTTTTAACGTAGTTGCTTCAGTTGCATCTTTTACAGAAATCTCTAATGCAAAATAATATCCCGTATTCTCTTCGGGAATACTACTAAATTTTGCATCAGGAGTATATTTTACTAATCCCGTTAATTTGCCACCATCTAATTTCAAAGTGGTATCATTACCGTTCCAACCAGTAACTAATTGTTTGATTTTGTCTGTATGGGCAGTATCTAATAATCCACTAACTTCGGCATCTAATTTAACAAATTCATAATCAATGTATTCAACATTAGTCTTAGCATCTTCTTCTAATTCTGTTTTACCAAGAACTTTTGTTAAATCTGACCAAGTATCGTCACCGGTCTTTTCAGCATAATAAATTGTCATCTCATCATAAGCTTTTTTTCCTTTTATTAAAGCTTCTCTTTGAGCTTCATCTGACAATTTAATGCTTCTTGCAGCTAACATGGTATCTGAAGTTGTTAATGGATTCTTATTGGTAAACACATAGTTACCAATAAGATAAAAACTATCTACCTCAGAACCTAATTCTGTTTCGAGCTCTTCTATTGTCATTTCTTTGGCAAATGTTGGTACGATTGAAACAAAGAAAGCTGCTAAAGCAAATGCAAATAATTTGCTATATCTTTTCATTGTTCTTTTTTCCTTTCTATAATTTAATTATTTTGTTGTAATTCTTCTGTTTTCCTTTTAATGGTTGATGTTTCTACTGTTTGACCATTTTCTAACGTAATAGAAATTCTCGTAAATGTCTTATCATTGAATTCTCTTAAATAATTTCCTTTGGTTAAGTACTTACTACTACCAGAATAATATAGAGTCATTGACTTCCAGCCTTCAAATGGCTTACCATCTTTTGTAACTTCTACTCTGGCATCTCTGATAGAACCATCAATTTTGTTTTCTAGAGCAACAATAGTTACCTCATAAGTTGATTCAACAGTAATTTTAGCAGTTGCGACTTTTTTACCATCTTCCGTTGTAGCAGTGATAGTTACTGGTTCTGATCCAGTTTCTGCAATACCTTTTACATTTCCGCTTCCATCAACTGTTACTTTTGAAGGATCACTACTAGTCCATGAAACTTTTTTGTTACTAGCATTGCTTGGTTGAACATTAGCAGTAATTTTGGTAGTTTCACCAACTTTAATTGTCTTAGATGTAGGATTTAAAGTAATACCAGTAACAGGAACGTAACGTACAGTAACCTCGATAGTAGCAGTATAGCTTCCATCTTCGGTTGTTACAGTAATCGTTGCTTTTCCTTCTTTTTTACCAGTCACAACACCTTTACTATTAACACTTGCAACACTTGAATTACTACTAGTCCATTTTAAATTTTTATTAGTAGCATTTTCAGGTTGAACAGTTGCCCGTAATGTGGTAGATGATCCTACATTGATAGTTACACTAGTCTTATCAACCGTAATACCAGTTACAGGTACAAGTTGATCAGCTACCGTTACTGTACAAGTTGCAGTAAATTCTTGACCATCTTCCGTTACAACCGTTACAGTAATCGTTGCTTCACCAGCCTTTAATGCGGTAACTTTACCGTTTTCATCGACTGTCACGATGCTAGAATCGCTAGAAGTCCATGTTAATGATGCATATTTTCCATTTTTAGGAGATATCGTTGCTTCTAGAGTAGTAGATTGCCCAGTCTGTAAAGATAAAGCTTCTCTATTAAGAGATACTCCAGTTGCTACAGCATTAGCATCACTCCATCTAGCCTCCAACGTAATATCGCCAGTGATTTTTGTATTAAAATCAAATAACTCTCCATTATAATACCAACCTTCGAAAACATATCCCTCTCTTGTAGGATCAGTTGGTTTAGAAATCGTGCCATCTTTCTTTACTGTTATACTGCTTACGTTGCTGCCACCATTTGTATCGAATTTAACGGTATATTTGGTGTCTCCGCCCGTACAAGCTTTTAACAATAAGATAACGATAATGGCAATTATAATAAGTGCTATAACAATTTTCCCACCAATAGATTGTTTTTCATCATCCATTAGTTCATCATCATCGTCATCACTTTTAGAAGATTTCTCTTTTTTTGGCTTTACATCATCAAGTTCTTCGTCGTCAAAATCTAAATCATCATCAAAGTCTTTAGATTTTTCAGATTTTTTTGTATCTTCGATATCAATCTCTTCATCGAAATCAGATAAGTCATCGAAGTCTACATCTTTTTTCTTTTTATCTTCCATACTTCCATCCTTTCTTTTCTTTTACTTTTCATCATTAACACTTTTGTCTGTCACATCTTCCACTACACTCTCCCTTATTGTGACACATTCATTGTATCACAGATAAGTTCCTTCGTCAATAAAGATTTCGACATATCTTTTACATATCTTTCAACTATACATTCATTGACTGTACTACCATTGTATGCAATAAAATGTTAATTATCTAAAAAGAAAAGAAAGCATTGCAAGATTGCACAATAAAGGGATAATTTTCATTTCCCTTTATTGCCTAATCTCCTTATTTTTCAAATTGAATATCACTATAATCAATAGAATAATCAATTGGTGTATACTTGTTTTTATCTCCATCATAATCGATGGTTAATTTAATCGTTTTATTAACATCCTCTTCTTTGATTGGTTTTACTAATGTTAAAATTTTTCCATCTCCACTTTCTCCCCCATCAAAATCAGATTGCGTAATTGGATTTTCTCTACCTTCGATTGTAATTTTGATATCTTCATATTTTTGATCAAATTTCAAAACATAAACTAAATAATAATCTGTATTATTTTTTAAGTATTTTTGGATGTCTGGATGTTTTTTAGCCTCTCCAGTTACCTTGATTACCTCATCTTTAAGTGTAAATTCAAAGCTATCTGTATATTGATAGTTGCTTCCCATCCAATTTTGAAAACCTTCTTTTGAAGTTTCAGGTAATTTTTCGATTTTAGTTCCTATAGATTCATCCATAAAATTGACTTCTGTATAATCTATTGTAACGACATATGGCTCATAAGCAGATCCAGTGCCATCTAAATCAATTACAATATTATCTTTTCTTCCTGACAATGGATAAACCGTAACTAACATACCAATCTCTGTTTCAGTATCAAAATTAACATAAGTCGTCAACTCTTTAGAACCTGGCATTTGAATGGTTATATTTTCATATTTCTCATCAAACTTCATTGAAAATGCTAGATAATAACCAGATGTTTTTGCACCCATTCCTGTAACATCTTCATTTTTTACTATATCACCAGAAAATTTAATAACATTACCAATCTGAGTATAGGTTAATGTCGTACCTGGTTTAGCAAAATAATGGAAAGAAGATTCAATTCCTGCTTTTGCAGCAGGAGCCATTTCCTGTGGTGTCGTAGTATGTACGGCATCCATTACAGTGATATCTTCGTAGTTAATATAGAAAGAGTAAGGTAAATATTCTGTACCTGCTGCTCCATCAATATCTACTGTTACTTTAAATTCTTTAGTTTCCGTAATTTGTCTAATCAATAAGATACCATCTACATCATCTTCTCCTAAAATGATGTTCTTTTTACCTTCACCCTTATTGGATGCAGGTTCAATGGTAACTGTTGTTTTACCTGGAATTACTGTTTCTGGTTTTACTAAGAAAGTAAAGTATCCAGCCTCTAAAACGGTGTATCCTGATTCAGGTTTTAATGCTTGTTTTGTAATTTCTCCAGTATATTTATATACTGGCAAGCTATCATCAGCATGTTTTGTTGAACCATCATCTACGGTAACCTCTCCATTTGGAACATATCCGAAATCTTCTTCGAATTCTTTTTCTTGTTCTGGAGTTGTCTTTACAACAGCTGCTTTTGTTATCTTTTCAAAAATAACTTCTGAATAGTCAATCGTGTATTCAGTTGGACCATAAGTCTCTCCTTCTCCATCAAGATCAACTATAACAGTGAATTCTTTATCAGTATCCTCTGGTGATACTGCTACTAGCATAGCAATCTTTTTATCGGCTGATGAAGTATCATCCCATGCTGACCATGGAATAACTCTTTCAGTACCTGTTCTTGTAATTGTTTTTAACGTAGTTGCTTCAGTTGCATCTTTTACAGAAATCTCTAATGCAAAATAATATCCCGTATTCTCTTCGGGAATACTACTAAATTTTGCATCAGGAGTATATTTTACTAATCCCGTTAATTTGCCACCATCTAATTTCAAAGTGGTATCATTACCGTTCCAACCAGTAACTAATTGTTTGATTTTGTCTGTATGGGCAGTATCTAATAATCCACTAACTTCGGCATCTAATTTAACAAATTCATAATCAATGTATTCAACATTAGTCTTAGCATCTTCTTCTAATTCTGTTTTACCAAGAACTTTTGTTAAATCTGACCAAGTATCGTCACCGGTCTTTTCAGCATAATAAATTGTCATCTCATCATAAGCTTTTTTTCCTTTTATTAAAGCTTCTCTTTGAGCTTCATCTGACAATTTAATGCTTCTTGCAGCTAACATGGTATCTGAAGTTGTTAATGGATTCTTATTGGTAAACACATAGTTACCAATAAGATAAAAACTATCTACCTCAGAACCTAATTCTGTTTCGAGCTCTTCTATTGTCATTTCTTTGGCAAATGTTGGTACGATTGAAACAAAGAAAGCTGCTAAAGCAAATGCAAATAATTTGCTATATCTTTTCATTGTTCTTTTTTCCTTTCTATAATTTAATTATTTTGTTGTAATTCTTCTGTTTTCCTTTTAATGGTTGATGTTTCTACTGTTTGACCATTTTCTAACGTAATAGAAATTCTCGTAAATGTCTTATCATTGAATTCTCTTAAATAATTTCCTTTGGTTAAGTACTTACTACTACCAGAATAATATAGAGTCATTGACTTCCAGCCTTCAAATGGCTTACCATCTTTTGTAACTTCTACTCTGGCATCTCTGATAGAACCGTCAATTTTGTTTTCTAGAGCAACAATAGTTACCTCATATTCATGTTCTTTTATGGTAATAGTCTTAGTAGCTGTTTTTCCATTAGCTGTTCTAGCAGTAACAACTACAGTACCTTTTTGTTTTGCTGTTAATTTACCAGTTTGATCAATAGAAGCAATACTCTCATTATCTACTGACCATGTAACAGTTTTATCAACTGCTGTACTAGGTTTTACGGTCGCACTAAGCTTAATAGTTTCTCCAACATATGCCTCACTCGCACCACTGATAGAAACACTAGTTGCTCCTTGCTTTACAACTTTTACTTGATAAGTTGCTTTCTTATTGCCATCTTTGGTTACTACGGTAACAGTTACTTCTCCTTCTTTTATGCCTCGTACTGTACCATTTTTATCAATTGTAGCAATGCTTGGATCACTTACTGACCAAGACACACTCTTATTGGTTGCATTTGCAGGGCTTATATTTGCTGTTAAACGAATTGTACCATTTACAACAACTTCTCTATTTCCGCTAATAGATACTCCTGTTGTTGAAACATGAGTAACACGTACCGTAATCGTCGCAGTATATCCACCATCACTTGTTGTTACGGTAACCGTTGCTGTTCCTACTTTTTTAGCAGTAATTACGCCTTTATTAACAGTCACAATATCGGTATTGCTACTCTTCCAAATCAAATTTTTATTAGTAGCATTACTTGGCTCGATATCTGCCTTCAACGTATACGTTGTGCCATAAGGAACATCAATAGAAGTTCTATCGAAAGAAACTCCTGTAACAGCTACGATATCCTTAGAAACGGTTACTTCGGTTGTAGCTGTAAAGCCACCATCAGTTGTCGTTACAGTAATCGTCGCTTTTCCTTCTTTTAGGGCTTTAATGTTTCCATTTTCATCTACGGTTACGACGTTAGAATCACTGGAAGTCCATGTTAATGATTTATCTTTTGCATTACTAGGTGAAACAACTGCTTCTAAAATAGCGGTTGATCCTGGTGCTAACGTAAGTTGATCAGGTTCTACTGTAACTCCTGTTACAGGCTCTGTTCCAACTAAACTCCATCTAGCCTCTAATTTGATATCTTCTGTAATCTCAGTATCAAAGTCAAATAACTCTCCTTTATAATACCATCCATCAAAAATATATCCTTCCCTAGTTGGATCTTCTGGCTTTTCAAGTTTACCATTTTCTTTTACTACCATCGCATTCATGGTGCTACCACCATTTGTATCAAAGGTAATTACATATTCTTTCCCTTCTCCACGGCAAGCTCTAATCAAAAGCATTGCTAAAATAACGATGATTAAAAGGGCAATGACAACTTTTCCGGCAGAAGATTTTTCTTCTTGTTCTATGACAACTTCTTTCTTTTCTTTCGAAAAGCTTTTCTCTACTGGACGCTCTTTTGTAGCTTTTGAAGAAGAAACATTTTCTTTTTTGGTATGTTCTTCTACTTTGACAGATTCTTTTGTCTCTTGTTTTGCTACAGAAGAATTATGAGAAGTAGTTTTTGTGTCAACTTTTTTCTTAGAAGAAACCCCTTTTTCTTCTTTTTCTTTCACTGGCGTTTTTTTCTTCTCTTGTGCCATACTACCATCCTTTCTCTTGTTCTCCCATTAACCATGAACGTCACGAATGATCCCTAGTTCTACCACTGTGACAACCTCATTGTATCACAAAAAAACATCACGTACAAGTAATTTCAAGAAAAAGAAAGAGCCTTTCTAGGCCCTTATTCCTTATTTTCTTTCCATTTTGCGATCAATTTTAGATTTCTCGTAATAGGACGACTAAAATCGAAGCGAGTTCCCTCTTCATACCACCCCTCAAAAACATACCCCTCTTTAGTAGGTGGGAGTGGTTCTGATATCGTCGTATTAGCCTTCACTCGAAGAGAGGCAACATGACTTCCTCCCATGGATTCAAAACGGATTCTATATTCCTTTTCATAGCTTTTAGAAAAGAAGAGAACAAGTCCTAATCCAAGGATCGTAAAAAGAAGGATGAGTTCTAGACGAACCCTATTCTTTTCAGAAGAAAAGAAATTCCCCAATTTCTTTTTTTTCTTTTGCTTTTTTGGCTTCTTGTCCATATTCATCACCAATATATCTTATAAGCTTTTCCATTTCATTATACCAATTATACGAGAACCTAAAGAAGGAGTCAAGGGCAGGAAATAAAATATTTTCTAGACTTTACGCATATAGTGAACTAGGTGATTGCATGAAAAAAGGAAAAATATTAGTCACAGATGTAGGAATTTCTCTTGCCATTTTGCTCCTTGGTAATTTCTTGATAAGCTTCTTCAGTTATTTTTCTAGTGGAAGTGGAAAAATGCTTACAATCAGTAAATTTTTGATTCTTTTTCTAGCTTTCTTTATCGGTGGATATCGACAAGCTCATCAAGCGACTAAGAGAGGATTTTTAGAAGGATTAAAAGTGGGAAGTATCTTAGTGCTTTTCTTTTTTTTATTGAATTATGCTTTCTATCGCATCTTCGCTCTTTCCAACCTTCTTTATTATATTGTACTTCTTTTAATAGCGATGCTAGGAGGAATGTTAGGAATCTCTAAAAATCCAGAAAAAAAATAGCTTACGCTATTCTTCTTTAGGAAATGGTTCGATTAAACTAATCTCTTTCGAAAATAAATCGTTTAACATCGATAAAGCATGAATCTGGGATATTTTAGTAACCCCAGAAGAAATGACAATCGATGTTTTTTTTCGTTGAAATAAACCATAAGAAAGATTTGGAAAAAAAGTATGAAAAGGTCCAATAAACCCTACTCCTTTTAAATGCTTTCTGAAAAAGACAGGTGTCATTGCTCCATGCATATGTCCGCATAAAATTAAAGAGATATTTTGAAGCAAATTAGTTTTTTCAAACGTTCTTAACGTTTGAAAAGGAACTGGTGTATGACAAAGTAGGATATTATACTTTTTATCTTGAAAAGGTTCTGGATATTGATGATTCATATATTTTCTAAAATACGTTTTATTCTCGTGATATTGATAATAATAAGCGATTGGCAAAGTAACCCCAATAAAACGAATATTTCCATCTACAAAGCATTCATTATCTAACAATTTTACATTTTTTAATTTACGAACTTTCTTGTAGAAAGAATCATTAAAACTATATTCTTTAGTTCTTCCATATCTTGTCAATTCATGATTGCCAATACTAATAATCACTTTGGATAATTCTGCTAAAGAACTTAGATAAGAAAGAAACCATTCCTCATCCTGAATCTCACTTTGATCCAATAAATCCCCAGCAATACATAAATAGTCATATTCCATCGTCTTCAGTTTTTCTAAAACTCGCAGAAGACTTTTTTGTTCTTTGTGATTTACATAATGGATATCCGTAAGAAGAAGAATCTTCTTCTGTAATCCATCTATGCGATATTTATGAACTAAGATTTCCCTCATATGAATCCCCCAAATATTTTTTTAAAAACGCTTCTCGATAATCCTCTAAAGTATTCTCTTGAATCGCCACTCTTAATTCTTCCACTAAGCGAATTAAGAAACGAATGTTATGAATAGATAAAAGACGAGAACCAAAAGTTTCACTCGAAACCATTAAATGACGAATGTAAGCTTTGGTATAATGCTTACAAGCATAACAGTCACAATCTTTTTCAATGGGAGTAAAATCCTCTTTATATTTCGCATTTCGAAGATTGATCTTCCCCTCACGAGTATAAGCATGACCATGACGTGCTAAACGAGTTGGTAAAACACAATCAAACATATCGATCCCTCTCATGACCCCTTCAATAATGTCGATAGGATCTCCTACCCCCATTAAATATCGGGGTTTATCTTCTGGAACATAAGGAAGAGAATAATCCATGGCATGATACATATCCTCTTTAGATTCCCCATCGTTAGCAACTCCCCCAATGCTATATCCATCAAAATCCATCTTTACTGTTTCAATAGCAGAATACTTTCGTAAATCTTCATAAGGACCTCCTTGAATAATGCCAAAAAGAGATTGGTTGGGATTGCTATGAACCTCTTTTCCTCTTTTCGCCCAACGTAGAGTACGTTCTACACTATTCTTCATATATTCATGAGTCGCACTAGCGGCTGGACATTCATCAAAAGACATCGCAATATCACTATTCAATTTATTCTGAATTTGAATCGATAATTCTGGTGTTAAAAAGAGCTTTTCTCCACTTAAATGATTCTTAAAATGAACTCCTTCTTCGACGATATCTTTTTTCTTATTTTTCGCTAGACTAAAAACTTGATAACCTCCACTATCCGTTAAAATGGGACCATCATAATTCATAAACGAATGAAGTCCCCCCGCATGAGCTACAACATCCTCTCCTGGTCGTAACCATAAATGATAAGTATTGGCAAGCACAACGGCACTATGCATTTCTTTTAACTCTTCTGGACTTAGTGTCTTAACCGTAGCTTGTGTTCCAACAGGCATAAACATCGGTGTTTCAAAAGTACCATGATTTGTTATCAATTTTCCATATCTTGCCTTTCCACATTTTTTTAGTAATTCATATTTTATCTTCATCGTATCACTTCCATTTTGCATTATACTATAGTTTTGAATCAATTGCTATTGCTTCCTCATAGGAAATCAATTTTTTGCCTACTAATTTTAATTTAGGATGAATTTTCCGTTTTGCTTCATACTTCTCCACAAAATCTTCTTGACTACTATCTACAATATCTAGTCCTAAGGCATTGGCAAGGCGAAGAATTTTTTTTAGTTGCAGTAAAGAAATGTATGGAAAGAAGGAAAAAGCATGTTCTTCTAGCCAAGTCACTGGAATTCCTAATCCAATCACATACGCAAAAGGAATTCCTCCCAATACTTGCCATTCATCAACCATATCCGTATAACGGACTTCTTCTCCAGATTCTTCCCTTAATCTAGCATATTCCTCTGGCCCTAAATCGCTAATATAAGTAGGTTTAATAACTGGTAAATCCTCTCTTAAAATAAAACAAAAATGGTTCTGAACATAAGAATAAAAACCATGAGGGTGTTCAGAATCATAATACCTAGAATCTTCTTTTTTACAAACACTAATATGATGTAAACCATTAAACCCAAAATCTTCCTCAAAATGAAGTTGTTTTTTGGTCTTAATTTTTTGACTTTTTAAAATGCGGTAAGTAATCTCCAACATATTTTGTTCATCATAAATACCATGATAAAAATACTTACTCATCTTCTCACCCTCTTAAATCCTTTTGATAATTCTTTGTTTTTGCTTTTCTTTTTCCTTTTCATACTCCTCTATAAAGGTAAACGAAGTAGTATCCACAATGTCCCATTCTAAAGCAGTAGCTACCTGATAGAGCTCTTCTAAAGAATCATGAAACCGATTCCTATAGAATCCTTGCTCAAGAGCTTTTTTAGGGATTCCTATGCCAATGACTTTGGAAAGAGGAATCCCATCTTTTACTAAAAATTCATCAAATAATCTAGGAGAGATATCATCCCAATCTTCCTCTAACCCAACTGGTGCTGGAAACGTAGGAAGAACCTCTAAATCCCCTCTTACTATAAAACAAAAATGATTTTGAATATTTCTCGTAAAAGCAGTTGGTACTCTTTCTTCTTGACACCGTTGATAAGATTCAACAGGTCCCTTTCTACAAACGCTAATATAATTAGGGCCATACATACCAGCTGGATGAGAATATCCCATTTTCTTAGAAGATAAAATAGCTTGAGCTTTTATCTCGTCTAACATTTCCTCACAAGGTGGAAATGTCGTTACTCCGTGATAAAAATATTTACTCATAAGGATCTACCATATCCCCTATGGAAAGTTCTTTCACTTTTTCTCCCTTTCTCTTCTTTTTCTCGTAATCTCTCACAAATGCAAAATCACTAGAATCTACGATATCTAACCCTAGAGCATCCGCTAACATCAACAATTGTTGAAGACCTTGTTTCTGTTCGTCACCTGCAAACTCTTGTTGTTCTACTCGATCCATCGGAATTCCTAATCCTATAATTTTAGAAAGTGGAACTTGATCTCGGATAAGCCACTCATCAAATAAACTACTACAAATTTGATTTGGGTGACTTTCCAAATATTGTTTCATATTGGGAGCAAAAATTTCATTGCTATCCAAAAGATCAGGTTCTATCGCATCAATGTCATCCGAAATAATAAAAACAAATTCATCTAACACTGACATCTCATAGGCATTGTCATACCAAATATCATATTCTAAAGGTCTTCCTGGTCTACACAAACTGACATAATCTAAGCGGTTAAACCCATAATAATCTTCATGACCCAATTTTCTTCTACTTTTAATTCCACCTGTCATTAAAATCTGACAAGCCGTCTCTACATTATCTACGCCGTGATAAAAATATTTACTCATAAATTTTTCCCCTTTCCTTCCTTTCACAAAACACGCTACCTATCATACCATATTTTCCAAAAATTACAAGTTTTTAAAGAAAGAAATGAGTCTAGATAACCCTATTTTATGAGAAGCTTTTAAATAAATGATATCTCCCTTTTGAAAAGGAAACGTTTTGAAATAGTCCTTTAATTCTTCTAAAGAAAAAAAGTGAGGATGATTTTTTAAGAAAGCCGTTTCCTGACCAATCGTAAAAAGAAGGATATCTGGATACTTTTGAATTTCCTGCCAAGCTTGTTTATGAATTTCTCGGCTATAACTTCCTAGTTCTAAAAAGTCCCCTAGAATGACTATCTTTCGGGTATCATACTTCTGTAATTCAGATAGCCCATAAAGAAGAGATTCTAAAGAAGCATTATAGGCATCATCAATCAATAATTTATCACCAATAGGAATTCGTTGCATTCTTGATTTCACTCCCGGAAAAGCAAAAATTCTTCTTTCTAGTTCTTCCCTGGAATACCCCAAGAATTCGCATACTTTCATCGCTAAATTGAGATTCATCGGTTCTATCGCAAGAGAAGAAGAATACTCTAAAAAGACATGATGAGCAGGTACTGTTTTTAAGTAGGGATCCAAACCATTTACGAATAACTCTATCGTAGGTGTTTGTTCCCATAACTCCATTTTTGCTCGAAAAATGGCTTCTTTACTTCCCAAATTTCCAATATGAGCAGAACCGATATTTGTAATAATACCGATATGAGGTTTGGCAATCTGGGATAGATGGCCAATCTCTCCTGGATGATTCATGCCCATCTCTAAGAGCACATAATCATAAGTATTGTCCAATTGAAGAAGTGTTTTAGGAACCCCAATATGATTATTTTCACTCTCTTCATTCGCAAGAACTTTTCGATCAAAAGAAAGTAAAAATTTCAATAACTCTTTCGTCGTCGTCTTCCCATTACTTCCTGTAATTGCAATTACTTTTCCTCTAAACTCCTCTCGTTTCATTTTTCCTAATTCACTTAAGGCATCTAAGATATCTTGAACTTTTAAAACGACTACCTCTTCCCTTTGAATATTTTCCTCTGTTAGAATCGCAATGGCACCTCTAGAAATAGCTTCTTCTAAATATTGAATTCCTTTTCCATATACTAAAAATAAATCTCCAGCCTCTATCTCTTTACTATTCATTTTGATGCCTTTGATTTCCAGATTCGGAACATCCTGTTCTAAAGAAAGATATTCCTTTATCTTTAACAAATTCATGCATACTCTCCTTTAAGCCAAAAAAAATGGCTAGTCCATATACTTAGCCATTGATTTCATCATTTGATTTACCTGCTTTTGACTTGGAGTTCTCCCCATCTGCATCATCATTGTACGAATCATTTGTTCATTGATTGGTGGATTCTTTTTTAAATATTTTTGCATATATTTACGTGCTAAAAAGAAACCTATAATAGCACCTATTATCACTCCGACAAATACTTGTAATAAATCTACAAAAAAGCCCATGGTACCATCCTTTCATCACGAT
The DNA here is from genome assembly GCA_947626855.1 of uncultured Bacilli bacterium. GTDB lineage: Bacteria > Bacillota_I > Bacilli_A > RF39 > UBA660 > UBA5578. Next base: position 14,489 of record CANQTT010000004.1, read on the forward strand.
TATTTTACTAAATAATGGCTAAAATTACAAGACCTATTTCATTTTATGCCATAGGAAAGGAAAAAGAACCATCTTTTTTATTGAATTAAACGAGTGAGTCTATCACGAATTTTTTCATAACTAAAATTCATGGCCGTTAACACTTCATCTTTGGTTCCACTTACTCCGAACCTTGATAAACCAATCATATACTTTGGATTAGGGATAACAGCTTCCCATCCCGCATAGACACCAGCTTCAATGACAACGGTAAATACACCCTTAGGAAGAATTTCCTCTTGATATTCTGGAGGTTGTTTAAGGAATAGATCAAGACAAGGCATACTGACAAGACGAATACCATTCATACCAGATTTAGAAAACTCAAAAAGCAAATTTTTAGCAACAGGAACCTCACTACCCGTAGCCACTAAAATTAACTCAAGAGGTTCTGTTTCAGGATGGAGGATGTATCCTCCTTTTACCGTTTGTTTTTCACTAGATTCTTCTAATACCTCTACTTCTTGTCTCGCTAAAACGAGCGAACTAGGATTTTGATTAGAATTTAAAATGCAGTGCCAACAACCTAAAAGTTCTTTGGCATCAGCAGGACGATAGACATACATATTTGGAATTGCTCGAAGAGCAGCTAATTGTTCAACTGGTTGATGGGTTGGACCATCTTGTCCAACAGAAATCGAATCATGAGTAAAAATATAGGTAACAGGAAGTCGCATCATGGCAGACATACGCATGGCAGGTCTTATATAATCAGAAAAGCTTAAGAAAGTGGAACCATAAGGTCTTAGATTTACTAAAGCCATTCCATTTAAAATAGCACCCATGGCATGTTCTCTTACTCCAAACCAGATATTTCCTCCGCGAAATTGATTAGCCTCTATATCGCCTAAATCTTTTAAATAGGTCATGGTCGAACTACCTAGATCAGCACTTCCCCCCACTAAAAGAGGAATTCGTTTTTGCATCTCTTTTAAGAAGAACGTATTCGTGTCTCTTAAAGCTTGTTTGGTATGAGGCTTAAATAAAAAGCCAACATCAAAGAGATTAAAACTAAATTGATTCTGCAATAAATAATTGGCCGTTGTGGCATCTCCATAACAAATTTTATTCACATAGTCCTGATAATCTTTAGACCAATTTAAATATTTCTGATTGACACGGTTAGCGATATAAGAACGGAAAGAAGCTGCAGATAATTCGTTTACATAAAAGCCATAATTAGGAAGTCCCAATTTTGCCTTTAATTGAAGGATATCTTCCTCAGTCAAATCCTTTCCGTGAACCGTATTTTGTCCTTCTAAAAGAGAGCCATCCCCTATTCTTGTTTTTACTTCAATGAGAGTTGGAAAAGGAGATTTTCTAGCTCTATTTAAAGCCCTATCGATATCCCCAATTTTATTTCCATCTTTAATCAAGATAGTCTCCCATCCCATCGCTTCAAAACGAGCCTTGATGTCTTCTTTAAAAGTTTTCACGGTAGGTCCATCTAATGTCATATTATTAGAATCGTAAAGAACAGTTAAGTTGGATAGTTTTAAAGTTCCAGCGAGAGAAGCGGCCTCATAAGAGATTCCTTCCATTAAATCTCCGTCTCCCACTAAGGCATAGACATGATAATCTACCAAACTTCTAGTCGCATCAATACGATACTTCTCTTGTAAAATTCTTTCTCCCAAAGCCATTCCAACAGCATTTGCGAGACCCTGACCTAACGGACCTGTCGAACAATCCACACCAGGAGTAACCCCAACTTCTGGATGTCCTGGAACTTTCGAAGGATACCGTCTAAACTTTTTTAAATCATCAACGGTAAGTCCAAAACCTGCCATAAATAAAGTAGCATAAAGAAGAGCGGAACCATGTCCTGCTGACATTACAAAGCGATCCCTATTCGCCCAATTACTATCACTAGTATTAATATTCATATGATTTTTATATAATACATATAACATAGGAGCAGCTCCTAAAACAATTCCAGGATGTCCTGATTTAGCTGCATGAATCATATCGATTCCCAATCCCTTTATCATCGAAATCATTTCTAAGTCGTTCATAAATCCATCTCCTATCCTCTAAGCATATTATATCAAATAAAAAAATAAAGGTCTAGCTCAGATAGGAAGATTCTATCTTACTAGACCCATAAGATTCCATTTTTTCTGTTTTCCAAGAACCAAGAAGAACCAATCCAAATAATAAGAATCCTAACACAAAAAACATCAAGTTATCTTTTACAAAATCTTTTACTAATTCCATACTATCACTCCTTCACTCTGTTTTTATTCTAGCACGAACATATATTCGTGTCAATGACTTTTAAAACATTTTCACAAACAAATGTTTGACATTTACAAATAGCTATGGTAAAATAAAAATAGAATTGAGGAGGTCTTATGGACAAGTTAACGAAAAGACAACAAGATACTTTACAATATGTAAAAGAATATATCGTCTCTCATGGCTACCCACCTACTGTTCGAGAAATTGCCAATGCCTTAAACGTTTCTTCACCAGCAACTATTCAAGCTCATTTAGATGGTCTTGCTGAAAAAGGATATATCAAAAAGGGATCTAATAAAAATAGAACCATTGAATTAATGGTTGAAAATGAATTAATCCCTAAAAATGAGAATATTGTCGATGTTCCCCTACTAGGAAAAATTACGGCTGGTAGTCCTATTGAAGCCATTGAAAATCCAGATGAATATTTTTCTTTACCATCTTATTTAATTCCAAAAGGTACGGAAGTTTTTACCCTAACAGTTAGTGGAGAAAGTATGATTAATGCTGGAATTCATGATGGTGATATCATTATTGTAGAAAGAAGAAATACAGCTAGAAACGGAGAAATTGTTGTAGCAATGACAGAAGAAAATGAAGTTACTTTAAAAACCTTTTATAAAGAAAAAAATCATTTTCGGCTACAACCAGAAAATGATACCATGGAACCAATTATTTTAGAAAACGTTTTCATTCTAGGAAAAGCAATTGGTTTATACAGAAAAATATAGCAAAAAAGAATAGGTTTATAAATGACCTATTCTTTTTCTTCGCGATATCTTAAGTAAAAAGTGAAAAAGGAAAGCATTAAACAAAGAAGTGGTAAACCCAATCTTGCCATCGGAAAGCGATACAATTGAAGAATTTCCCCTGCTACCAAACTTTCTCCAAAACACATGGAAAAAAGCAAAAGGGTTGGAAGCAAGAACGTATAACAGTTTAAAAGAAAACTAATCACACTAGAACAAGAAAGCTTTCTTTTTTTACCAGAATCTCGTATAAAAGCCCCTAGAAAAAGGCAAGTATTGATAACCGCAGAATAAAAAAGAAAGAGAAAAGAAAATAGGAAAAAAGGAAAAGTATTCACACTTTCTTTTGAAATCACATAAGGAAAGAAAAAGAACAATAAATAAGTGATTCCCATCGAAAGATTCATAGATACCGTAATATTTTTCCAAAGTAATCCTATTCTCTTAGCTAGAAAATTTAATACTCCAATCGATATCAAAAAACTAATTCCTAGAAAGAGAGCCATAATCAACCACCCATAATAAGCTCCCAAAGATTGTCTTAAAAAACTTAACAAGCCAACTTTCTCTAAAAAAGAAATACCGAAGATACTAAGTATCACAGAAAGAAAACACAATAAAGTAAGAAAAAAGGAAATCGCTATCTGATAAGGGACCGATAAGCGTTTCGGCATCTTACCTTCCATCCTGTTGCTGACCAGAAGAATTGGAATCAGAAAGTCCAATGTCAAAAATACTAATTCCTACTTCATCATCAGCTGTAGTTCCATTACTGGAAACAGAAGATTCTGAAACAGTTGGAGCTACTGGTTGTGCTTCACTATCATTTCCTTGACTATTAGAAGTTACCTCTGGTCTTGAAACCGGCTCTATAATACTACTAGCCACAACCTTAGCTCGGTTAAAATAATTATCCCTTTTTATATCATTAATATCTTTAGCATCTTCATTATAGGTTATTAAAACATCCATAGCTAATTCCACTTTATGAATCTGTTGTTCAGTAAGAGACATCCCCGCCATTTCGGTTTTTAATTGATTCATCTCGGCTTCAATTTCGCTTTTCGTTTTTCTAACATTCGTTTCAATTACTTCAAAACTAGCATTAAAATCTTTGCCTACTTTATAAATCGAATACTGATAACCAAAAACAGTCTTAATCACATCCAAAGCACTAGGTAAGTATTTTCTTACCTGTCCTTTATATTTAACTTCCGCATCAGCTAATCGTCTTTCTTTATCCATCTCATTTTTGGAAGTAGATTGAATATCTTCCACAATTTGATAATATTTTTCTTTTTCACTTGGAAATAACTCTAAATTTACAAACATTTTCTCACCTGTTCTAAATGACTAGGATAAACTCCCTCGTCTATTAACTTTCTTATATATCCTTTTAATTCCTCTAAATCAGAGGCATACGTAACACCTTTCCACACGGCAGTTGTAGGAAGAAGCATCATATCTATTTTTTCTTCATCAGCATAATGATTTAAAGCATCTGGTAGTAAATATTCACAAGTAGATAAGTCTGATTGATTATCCCTTAAAAAAGCTGCCATATCTTTTTCCAGAAAAGGAAGAATGGATGGCTGAATACCATACATCAACATCGATACGGGCTGATCTTCATCCATTTCATAGGATGGTTCCCCATTGAGAGGTTCCCCAATAATTTTCCCATCCCGACGTTCTACTTTACTCTCCACTAGTTTCTCTAGTTTTCCATCTTTGGTAGAACAAACACCTCGTTTGACACTACCATTCTCTGTTAAAGTGTTTCCTATTAAATAGCCAATAACAGATGTTTCTCCCTTTTGTAAAGATTCATGAAGTAAAAAGAAAGGTTCTCTTCCATAGAAATCATCTGCTGAGATAACAGCAAAAGGTTCCTGGATAGCAGGAGATGCACAATAAAGAGCATGCCCTGTTCCTAACGGTTTTACTCGTGTCTCTGGAACAGAAATCTCTCCTGGAACTTTTTCGTTATCTTGAAAAACATATTCTACTTCTATTTTTCCTTCTACTCTCGATCCAATCGTTTCTTTAAAGATTTCATAATTCTCTTTTTTGATAATAAAAACAACCTTTGAAAATCCTGCACAAATGGCATCATAAATGGAATAATCAATGATAAATTCCCCATTTGGCCCTACTGGCTCAATCTGTTTTAATCCTCCAAAACGGCTTCCCATGCCAGCTGCCATAACTACTAATGTCATTTTACTCCTCCTAACATCACATATGGTTTTATCTTCGTTGTATCTTTCTCATAGACTTGATAAATCGCTAATAAAGAACCCTCTCGATCTTGAAAAACAACTCTATCATGATGATATTTATCTGTTAATATTTTACCATTTAAAACATCTTTTTTCAACACATCATCGCAGGTTACTGTATAGAGTCCTTTCAAAACCGAAGAAATTGGATGTAAATCTACTAAATGAATATCCTCTAAAGGTTTACACTCTTCAATAGAAAAGGCTCCTTGACGAGTTCTTCTTAATTCTTGCATCATACCAATCGTGTGTAAACGAAGAGCGATATCGCGAACTAAACTGCGAATATACGTTCCTTTACTAACTTTTGTTCGAATAGAAAAGAAAATCTTGCCATCTCTCTTTTCTAAAGGAGAGACTCTTTTTAATTCATAGATAGATACCTTTCTTTTGGGAAGAGAAACTTCTACCTTTGCTCTCGCATACTCATATAGCTTTTTGCCATTTACTTTAACGGCAGAATATTTGGGAACTTCCTGTTCATATTCCCCAAGAAAACTTTCTAGTACCCTATCAATGCTTTCTTCCTCCAAAGAGCAATTTTCTTCTTTGATAAGATTGCCCGTTCGATCTAACGTATCTGTTTCTACACCAAGGCAAATTCTTGCTTCATATTCCTTATCGGCAGCAGTTAAAAATTTTACCAATTTCGTCGCTTTTCCCACACAAATCAGTAATACCCCTGTCGCCATAGGATCTAGTGTTCCCGTATGTCCTACTTTCCTTGTCTCTGTTTTCCTAATAATAGTATCAACCACTTCACGACTAGTTATTCCTTCTGGTTTATCAATCAAAAAAATTCCATTCATATTTATACCTTCCTAATTTATTATACCACAAGAAAAAGATAGAAAATAGACATCTCTATCTTTTCAATCGTTCTTCTACCCAATCTACTACGAAAGAAAGAGGGGAAGCTAAAGAAACACGACTGTAGTGATTCAACATATCTTTAACCATATCTATTTCTTTGATAGTAACGATGGATAACTTTTGTATCTGTTCAAATGCTATCTGAAAAGAATTTCTTTCCAAAGAAATCAGACAAGCATGAAAACCTAGAATAATTGCCATCAAACCAATCGATAACTCTAAATAATAAAGTGTTCCAGATAAGATGGAAAATATCATTCCCACATAGCTTACTATCGTAAGAAAATAAAGAAATGGAAGAAGTGTATCCCGAATATGTAACATTGTTTTTCCTTTTTGATCTTGAATAGCATATCCGCAAAGAAAAGAAGCAACAGCAATAGAAGCAATCGAACTGCCGTGAAAAACCTCTTTCGATAAACGAATTACTTTTCGATTGGAATCATAATGATTTTTCAAGATTCCCCTTGCCTCTACTACATAGACCGAAGATAAATTATTATGATCTAAAATCTCTCTAGCAGCCTCACAGCCTGTATACTCTTTTTTAGTTTCTATTTTTTCGTATTCTTTCCATGCACTTCGTATTCGATAAAAAGAATTCACAAGAACAAATAGTGTTATAAGTCCAAGAATTATCGTCAATAGGACATCAAAATCTACCATTTATTGTACCTCATAAGTGGTACCTTCTCTGGTGTCCTTCAAAAGAATTCCTTTCTCTAATAATTCCATGCGAATTTGATCTGCCAGTTCATAATTTTTGGCTTCTTTGGCTTCTTTTCTTTTGGCAATCTGTTCTTGAATATAAGTCTCTAGATCTGAAGTGACTCTAGAAGAATCTTCCTTTAATAAATCTAGAGAAAGAACCTGATCGAATCGTTCTACTAAATATCGTTTCTGAGAATCCGTTAAATCACTTTTTAAAACATCATAAAGAATGGTAATAGCAAGAGAAGTATTTAAGTCATTCGCCAAAGCATCCTGAAACTTCTCCTCAAAAGATTCTGTCCCTTCTTTCGCTGAATTTGTTCCCAATGTCTTCACTTTGCTCTTTAGTTTCTGATAAGCTGAAGTAGCATTATCCAAAGCCTCATAACTAAATGTTAAAACCTTACGATAATGGCTATTCAAGCACATAAAACGATAGCTAAGAGGATCATATCCCTTTTCTTCTAAAAGAGAAACCGTCAAAAAATCTCCTTTACTTTTTGCCATCTTCCCGCTTTGATCATTCAAATGTTCACCATGTACCCAGTAATTACACCATTTATGACCTAAATATCCCTCTGATTGAGCAATCTCATTTGTATGATGAGGGAATATATTGTCGACTCCTCCACAGTGAATATCTAAGTACTCCCCTAGATATTTCATACTAATTCCAGAACATTCTATATGCCAACCAGGATAGCCATATCCCCAGGGACTATCCCATTTTAATTCTTGATCTTCAAATTTAGATTTGGTGAACCATAAAACAAAGTCGGCTTGATTCCTCTTATTGGCATCCTCTTCTACCCCTTCCCGAACACCAACTACCATCTCATCTTCCTTATGATTGGTAAGAACATAGTAATCCTCTAACTTAGAAGTATCAAAATAAACATTTCCTCCAGAAAGATACGCTAATCCCTTTTCTAACAATTTCTCGATAATCTCAATATACGTATCAATATTGTTCGTTGCTGGAGATACAATATCTGGCCAGCGAATATTTAACTTTTCACAATCGCTTTGAAAAGCCTTTGTATAGAAATCAGCAATTTCTAGAACAGATTTGTGCTCCCGCCTTGCTCCTTTTAACATTTTATCTTCTCCAGAATCAGAGTCACTCGATAAATGACCTACATCCGTGATATTCATACATCGTTTAACAGGATAGCCTAAATATTTTAATGTTTTTTCAAAGATATCCTCAAAAATATAAGTTCTTAAATTCCCAATATGTGCATAATGGTAAACAGTGGGTCCACACGTATACATCGTTACCTCTTTTGAATTATGTGGGATGAACTCTTCCACACGATGAGTGAGCGTATTATAAATTCTCACGAATATCACTTCCTTCTTTCATTATTATATCACATTATAATCCTTTAAACGAAAAAAATGCCAAAAGGCATTTTACTTCGTAGGTTGATTATTTAACTCTTCCTCAGTTAAATAAGAACCGATATGATATTCATCTGTAACAATATTTTTACCAGCACATCTGTCATTCATTTCTAATTGAATATTATGTAAGGCATCTTCAACCCCAATAAGAGTCATAACGGATTGATCTAAACCATTAGCATAAGCTCCTCTATTCGCTGCCATACTTTGAGCAGATAACATTTGCATAATAACTACAGTTGAGTTTGGTAAAGTATTTCTATCCACTCTATATACCTGATTATTTACAAGGTAAGAAGTATAACTTTCATTACTTGGCGTTAAAAGTGCTCTTACATCATTAGCAGCTTGAGTTGCTTCAACAGAATCACTGGAAGCAGTTGCACGAACAATTTCTGTAGTTTTACTAATTGCTGCATATACTTGTTCTCCATTTGGATCAATGATAAAGCGGCCTAATTGATAATCTGTACCATAAAGTTTTCCCAAAGCAGACTCTGCTTCTGTAAGAATTTGATGCATATCTGCTCCATCAGGATAAAGCTTATTCATTGGATAAGTATCTCCTGAATGTACACTGAATAAGTGTTCAAAATTCATAAGAGTACATAAAGACTCTGCTTCTGCTTTTGTTACACCAGCAGCTTCTGCTACTTCTGGAGCTAAAATATTAATTGTATTTGTATAGTTAGTTACAACTTCATCTACTTTTTCCATATTAGCAGTCAAAGACTCTGTGTAAACCATTCCCATAATCGTATTTGCTTTTTCATAAAAATTAGAGGTTGCTTGTCCTGTCAATACATTTTTAGAAAGATCTTCGCGTTTTTCATCAGATACATAATTTCTAACAATCTCTACCATAGTATGACCAACTTGTTCTGCTAAAAGTTCTCCACCATTTGATAAATCTGCTTTTGCAAAATCTTGAAGCCCATCTTCTGACATAGCTTGGATAGTACTTACTCCACGTAGGAATCCATCTATCTGATCAAAGTCGTCTTGAAGTCTTTTCTGTTCTTCCTCGGTTGGATTTTCTTTGGCTTTTAAATCAATAATATCTTTTAAAGTCAACTCTAAACTAGCGATAATATTTCTATCTTGTTCGTTAAAACTCAAATTAGCAAAAGAATGGTAATCTGCAGAATTTGTAACTACGTTATTGCTTTCACGAATCTGTGAAACAACACTGTTAAAATCCTCATAAATGCTTTCAGGAGTTACCCCTGTTCTCATAGTATCGATTAAAACACCTTTACCAGCACTAAATATCTCATCAATATTAGAAACTAGTACGACAGACTGCATATCTTGAGCACTATCATTACGAATAACATTCTCTAAATCTTTACTTACAGTCGTTACATCCCTTATAAAATCCTCTGATAAGTAAGTGTCATTTGCACGAAGTGTTTCATAAACTTTTTCAATAGCTTCCGCTTCTGAAATTTCTGTTTCTTCTGGTGTTTCTGTGATAGATGGATCTTCTGAAGTTACGGCAGGTGTATCATTTGTATTCGTATTAGAACAACCTGGTAAAGCTCCTAATACAAAAATTGATGCTCCTATTCCTGCAGCCCATCTCTTAAAATTTCCTTTTCCTATTTTAGGAAAATTAATTTGTCCAACTTTCATATTTAATCCCCCTTCTCATAAAGTAATTCATATCTTAATCCTTTTTCCTTTATTTGTCAAGTTTTTCCTATGATTTCTATCCTTTTGTTTCTAAAAAATTTTGTTTTTTATTCTCTAACCATCAACACATATCATAGAAATAAAGACTGAATTTTTCAACGGAAAACAGGAAAGCCTATAGATAAGAAAAATCACTTTTTCTAAAACAGGCTATATGCTACCATTTTTTTTCCAAATTGTCAAATTCAGAGTGACAATCTACCTTTCCTTCATTATTATATCATAGGCAATATGGTTTTTCAATGCAATTTTTTCGAAACTATGGAAAATCAACGAACACCAATTTTAAACTAGATTTTAGAAAATTAAAATATTTCTCTTGCAATCAACTGTCAATTATGATATATTATAGAGGTACTTAGGATTATTAGATATTTGGATCTTTAGCTCAGTTGGTTAGAGCATCCGGCTCATAACCGGGCGGTCGTAGGTTCGAGTCCTACAAGATCCACCAGTTATAATGCGAGTGTGGCGAAATTGGCAGACGCACTAGACTTAGGATCTAGCGCCGCAAGGCATGGGGGTTCAAGTCCCTTCACTCGCACCAGATTGATACCAAACTCGAACTTTTCGAGTGGAAATAGGAAAGCGACTTGTAAAGAGGTCGTTTTTACGTTATGATGTATTTGTCAAGGAAACTTGCATAAAATAAGAAAGGATACATTTGATTGGGTAAATCAAATGCAATCCCTTGTTTAGGATAGCATCTGAAATCAACAAATGTTGAAATCAGATGCTTTTGCTATTTTAGAAGTAAAATAATTACGACTAAGAATAAGAGTAATATTATAATAAATTGAGAAAACTCTCTTTTTGTCATAAATATCACCACCTTTCTTTTATCATTTGATAACTAGAAAGGGAAAGCATCTGATATATTTCAAGTGTATCCAGGAATATTGGCTATGTTAGACCGCATTGATGAAGCACATATAAAATGATAAAATATTAACATAGGTGAAGTTGGATTTAAATTAAATCATGATATTAGTTATTATAAAAAAATATTAGAAAATAATAATGCAATGAATAGATTTAATTGTAAAACACACGATATATATTGGACAAATAAAGATTTAAATGGTTTCACAGAGAACAAAATGAAAAATTCTTGTATCCAATTAAGAATTACAGAAGGCATTGGTGGAGTAGATTTTTCAGGTATATCAAGAAGATGAACAAAGAAAAGCATTAATAGATGAACTAAACAGTTATGGGTTTGAATTTGATTATGAAACATTAGGTTTAGATAAACTTAGAACATTATATTATAAAAAAGAGTGTTTTAGTAAAAATCAAAATGATGATACTTCTTAAGAAAACTTTGATATAGAGAACTTACAGAAAGTTCTTTTTTTATTGTATTTCCCCTTCTTTCTCAATAAGGAATTTTGATATCCATGTCAAAATATCTAGATTTCTTAACTTAAGAGAATGATTGGTTTTGCATACGTTAACCTTTTTGTGGTAGTATATATGGAAATTTTAAAGGGAGTGCTGGCATGGAAAAAATAAAATTTAAAGAAATAAATTTCTCTGCTCTTCACAAATTACAAAGGCAAGGAACCCAAAGTACAATTTATACGGATGGATTCCTATGTTATAAACTTTTAGATGGTCTTTATCCTGATGAAAAAAGAGATTTATCCAAAAAATTTTTGGATATGGATGGGATAAAAATGAATGGTGTTTTATTACCTCTCCATTTAATCGTAGAAGATGATAACTTAAAAGGTTATACTATGAAATATTTTGCTCATTCTATGCCATTATCAGAAAAATTTTTAAAAAGATATTTTCATTGTAAGGAATTATTTATCTATGTAGAAAAAGCCAGTAAAATATTAAGAAATATTCATAGCAATGGAATTATTTATCAAGATTTAAGTTTTGAAAACATTTTAGTGGATGATAATGGTAATATCGTATTTTGTGATATAGATGGATGTACTTATAAAGAACATATCTCACCTTTCTTCTCATTGCTATTTAAAAATTTTCTAATGGACTTTAGACATTCTACATTGTCTACAAAAGAAGATATCGATAAATTATCAATGCTTTTATCGTTTTTTCTTGTAATGTATGGTCAAGAATTACAAAGGATAACAAAGAAACAATACCATGCTTTATCTAATCATATCCAAACTTTAGAGAACTTGCGAAAGACTGCTGATAGATTGGTCAATCCAAATTTTCCAATAGAAAATTTACCATACATGGATGAGGTAATCGATTTAAATGATAATTATGAAATAGATAGAAAAAAGCTTTTGACGATAAGGCAAAGAATATTTAGAAAGTTGTAAAAATCTACCTTTTGTGGTAGCATATACGACAATTCAAAGGGGGCATAATAAATGGCAACAAGATTGCAAAAAATGAAATGGAAATTGCATACTTATAAAACAAAACAATTATTAATATGGGGATTAAAAAATGGTTATATTGCCCCTTATGATGATGCTTTAATAGAAAGACTAAGAAATATTTACGAAGGGGGAATTCCAGCATCCATTATTTTATTATCTGATACTATGTCTAATGGCCATTGTTATGATAGAGCATTATTACTGTCTAGAGCTTTTTTAGAGGAAGATGACGATGTTCAACTGGTATATGCTACCATAGATAGTTTAAGATTAAATCCGCAATATACTGACAGTGATAATCCATTGGTTGCAGATCACTGCATTGTTGAAAGAATTGCAAAGAATGGACAACATATTATTTACGATACTTCCTCTGGTCTTATTTATGATAAAAATTTATATTGGCTAATGGAGAATCCAAAGGTTAGACATATAAACAATAAACAGGCTATCAGGAAATTTGTTAAGTCTGACGAATGTTATCATCCAGAAAATCTTGAAAGAGATAAATATGTTTCTCATTTGCTACTACCGATGATTGAACTATGTTATGGAAGGCCAACAGAAATGTACTCTAGTTTGGGAATAGAATTATTGCAAAGAGAAGTAGAACATTTTAAAAAAGTTATTGATTATGATGCGATCTGTCAAGAAATAGAAGAAGACAAGAAAAGAATGGGGTTGAAAAAATAATATGTTTGATAATATTAAAAAAGGATTATATTTTAGTAGAATGCAACTTTTAATGAAAAGAGGATTAGAAGATGGCAGCATTGTACCTTTTGATGAAAAGTTTTATGAAAAAATGAGTCATACTTATATTTACAGCTTACCAGTATCTATCCACATGAAATATTTAAAACCTACCGAGGCACCAGGAAAATGTTATGACAGAAGTTTATTCATGTTTTTCTGCTTTCCTAATGCCGTTTTAGTTCGTGGCAATATTAAAAATTTAGAATTAAGATATGGGAAAGAAAATGCTGGTCATGGATGGATGGAAATGGATGGATATTGCTATGATCCAACCCTATTACTTAGATTTAAAAAAGAAACCTATTATGAAATATATAAACCGTATAACATTTCTAAAACTACTACAGAAGAATATAAAAGTTGTTCTGATTTTAATGAGCAATTTTATGAAGATATTGTAAGCACGAAACTAAGTGACTTTCAACCCAACGGAAGAAAAAGAGTCGATTTATGTGTTACCATTCCTTTGGTTCAAGGAATTGCTGAAATGGGAACAGATGAAAATTTTAAAAAGGAATTAAGAGAATATTTAAAAGCAATTCAATATGATGAAAAACAAGTTTCTGAAGAAATGGATCAAGCATTTCAAAAGTATTTAAAAGAAAGAATTACAAAATCTGGAAAAATGTAAAAAAGACTTTTGACATAGCAACGATAGGATCGGACTTTATGGTCCGAGTTTTATTTAGGATTTTAATAGGATAGATTTTTTTTCTTGCTTATTTCTCCCCTTTTCTTTTTCAAAATTAAATTTTTGCCGAATTCGCTTTCCCTTTTCAGAAGAAAAAAAAGACAAGCTTTTGCTTGTCTGAAGGACTATTAGAAATAAGTAGTATCCAACAAATATTTCAAATTTTTTAATTACAACTATATTTCTCTTTATAATCTTTTATGGTAACTGTATTATTTTCAACTAAAGATAATTCTCCATCAAGATAACGGTATTTTTTACTTCCTCTTACAACGTAATCTTCATCGTAATCTTGACTTAAATATTCACAATAATTTTCTAATTGTTCACTCCTAATATCTAATTCAAAGCTTTCTTGCATTTTCGTTTCATAAGAGAAAGAAAGAAAATCACTTCCAATTTCACCAGTAGAATACTCAATATAAGTTTCATCTAACAATAGGTTCCCATTGATGTCAAAAACAGTCACATTAAATTCAGAGCTTGATCCGACTGGAGTAATCTCAGAAACTAATAAAAATGCCTTTTTATCATTATCTTGAAGTAAATATCCTTTTATATTGTTTCCATATCTATTAGAATCATCTTTTTCTAACATCTTATCATTAGAATAAATATCATAAACAAAATATTGAGAGTCATCCTTTTCATCAATTTTATTTGATAATTTATATTTTATGTTTTTATATACTACGTTAATTTCATCTTTATCAGCAATTAGTTGAGTAGATTGATTTAAATAATTAATAAACTCCTCTTCATTCTCTGCAGTGTATAATGTATCATTATCATCATCCTTTAAATCTTCCTTGTTATTTTGATTTATAAAAATTACTGCGATTACAACAACAATTACTAATAGCAAAGTTATTCCCGCTATTATCATTCCTATTTTTTCCCTTTTTTCCATATTTTCTACTACTCCTTTAATCATTCTCATTATAACGCAATTTATAAATTATTGCAATTTTAACTTTTCCATTGTGTGAATTATAGATACGTAAATCAAAATAGAGAAAAGAATATTCTAGCAATTTTTTATTGAAAACAAAAAAATAAAGATTTTTTTCTTTATTTTTTTAATCTAAAACTCTAATCGTCTTTATGATTGGTTGGTTTTCTTCTAAAACAGTTCCATTGTCATCCTCTATCTTTGTTTCACTACAAATTTTATCAACGATATCCATACCAGAAGTAACATATCCAAATACAGCATACTCTCCATCTAAATGATGGGCATTCCCTTGAACGATAAAGAATTGACTGCTGGCACTGTTTTTATCATTAGCACGAGCCATGGAAATTGCTCCCCTATTATGTAAAAGAGTATTTTCAACACCATTTGATGAAAACTCGCCTTTAATCGTATCAGCATGCTTACCTGCCTTAGCGGCTCCTCCCTGCATCATAAACCCATTAATAATTCTATGAAAAGTAGTTCCATCATAAAAGCCAGAGCGAGCCAAGGAAACAAAATTAGTAACCGTTATAGGTGCTTGATCCGCATTCAATTCTACAGCAATCGTTCCATAGTTCTCAATTTCGATTTCGACATGATGAAGTCCTGTTAAATAAACTTCCTCTTCGCTATTAGAAGAAACTTCAGAATCCTTGTTGGAAGAGCTTTCTTCATTAGATTCTTGCCTTTCGCCACAACCAAAAAGCATCATTGGAATCATAAAGATTACCACAAGCCATAATATCTTTTTCATACCCTCACCATATCTATTATAACACAAAAAGAGGTATTACCTCTATTTATCTAACATATTCAATAAATTTATTTTAAACATGTCTTTTTCAGAATGTTGTTTCGAAACCATAACACCCTTATAAGTAACCAACTCACTCGCATGACCTTCACTTAAGATATCCATTGGTTCGAACTTATCCAACATAACAATTTTTTCTTTTTCATAAACTAAATAGTATAACCTAATATCCCCGTGTACTTTAGAAAACAAAGCATCCGTGGGCAGTTTCAATTCATAGGTTTGAGTTCCATTTTCTTGATTCGTAGAAATCAATTTTCCCAAGAAATTTCCCTCTTTTAAGGCTGGGTAATACTCAAAATATAGCTTCTTGTATGCAAGCATATTATACTTCTTTAAAGAACGTTCTAATTTCTTAAATTCATTTTCATTCACGTAGTCAAATAGATATGTTCCTTTCACAGTACACCCCTTCCTATTATATTATACTATCCTTATTCTAAAATTATGATAACATATTCATTTTTTGATGTCAAATGAAAAAAAGCGTTTTTCAACGCTTTTTTTCCATTCTTGACATGCATTTCACCAGTTAAATATCCATATAAGCTTTAGTATTACCAGTTAAATAATAGCCTTGACTAGTTAATGATTTATCAACTGGATCACAAGTACTCCATTTAACATCTACCGTTCCACCTTTATAAGTTCTGGTTCTTGAACGATAATATGTCTTAACTCCATATACTGGCACTTTTACTTCTTGGTATACTGGTTCATGTTTTACTCCATATACTGGAACTTTTTCCTCTTTGTATACTGGAACTTTCACAGCTGTGTATACTGGAACTTGTTTTGTACCATATACTGGAACTTGTTTTGTTTCATAAACTGGTTCTGTTCCATATACTGGAACTTCCTCAGTCGTAGTTTCTACACCATATACTGGTTTAACTTCATATTCTTCCCATGTATAAATAGTTGTCACTGCACATCCTGTACAAGTTTGTGTTGTCGTTGAACCAGTCTTTTTGTATTGACGTGTGCTGGTATCAGATGGCACTGTTGGTCCTGATCCAGTTCCAACATGAACTAATGTTTCTCCCTTTTGAACTTTCTTTGTTACCGTCTTAGTTGTTGTTCCAACTTGTACTTTCTTTGTTCCTGTTTGGACTTTTTGCGTTGTATATCCTGTTACTACTTTTTGCGTTGTATATCCTGTAACTTTCTTCTCCGTTGTATATCCTGATAACTTTTTAGAAACTGTATATCCTGATACATAAGTAACACTCTTTGTTCCTACTTGTTTTTTCTCTGTTGTATATCCTGTAACTTCTTTTCTTACATCTGTTTGAACTTGTGTATTTTCACTAGAAGTTATCTTAGCAGTTGTCCATGCTGACCATTCACCATAGTCACCCCATGAACCATTTGTTACTTTCTTATATTCACAATAATACTTTGTCTCATGCTCTGGTGGATTACATGATTTTTGATATTCTTCATAAGTTACTACCTTACCATTAGCATCATAATATCTTCCGTCAAAGTATTCACAATAATGATTTTGTGGTTTACTACAAGATTTTTGATATTCTTCATAAGTTACTACCTTACCATTAGCATCATAATATCTTCCGTCAAAGTATTCACAATAATGATTTTGTGGTTTACTACAAGATTTTTGATACTCTTCATAAGTTACTACTTTACCAGTAGCATCATAGTAGCTTCCATTATAATATTCACAATAATGTTTTTCTGGTTGAGTACATGATTTTTGATACTCTTCATAAGTTACTACTTTACCAGTAGCATCATAATAACTTCCATTATAGTATTCACAGTAATGTTTTTCTGGAACACAAGATTTTTGATATTCTTCATAAGTTACTACATTACCACTAATATCATAATATCTTCCATTATAGAACTCACAAGTATGTTTTCCTGGATCTGGAGGCAATAAGCCACATGATTTTTGATACTCTTCTAAGGTAACAACATTACCATTGATATCATAATAATTTCCATTATAAGCTTCACAGTAATGTCCTTCTGGTTGAACGTCGCCTAAACCACATGATTTTTTATAATCCTCTAAGCTTACTTCATTACCGTTAACATCATAGAATTTTCCCTTGTAAGCTTCACAATAATGACCTGTCTCACAATCACAGTTTTCATAATAGTTATTAATTGTTACATCCACTACTTTTTGAACAGTAGTATCTTTATCTTTATTAGTAGATGGTTTTGATGGTGTTACAGTTGTCGTTTGTTTTTCACAAACACCTGCTGCCTCACAGTAATCATAGCATCCTAAATATACAATGATGTAATCTTCTTCTGAACCACAACTTAAGTTAACTTTCATTTGATATTCATCTTCATATTTCGTTACAGAAACATAAGATTTTGTAGCATTACAAGCATCACCATTTTTATCTTTTAAGGTTAATACTAAATGTTTATCATACATTTGTTGTAATGTCATGGTATCCGTATCACCAACATTTTGAGGTAATCTTTCTGTTGTATAATATCCAACAGCAGCCTCCTTCATCGTAGCGATATTGTTAGCAAAAATCTGGTTATACAAAACAGCAAGTTGATCTAAATCATAGCCCGTTTGTTGTACAACTGTTGTTGTTGTATTTTTACTATTCTTGTCTACATATTTCTTTAAATAAGATTTTGTTGGGAATAACCAAATTAAAATAAATACGAATAATACAATGAATAGTACTTGTAAGATTAAATCTCTTACTGAAAAACTTTCTCTTCTTTCTTCATACATAAATATCTCCCCCTTTTCAATGAGATGGCTCATATACTACCACATTTTTTTCTCATTGTCAAATTTTTTGATAAATTTTTTATTTTTTTTCTTTTTTTCTTATTTTTACAATCGTACAACCTATGTTTCCCTTGAAAAGTTGATACTCAATTACCATTTTATTCTTCTTAAGTGTGTCCATGGTTTCTTGTCTTAAAATTCCACTTCCAACTCCATGAACAATAGTGATGAACTCGTTGCCCATTATATAGTTATCAGAGATAAATTCATTAATTTTTACTCTAGCATAATCACGATCATACCCGTGAAGATCCAACGTTGGAAATTGATCAATGAATAAGACTTCACTGAGATGCATTATAAACTTCCATCATTTCCTCTAGTTCAAAAATAGAATTTCTTCCGCCTATGCGAGTTACCGACATAGCTCCTGCTAAATTTGCAAACCTTAAAATTTTACGAATTGGCCAGCTCTGTGCAACTCCATACGTAAAAGCTCCATGGAAAATATCTCCCGCTCCAGTCGAATCAATCGCTTTTACTTTGATAGAAGGAACAATTTCCACTTCTCCCTCGTCATTACGATAAGCACAACCAGATGCTTCTAGAGTAATTACTAAATTTGTGTGAAATTCTTCTTCCAACTTTTGAAAAGCTACCTGCAGACTCTCCAGATTAAAAATTGTCACGCCACTAATAGTTTCTGCAAATTCTTTGGAACATACTACATAAGTAACTAGATGACAGAGTTCACAGATTTCTTTCTTTGTCCTGCCTGCATCAATAATGCTAACAGCATTGGGATACTTTTGCAATACTTTTTTCGAGATAGCCGGTTCTTGACCATCAATCAAGATGATATCTGGATTGATATTGATATCAACATCTTCCATCTTAATGTCGCTTGGTCGATAGGTAAGAATGGTTCTACTACCATTCGCCCGGTTTGCAATAATATAACTAGCTGTTGTCGTATGTTCTTTGGAAACTTGCAAGTAATCAATGTTGACACCTACGCTCTTGTATTCATCAATAATTCGTTTTCCATACAAATCATCGCCTACAACACCGGCAAAATAGGTTTCAACTTTCCACTTTCCTAACAGATAAGCGGCATTAGATGCAGGTCCTCCTCCACACTCTACTCTTTCATGAACACGAGTCTTCGTGTTTTCCCGGGGAAATGTTTCCACTGGGGTCGTGATATCATATGCCGTATGTCCAATACAGAGTACTTTCATATCATCACCATCTTTATTATATATAAAATGGAGAGGAAATGCAATTAAAAATCGTTTTTTTTTCATGCAAATGAAAATATAGAAAAAAAGGAGTCGAATCTTTGTCAAGTAAAAAAAGAAATGGATGATACTTCACTTTCCAAGTCAAAAAAGCAAAAAAAGGAAGACGATAGCCGTATAAAAGAAATGCCGTAAATCTGGAAATACCCTGAAATGCATATCAAAAAGGGATAATTTTCTATATCAATTATCCCCTTTTTTTCTTTAAAACAAGAGCCCCATGAGAATCTAACTCTTTAGAAGTTGTTTCACCCAGAAAATAGATTTGCTCAGAGGATTCGTATTCAGAAGGAATTTCCACTTTTACTCTTCCATCTGATCGATTTACTAGAATGATTGCTTCTTCTTTAGAAGTATACCTTTTAAACATCATATATTCCCTATTGATATCTAAAATTTCTAACTCCGCTTCGGCTAAAAAAGATTCCCTGTTTCTAATGTGTCCGAGGGTTCTAAAAAAGGTTAATAAGTCTAAATCTTCTTTATTCCATGGAAATGGTCTTCGATTCGCTAAATTTCCCATTCCTTGTAAACCAACTTCATCTCCATAAAAAATGGATAAGATACCTGGAAAAAAAGTAAGAACGGATAAGTAAGCTTTATAAATCTCTTTTCCTCTATCATATTCTTCTTCACTCAAAGTATAATCTTTTTGCCATGTTAGATTACCTTCCTCATTTAAATTCCATGCCCATTCTCCAGCATATCGAAACTCATGAGTACCAAAGATATTGATAGCTCTGGTAATATCATGAGTAGAAGTAAAATTCATTAAGGAATTTAGAGTATCTTTTGGATATTCCGTTTGTAATTGTCTTATAACTTCTTTTAATTTATAAACATCTTCATATTTAAAATACCGTATTAAAGCATCCATTAAAACATAGTCCATAACGGTATCCATACCTTTTCCGGATTCGATATATCCTCTATTCATTCTCATCGGATTCTTCCATACTTCCCCAAGAAGAAATCCATCTGGTTTATTTCTTTTAACAGCTGTTCTTATCCCTTCAATAAATTCATCACTTAGCTCATCCGCTACATCAAGTCTAATGCCATCAATGCCAAGAGAAAACCATAAATCGATAATTCCCCCTTGTCCATAAATATAATTTTGCCATTCTAAATTACTTCCATCACATACTGGTAAATTTTTCATCCCCCACCAATAGTCAAAATAGGTTTTATTATCAGCCTCTGACTTGCGGTAGAAAGGATAGTATTTGGAATCTGGACTTTGATAGGCACCTAACTCTTCAAAACGACCATATTCATTAAAATATTTACTATCATTTCCAGTATGATTAAATACCCCATCTAAGACAACCTTCATATCTTTTTCATGAGCTTTCTCACATAATGCTTGTAAATCAGCATTTGTCCCTACATAGGGATCAACACATTCATAATCAGAAGTATCATAGCGATGATTCGATTGAGACCAAACAATAGGGCTTAAATAAAGAATACTTGCTCCTAGAGATTTGATGTAATCCAACTTATCCATAATACCCTTTAAATCCCCACCATAAAAATCAGCATTCCAAATTCCATTCGCATCAGGACCAACCGTTACCTCTTCATTCCAGGATGAATGAATCGTTCGATTACCCATCGGTGGTAAAGCTTCCTCACTTCCTCTATAAAAGCGATCAACAAAAATATGATACATAATCTTACCTTTAGCCCATTCAGGAACCTCAAAATTAACACTCATCTGCCACTTATCCATTTGCGAAACGGTAGAAAAGTCCTTCTGATTTTCTTTTTTGAAATATAGGAGTTGCTGATTAATATAAAAGGAAAAATAGTAATGGTATAAAGCTTTGGTTGGAAGAAAAAGAGAAGTAGAAAAATACGCAAAGAAAGCATCACTTTTTTGATAATTTAATAAAAAGGCATCCCTATTCCTGCCACTTTCCACAATAAAAGAAACAGAAGAAATCCATCCCATGGATATTGGTATTTTAATTTGAACATTATATCTAGCTCCTGTAGATAATTTTTCCATTTCCGTTATTTTAAAATCCGTATTGTTTAAAACGTTTTCCATATGACCACCCTATTTTAATTTTATTATAGCATAAAATATTGGATTGAATCTTTTAAGATTCTTTTTTATACAATACTTTAAAATTATGGCAATCAATCATTTCAAAATTACTTTCTTGTAATTCTTTCATTTTACTATCCTCTTTATACAAAATATAAACAGCATCCTCATCTAATATTTCAGGAATTTCAAAAACATAATTTTTATAACTCTTAACAAGATAATCTTTTATTTTTACGGTTTGATTAAACTCGTAAGGATTTATTTTTTCATATAGTAATGTATAGATATAAGTTTGACCAGACGAATAGTCATTTACATATATTGTTTTATCTTGAAATTCACTAGCTACATCTAGTGCTTTATCCATATCATTTTTAGCTACAAATTGATAGGAATTTTGAACTTCTTTTGGATATTTCACAAAATAATAATGACTGAAAGACACAAAAGAAATGGCATAGCATCCAAGGATTAAGAGCATACTGCTTTTAGAATGTCTCCAACAAAAATAGATTCCCAAAGCAGTAAAATAAATCATTGAGATAAAAAGAGCATTTGCTTTATTTACGTTAGGATCTGCAACCATTAAAGTACAAGCAAATGTAATAAAGAATAATACTGTTAATAGTAAATTAGCATCCATATCCTTTTGCTTTAACGTTTGAAAAGATTTTCCAATCGCTAAGAGAAAACCGACTACTAAAAACGGAAGGGAAACATAATATAAAGAACCAAATTGAGGAAACATGTTGTAATATAAATGATCATTCACAACTAATTTCTTAAAAATATTAAAATGATTTAGATTGTTCAAAATATTATGGAAAGATAACTCTCCTCCCCGATAAGCCCAAAGTTTCGGAATTGTGAAAAATGGAAAATGAAAATTGGAAGATAGAATTCCACTATTCTTTAGAAGCAATAGCATTAAAGGAAAAGCCAATAAAAATAAAGGAATTCCCATACAGATTATGTTTGTAAATTTCACTTTTTTGATAATTAATAAGTAAATGGTCATACAAGCTACTAAGAGAGCTACTATGACATAAGAGATAGCATAAGTATATAAAGTAATCCCAAAGAAAACTCCTGTCAATACAAATAACGATTTTTTCTCTTTCTTTATCGCCATTAAAAAAGTGTATAAAGAAATGATTAAGAAAGGAAATAATAAATAGCAATCTAATCCCCATCTAGATTTCATGATATGAAAAGGGCAAATAATAGTTAAAAATAATAATAGAAGTGGAAAAATACTCTTTTTATCCTCTTGTTTTACGAGTTGATAAAAACAATACAAAGAAATCAAACTAATGATAACTGCTGGTAACCTGATTGCTAATGTATTTAATCCCAATATTTTTACCGAGATAGCAGCTAAGTAGGCATATAAAGCACTTTGTCCACCACCATAATTGATTAAATAAACAGGAAAATGATTTAGCCATCTATCCACATGAAATTTAGATAAAGTAAAAGCATCATAAGCCATTCCTGCTTCATCAACATGAAGTCCATAAGGAACATTTCCTAGTTTATAAAGCAATAAAAAGCATCCTAAAAGAAAGATTGAACATAAAACCAAATCATAAATTTTTTTATTTTCAAAGTGAAAATGATTTTCTTTTTTATAAAATAATAAACTAATAATAATGGCGATTATTCCTATCAGGAACATTATCTTTTTCAAAGGTATCACTTGCTTTCTTTTTTAGTTTCATTGATAATCATGAATTTTTATTTTAGGACTTCTTATTGATTTCTTCAATAATCGAGGTACCATGTGTATGAATCTTTACTGGCATTAATATATTAAATTTTTTTAATTCTTCAATCGTTTTAGGAACCTTATCAAGTAACTTATCTAATTCTTCGTTCGTAAAAATATAATAGGCTGGCAAATGCATTTTTTCTGATCTATCTTTTCTTAATTGAATCAATCGATTTCTTAAATCCTCTTTTTCAGAAACACGGATACTCTTACAATACTTATTTTTATAATAGTCATAATAATTCGTGTGATCACTAACTAATAAATTCATATAAGTCTTAGCTATTTTTTCCATACTTTTTCTAGTTTCTAAGCAATCATCACTATCTCTATGTTTCAGATCATATTCTATTTGTCTTACTAAAGCATCAGCTCTTAATATCTTATGTTTCATATCTTTGGGAGCTTTCGTAGTATTTAAGATAGTTTCGGGATTAGCAACAACGACGAGTACTCTTCTATAATAATTGAATTTATTAAAAGCCATTAATTTTGTTATTTTAGAAGTTTTACTTTCCCATATCTTTCTTACAACTTCTCTTTGTGCTTCTACCTGTCTTAAAGGAGAATACATTCCTTTTTTATCTTTTTACCATGAATAGAAATCTCTCTTATAAAATCTCCTTTTTCCATTACGACAATATTACCCACTAAGTTTTTGCATTCTATATAGTATGTATAAATTGGAGTAATAACGACATAGTCCATTTGAGCAGTTAAATTTTCGTATCTAAGTCTTATATCTCTTAAGACATACATTCCTATATGAGCTTTTCCTAATTGATAGGATATTTCATTTTCCCCATCTAATCCCTTTTTGGTGATATATAATTCTCGTAATAAATCATCATTATAAGGATATTCCTTATTTAATTTTTCTAAGGCATCATATCTTTCTTGTAAATCGCTACTATCTTTATAAAAAATAGTATCTTTAAATCGTAAAGAATTTATTGCATTATTAATAAATCCCATATAAATCACCCCTATTATCTTTATAATTCTTATTCATCAATAATAATATCATAGATGAAAAGAAAACTCCATCTTATGATGAAGTTATTCTACCTTTTTGATGAAAAATGTTAGGTAATGTTTTTTGACTATAGGAAGAATATTTACTTATTTTTTCTCTATTCCTCCCTAGTTAGAGTAAAGGATTTAAAGCCAATATACTTTTGTTCTTCCTCAGATATATTAAGTGTTTTAACATAATTTATTTTTAATTCATCCCCATTGAATTCATATTGAAATTCACCTATATGGTTGTATGCATTATGAACTTGAATATGAATGGTATCTTCGTCTATTACTTCCCAAGTCGCAGAAGCATTTATCCATTTAGGCTCTGATAAAGAATCTAAATATTCTGAATACGACGCCTTTCCTCCTGATTCAAATTTCCACTTAACTTCTCTACCAGTATTATCTTTTCCAGTCCATTCTCCTAGAAATTTGCTCTCTAAAGAATTATTTGTTCCAGAAGATTCCCCATTTTCCTCTTTCTTAGAACCACCACATCCCATTAAACTAATGACGAGAATGGTACACAATAATATCCTAAATATTTTTTTCATGTTCATCTCCCACAATTCTATTATACACTTTTTATTATATATCTGTAAGTCCATATTACAGTTCTCTTACTTTTGCATTAATTATTAGCTTCAATCTTCACGATACTTCCCGTATTTGTTTTATCAACTAAAATTTGATTATCTATTCTACTCATTAATTCAGAAACATGAGAAATGACTCCTACTAGTTTATCATTACCTGATAAATCCGATAAAATATTTAAAGCTTGATTGAGAGATTCTGAATCTAAAGATCCAAATCCTTCATCGATAAATAACGAATCTATTTTAATTCCTCCCCGATTATTGCTTATCGCATCAGATAAGCCAAGAGCGAGGGCTAGAGAAGCTTTAAATTTTTCGCCACCAGAAAGAGAAGCTACGTCTCTTTCCTTACCGGTATAAGAATCAAAAATAGAAAAATCTAATCCTGTTTTCGCATTTAATTTTACTTCTGTTTCTTTTCTTTTTAATTCATATCGACTATCTGTCATTCTAATAAGCCTTTTATTAGCTTCCACTAAAACGGACTGCATAAAATAAGCTTGAACATAATTTTCAAAAGTGATTCTTTGCTTCCCTGTTAAAGAACCATTCGCTGTATCACTTAATATTTTAATAATATCATATTCTTTTTGGACAGTCTTATTATCCTTTAAATACTTTTCAATGTTAGAAGTCGCTGATTTCAATTTTTCTAACGAAGCATGTAACTCGGTATAGCTATCATCTAGCACTTTATATTCTTCATTTAAAATATCTAGTTGTTTTTCTTTTTCAGATACATCAACAACCTTTTTATCTTTAACCTCTTCTTCTAACAATTTGATAGTTGATTCTAAATCTTTTTTTGTATTGTCATAGTTCGCTAATTTCGTCTCTAATTCTATTAATCCATATTTGTCTAATTTTTTACTTATGTAATCTTCATAATTCGTATGATTCTCTTTATATAAATTTTCTAATGTAAGATGATAATCTTTTATATTATTTTCTAATAATTGAATATCTTCTATAAATATTTTTCTGTTATCTTCATAACTTTTGATTGCGGAAGATAAATTTTGTTTTTCAAGAGATACTTTTCGAAATTCATTATCTAAATTTTCTTTTGCTTTTTTCTTAATTTCTAATAATTCTTCATTTTTATTCTTTTCTACTTCGACATCTACATTTTCTGGGATATTATATTCCTTTATTGTTTTTCTTAGTTGCTCTATTTTAGCTTCCTTTGTTTTTCTCAATCCATCTATTATTTTTAATTGCTTTTCAGCTTGTTCTAGATCCTCCTTGGTATAATCACATTCCACTGCCACAGCTTTCTTTGGATGATCTTTAGAGCCACATACAGGACATTCTTCTCCATCAACTAATGATTCGGCGATTTCTACAGAAATGTTTAAATAATATTCTTTTCGCATCATTTCATAGAAAGTATTTTGTTTATCATAGGTATTAGATAGAACTTTATATTCATTTTCGATATTAGATAATTCCATTACTTTATTGAAATAATTATCGTAATCTTTCTTTTTGTTAGTAAGTTCATTCATTTCGTTTGTTACTTCATCAACTTTTTTAGAATAATCATCCAAGAATTTAAATTGTTTCTCTTTTTCTTTATATTCTTTTTGTTTTGCCTCCAAATCTTTTTGGTTTTGCTGCTCTTTCTTTTTTTTATCTTCTAAAGATTTCGAGTCTTTTGTTAATCCCTCTAAAGTATTAGTGATAGAATTCACTACTTTAATATTATAGTCATACTTTTCTCTCTCTTCTTTTATGTTAGGATGAGATAGCAATAAACTGTCTAGTGACTCTCGGGCTTTTTGATAAGTTAGAATATCTTTATTGGTTTTATTTAAATTTGTTAATTCTGTAGATAATTTTGTCTTTTCTTCATTTTTCTTATCTCGAGCTGCTTTTGTTAATAAAACGGTATCATTACTTTCTTTCATTTTGTTTTTCAAGGTAGAAATTACCTCATCATTGCTCAATCCAAAAACATCTATCATGGGTTCTAAATTTTTCTTTTCCGTATCAATTTTATCTTTTATTTTTTCTATTTCCTCTTTTTTCGTTAACATATTTGCTTTCAACTTATTTTGTAAAAAATCATAAAATTCTGTTCCAAATATTTTTCTAAAGATTGTTGTTTTTTCTTCAGAACTAGCTAGTAAAAATTTCGTAAATTCTCCTTGTGAAAGCATAGCAACTTGTCTAAATTGTTTATAGTCTAAACCAATTAATCGTTCAATTTCTTTTGTAACATCCGTTACTTTTGTTACAATTCTTCCATTCAAATTGATTTCAGCACTAGGAGCCTGTTTTGTTTCTCCTTCTCCATTTTTCTTTTTTCTACTATACTCTGGGCTTCTTTTTACCTCATACATTTTATTTTTATAATAAAATTCTAAATCGACAAAAGTATCTATGTTAGGTGATGCCCAATCACTTCTTAAGGAATTAGCCGTTCTAGTTTCTCCAGAAGTCTGACCATATAATGCATAGCATATAGCATCAAATATAGTTGTTTTACCAGCACCCGTATCTCCCGATATTAAAAGTAATCCTTTATCAATTTTTTTATTTTCAAAATCAATTACTACTTTATCTTTAAAAGGTCCAAATGCTTGTAATGTTAATTTTTTTAATCGCATATTACTCATCCTCCTTTAAAGATTCCATAACTGATTTTATATATTCATCTTCCTCTTGTGTCATATCTCTCCCATTCTGCTCAGCAAAAAAGGAATGAAATAATTCATAAGGACTCGCATCTTCTTTTCTTTCCTTGGATTGGAATGCACCATTAGAATCATATTTATTTACAAATACTAAGGAAATAGCATTTTTAAATCTTTGTTTAATTTCTTCCATGGGAGAAAGAATCGTATTTTCATCCTCTAATTCGACTTTGATAATATCATCACTAGGTTTCTGATTCATTATTTCCTCAAAAGTTCCTCTCAATACTTGCATATTCCTTAATGGTTTTAATTCTAGCAGTTCGATGTTCTTGATATCATCGGTATCAAGGATTACTACACTCTTTTTATCATTTACTTCACTAAAGGAATATCTTAATGGTGTTCCAGAATATCTAACGGTCTCTCTTTTAATTTTTTGAGGTCTATGAATATGACCGAGTGCGACATAATCAAAATCATCTAATAGATTAACATCTATTGCATCCAATGTTCCGACGTTATTAATGGAAATGCTTTCAGAGTCACATTGCTCTGGCAATTTTCCATTCCACATAACAAATTGATGGGCAAGCAAGATATTTTTTTTCGATTTATCTATCTTTTCCCTATTTAATATCCATTTCATCATATCGTTGGAATTTTTTATTTTTTCATATTCTTTTTCTTCCATCAAATGTTTTAAATGAAATGGCTTTAAAAAAGGTAACAAATAGAAATTAACATCATCCATACTTATTTTTTCCATTTGTCCCTCATAGGAAGTTACAATATGAATATTTAATTCATGAAATATTTTAGAACCAAAGGACAATCTCTCATTGGAATCATGATTCCCACTCGTAATTAAAATTGTTACATTCATCTTCGATAAATTCGTTAAAAACTTATCAAACATCATACTTGCTTCTGAACTTGGAATACTTTTATCATAAATATCTCCAGGAATCATAACCACCTTGATTGCTCTTTCCTTAACAATATTAAGAATTTCATCAAGAATATATTTTTGATCTTCATAAAAAGATTCTTCTGATAAATTTTTTCCTAAATGTAAATCACTGGTATGTAATATTTTCAAGGCAAATCAACTCCTAACCTCTTAGCTAATCTCTTCTATATTGTATCATAATTTTTCAACAAAAAAGATAGTTTATGATAAACTATCTTAAGCAATTCGATATTTTCTCAAATTGAATTTTCTCATAAAATTCTACATCTATTTTATCTCTTTTGCATTCTGAAATACTGGATAATCATATTCATATTGTCCTTTAAATTTCGTTTTTTCATAAGAGATTTCGACACTATAATATTTTTTATTTTTCTGATCATATACTAAAGCATATTTTATATCACTAGTAGAAGTCATGGTAGTACTATCACTATAGCTTTTATATCCTACTATCTGATTAGTATATTCAGTACTTCCATTGGTAGAATGAAATTCTTTATCACCTGATGCTATAAATGTATAGTCAGATAAATGACTTTGAATTTTACGGATTGTGAAATCTGAATGTCCATCTTGTTCTTCCCAAACATCTAATTCTTCTTGCACAGCATCATTTAAGATTTTTATAATATTCTCACCTTTACCACATCCCGTTAATCCTATCACGAAAATACCAATGAGCAATATACTTAAAATTTTCTTTTTCATTTTTTCCCTCTTCTTTATAGATTCTTCATAATGGATTATCTTTTAAATCTCTAATTGATATGGATCTGTTGATGTCCCACTTCCTGATGCAATTTTAACACTTGATTTCAAATAAGCGACTGGATGATATTGTCCATATCCCGTTAATTGTGCATCCATTTCTGTAACAGTTCCATAATAGTCTATCGCTACAACTTTATTAAAATAAGTCGTTATTGGGGTAACTGTCCATTCATAATAATACTTAAGTGAATCAGCCATCCAACTACCTTCCTTACAATTCTCATAGCCATAAGTACCATATAAAATTAATGGAGCATTTAGGCATTGATTTCTATTTTCTGATGTTCCCCCACTCGTTGAATATCCATAATCGCTTGGATATATTAAACCAACTTTAGCAATTGTAGAAGTTTCTCCCTCATTATTTTCGTAATAGAGACTTCCTCTTTCTTGTTTATAATAAACATCTGATGTAGCTATAGAAGAATTAGCACTTTGTTCTTCGATTCCTCCTAAATACCATACTGCGTTATCAATCATATCTTTACTTTCTTGTGATAATTTATTAAAATATTCTCCATTTAAGTAGGCATTTAAGGACGCTTTTGTCCAAGTATTTTCTTTCTCACTATTCCATACAACATTTTCTTCTTTGCTATCACGCATAATTTTCATACGACTTTCAATTTTTCCTGTCCCATCATCTACTGAAAAAACTCCTATAATACGCCATTTTTCACCATTAAAGATAACATAGTTATTTGGTGTATTTCCAATATAGCGATAATCTGTTAAAGCAGATGTTTGATCTGTTTTTTCATGAGAAAATGTCCACATTTCCGCTTTTTGTTTTTCATCTGCACTTTGATAATCTAAATCCTCTTTATTGGCCTTATCAACTAGATAGGTGACGGCTGTTTTCTTTTCTTCTGATGGATTGCTATTTGCAACTTCTTTTTCCTCTTTCGTGCCACATCCCGTTAATCCTATCACAAAAATACCAACAAGCAATATCCTTAAAATTTTCTTTTTCATTTTCTTTTCGCTCCTATTTAACCTAGATCATAAGGCTTATCTTCCGTACCATCGCCACTTACAACCTTAGTACTTTTATCTAAGGTAATAACTGGTTTTGGTAAAGCCTGATAACCACTTTTTGTATGATAATTTGTAGCATATACATCTTGATCTACTAAACTAATATAGTCTTCTGTACGATCCTGATATCCGGTAATAACATTATAAATAGCATAAGTTCCATCGGATGATTCCCCTACCGTGACACTTTTACTAGTAATAAAGAAATCAGCATAAGCATATTTCTCTGTTCCAAATAAAACGTCTAACTCAGTTTTATCAAACCAATTACTAAGTGTCATACTTGCACCACTTCTAGGTGCAACAGAAAAATCATTATTTTCAATATATCCTTCTTCACTATCAGCTATTTCATAAAAAGAATATTCATCCGTTATTTTTATCGGGTCACCGACTTTATCAAGTTCCTTCACAACCTTATTTACTTTTTCTTCCGTTGTCGTTAATCCCGTTAAATCAATATCCTTGCTGGCAGCAAATTCATCTACTCCGGCATATTTAATGAGATCTCCATAAGATAAGTTTCTAGCACTTACAACATGATCTCCAGTACCATATGCCTTAGCCAAATTATCTAATTCCTCTTCATAATGTAGATAACCTCTACCACTAGAAAACGTTATTTCATCAGAGACTTTTAATGTCGCTACTTTCATTAAATCTACACTACCATCTTCATTAACATATATAACACGCCATAGCTCATCACCAGTTATTTCAAAAGTCTTATCTTTTGAACCAGTTTTTTCTTTCTTTGAGACATAAGTTCCTGCTTTTGCATGATAATGAACATAGTCACCTACTTTTACTTTCGTTGCAATATCCTCTCCAATAACATCTTTCTTATCGCTAGGAGAATTGGTAGATTTCTCTTCTTTACTGCCACAACCGGCTAATCCTATAACCAACATTCCAATTAATAAAATACTTACTATTTTCTTTTTCATGTATTATTGACCTCTTTCTTTTTTATTATTAACTTTAAAAATATTAAATTAAATTAAATTAAATTAAATTCACGCTGTTTCTTAATTTTTTATAAATGACGTCTAATTGGTAAAGGTGGTGGACCATTTTGTTCATAACCTTTTTCTAATCTTTCCACATCCAAATATTTAAAAATATTTTCATTTAATTGATTATCAATTAGTAATGATTCCCCATTATGATGCATTTTTTCCATAATTCTACTGAATACGTCATATGGAATGCAGAAAATAGCAGAGTCAACAGATAAAATATTACTATCTTCCATTCCATTACTTCTCAGTACATTTAAAATACGATTCGTATTTTCAGTGCTTAACAATAGAGGTATCTTACCAAATAATTGAGGAACTTTTTCAAACGACATAACATTATTGACTATATTTTGATAGATTGTTGCAAAATCCATTTTGCTACCAGATAATTCCTCATATACCCTAATTTGTGAAACATTCAACGATGGCAGAATTGGATTATAATATTTCCCTATTATTTCAAATGCCTTATCAACTCGACCAAATTCTTCTTCATATTCATTTTTATGCTGTCCATAAAAAATCATCGATAATTTAGGATTGGCTTTTGAAATTTTATCACTAACATATCTATGGGCTAAATCTAAAAATTTACTTTTACTATAAGCTAAAGAAATGTTTTGATGAATATCATTATGATTCATATCATGTATTAATTCTATATGAAATATTAAATAGTTTATATAATATAATACTGACTCTAAATCATACTGCTTATTGTCTTCATTATTTTCAATGTATCTTAGACGAATAAAAGCATCTCCAGATTCATTTCTGATTTTATCATATTCCTCAATATAAGAATTTTGGATGTCAGCATGTACATTTGTAGAGGATGCCCATTCGATTTGTGGAAAACAAGTCATTATTTGTTTAATCTCTTCATCAAAATATGATTTTTCTATATAAAAGGATTTAATACTCATAATAAAAGATTCATATACCTTATCGCTTAAATCAGGATACATTCTTTTTAAGATATAGAACAAATAACTATAATCATGTAAGGGTTGTAATTTGTGTTTTTCTTTTTCCAATTTGATATCATCAACAGCTGACTGATCTACATGATATTGATTAATATATGTATTCCCTACTCCTTTTTCCCCAATACTATATATTGCTTTTTTGAGAAATTCTTCATAGGTTTGTTGTGGATAATCTTCCATTTGTTTCAATGACAAAATATATTTTATTGCATATTCTCCAGCTCTTGATAGCTCTATAATTAACTGCTTTTTTCGGGCATTCACTTCTGCTATTCTACTATGTCCATATATCGTAATATCTCGTTGTTCTGATTCTTCATCATATTCTAATAAATTATATCCATTTACATAATGAAATCCCTTTATATTATCATTGACAATATTTAATATTTCCCTAGCCTGACTATAAAAGTCTTCAATTTTTTCTAACTTTTTTGCTTCATCCACAATTGTCACTATCTTATCACCTATGATAATTATAGCACATTTTTACTGTTCTTAATATACATTATCCTATTTGTTTGAACAATAAAAAAGACTAAGTTTCCTTAGTCCTAATTCTTATTATTCTCCCATTTGTTCCTTAACGGCAGCTTATGCTACCACCATGGCAAGGGGCTATCAAAAATTTTTGTTAATATTTTAAATTTTTCAATGCTTAATACTAAAATTCATTACTTAATAAGAAATCAATTAAATTTAGATGTACAATTCCATCACTAGATAAATCTATCTTATCTAAAGAAAGAACGTATTTTGGATAATTATCACCTATAGATTTAAGTGCACCAAATTCTCTTTCGATAGTACTTTCGTTATCTTGCATTTGGTAAGTTACTTGGAAGTATTTGATATTTCCATCTTTTTTAGCTAAAAAATCAACTTCGCCATTTTTTGTTTTGCCAATATAGACTTCATAATTTCTATTTATTAGCTCATTATAAACAATGTTTTCTAATACGACATCATTTCTAAATTCAGGATTATTATTTTTTATTTGAGCAATACCTAAATCCGTCACATAATATTTATTTAATGTTTTTAATACTCCTCTACCAGTAATATCATATCTGTAAACTTTTTTATGATTAAAGCTTTGCATAAAGCATCTATATAATTATACAAGTTTCATTAGATATATTTTTATTTTCTTTATTTAGATATTTTATAATATTATCTGCTGAAAATTCACGACCAGTTGTTTTAATCAAATATTGTAATATCATGTCAAAAAGAATAGTGTCTTTTAAATTTAATCTTTTAACAACATCTCTTAAAATAATAGAATCATATACACTATGAAGATAATTTTTAATATCTGTCTCATCTGTAAATTCACATCTATTAGGAAGTCCTCCCCATCTAGCATAGTCCCAAAAAGTATTTAAATCTTTTCCGTCCTTATTAGTTAAAGTTACATATTCTTTATAGGATAATGGATTAATATTAAATAATACATATCTTCCTGATAAAACTGAAGACAATTCATCGGATAACATCTTACTATTTGATCCAGTCAAAAAGATACTAATATTCTTTATAGATGCTCGCAAAGAATTTATCACTTTTTCAAATTGATCTACATTTTGAACTTCATCTAAAAATAAATAATACATTTTATCGTCTTGAATATTATCTTTAATGTACTTATTTAATTTTTTATAATCTAATAACTCTTCAAACTCGATAAATTCAAAATTAATAAAAATAATATGATTCTCCAAGACTTTTCTTTTTTCTTTTAATTCATTTATAATTTGACTTAAAATAACTGATTTTCCACATCTTCTGATACCAACTAATATTTTAATTAAATCCGAGTCATAAAATCCTCTTATTTTAGATAAATAATCTTCTCTTAAAAGCATCATTAATCACCTCTTGTTACGTTATATATTATTTTCACTTTTTTGTAAAGTTATTACGGTTGACAGTAATAACTTTTTGTTTTCTAAAATTATTACGTTCTTATTTTATACGATTTATGAATGATTAATCATTTAAAAAAGACTAAGTTTTCTCCTAGTCTTAATCATCTATTATTCTCCCATTTGTTCTTTCACAGCAGCCTGTATCACTATCTCATTTAGGATGGATAAGATTGATATAAAATTATGTACAACTAAGAATTTGTTGCAGAAAAATAGGGTTCTATCCTAAAATGACCTCTTGCAAAAATGATTTAACAATTTTTCCTTCTTGCATAGATAATATATCACAAAAAAGACTAAGATTTTCCTTAGTCTCAGACTGTTGACAAATAGGTAAATATTTTTATCTATTTGTCTTTTTTTTCATAAAAAATGAAAATCTAGGATATTC
>CANQTT010000005.1 GCA_947626855.1 uncultured Bacilli bacterium
TTCTTTCCTATTTTATTGTAACAAAAAATGTAGACTGTGTCTTTTTTTACATGTCTACATTTAATATATCACTTCAACGAACGATTTCTTTTTTTCTTGCCACGAATAAGAATATAAATAAAAATTAAAGCAACAACGATAATACATCCCACTACAATAAAACGATTCTTTTCGATATCCTTTTCTTGAACTTGGATATCTTCTTTCGTTTCATTAATTTTAATAATCAGTTCTTTATCTGTAGAATATAAATAATTTTCGCGAGCAAACTTAGCTAAATATTCTGGTGTTTGTAATTTTGATATTTCTACTTTTAAAGCATCCGTTTTCTCTTGAAGCTCTAGATATTGTTGCTCTAAACTAGACATTTCTTTTCGCAATTGATACAGATTGATAGTATAGGAAATAACTGTTATAAAAAAATAAACCATTAACAAGATACAAAGAGGTCCAAAAACAATGAGTCTTCTCTTTGCCTGTGCAGTCATTTCTCTCCTTTTCTTAGCCATACTATCACCATTATCATTTTATCATCTTTTGATTTTTCTTGCAATGAAATCTGTTACGACAAAACCTAGCATAATGAGAAATAGTGAATAAATGTGTAAAATACCATTACTAATTTTTTCCAACCCAAAAAAGTAAAATAAGGTTAAAAGCATAATATAACTAAAAGTATTTAAAATTCGAAAGTAAACATTTTGACAATAAATTGCTTTTTTGACAACCCAAAAAGTAAATCGAAAAAAAATACCAAACCCTATAGAGTAGAAAATAATATGGAACTGAACGGATAAAGGAATCACTTAAATAATTTACTGAAGAGAGAATCCTCTTTATCTTTCTTAGAATTGTCTGTATAGCTTAAACTATTAAATTTTCCCTTTAACGATACATTTCCTTGATAAGTATCCAATTTAATAATTTCAAGACCTACTCCTTTAATTAACAAATTTCCCATACTAGTTTCTAATAAAAATTCATTATCATCAAAATTATCAATCTTTTTTACACCACTTATCACTAAATTTTTTCTCTCTGTAATCGTTATATTATGATTGAAAGAAGCCATTTCTTTATCCATACGTACCTCCTATTTAACTATATGTACAAGTCCTATGGATATGAAAAAAAACTCTTTCGAGTTTTTCTATTCAGCTTCTTCTTTATTGTAAGCTTCAAATATCGCATCCTCAAACATTTTTCTTGTTTCAGAATTGATTGGATGCGCTATATCGTGATACTCACCTTCTGCATTCTTACGACTTGGCATTGCGATAAACAAACCATCATTACCTTCGATAATTCTGATATCACGTACTGCAAAGCAATCATCGATTAATACAGATGCAATCCCTTTCATTCTAGATTCTTCCTTGTCAATTTTCTTGACATTTACAGATGTTATTTGCATAAGCACACTCCCTTCGCTCATCTTACAACTTAAGTATATAATATTTTCCAAGGGATTGCAATAGTTTTCATTTATTTTTCACGAGTTTTCAAGTTCTATATTCTCTTTAAATGACTTCGAATATCTCGTTCCATATCCCTTTTCTTGATGGTTTCTCGTTTGTCATATATCTTTTTACCACGAGCAATCCCAATTTCCACTTTAGCATGATTACGAACAAAATAGACTCTCAAGGGGATTAAGGTATATCCCTCTAGCGAAATCTTATCGCGAATTTTAAGAATCTCTTTCCGATGAAGAAGAAGTTTTCTTGCCCTCGTCTCTTCATGATTAAAAATATTTCCATTTTCATAAGCACTGATATGCATATTCAAAAGATAAACTTCATTGTTCTTAAAAATGGCATAGCTATCTTTTAAATTCGCTTTTCCATTTCGAATAGACTTTATTTCTGTGCCTTTTAAAGCAATACCGGCTTCATAAGTCTCTTCTATATCATAATCATATCGTGCTTTTCGATTTACTATCTCCATATTATACCTCCCGGTCTAAAATTTCTAAATACTCCTCTTCAATTTCAGAATGATTTTTCAAGATATCATCTGTCAACTCAGAAAATGGTATTACCTTAAAATCTCGATTTTTAGAATTGTAATACGTGTAGAGAAGTTCGGATGATAAATTTTCAAAATGAACTGTGGAATCTGGCTCCACTACAATTTCTACACCTACTAATAGACCAATAATCTTTTCAAGACCTAATACTTTTTGAGCAGAAATAAAATTTCCTAGCGAATAAATTACTAAAGTATCTCCCACATAAGCAATCGGTTGAATGACATGAGGATGGGAACCAATAATTAAATTAACCCCTAAACTAGATAAGTAAAGAGCAATTTCTTTTTCCTCTGCCGTTGGAACATGAGTATATTCATCTCCCCAATGCATAGAAACAATAATTACTTCCGCACCTTTTGCCTTTACTGCTTCAATATCACTTTTAACTTGTTTTTCATCATAAACATTCAACAAATATTCCTTTCCAGAAGGAACATTTAAACCATTGGTTTTCGTCGTATAAGCAAGAAAAGCATACGTAATTCCATTTTGAGAATAAACAGGTAATTCATTTCTCTCTTCGAAAGAAGAGTAAGTGCCAGCTGTAATTACATTTTCTTGTGTTTTCCAAAAGTCATTAGAATACAAAATTCCTGCTTCGTTTTGATCCAAAGAATGATTATTCGCTAAACTAACCAAATTAAAACCAATGGATACTAAGTCTTCTCCAATCTCTTTAGGAGAATTTAATCGTGGATAATGTTTTGGTTCTCCACCACCAATAATACTTTCTTGATTATAATATCTTAAATCGTATTTAGAAATGATAGGTTCAATCGATGTAAACATCTTTGAAAAGTCATAGGTACCATTTCCTAAAGAAGCATCCGCATAGACGGCTCCATGAATCAAAGCATCTCCTACCATCACAATAGACATCTTTTTTGCCTTAGGTTCTTCTTTTGGCTTTTCTTCTACAACAGGATTCGATGGAGTTTCCTCTTTAGATTCTTCCTTTTTCTGAATCAAGAAAACGATACAAACTAAAATCAACACTAACAAACACGTAAGAAGGAATATCCAGATTCTCTTTTTTCCTTTTTTCACACTATCACCTACTAACCTTTTCTAGTAAACCATAAAATTCTTCCAAAAGCAAGGAAATTTACCCTTGATCTTTTTTTAATAAAAAGTCAATGGTATGAGCCTCTTTACTAGCAGCCTTAACAACTACCTCTACTTCATCTCCTAAACGATAACCACGCTTATTACGATTTCCAATGAGAGAAAAAGTACTTTCATCATAAGTATAGTAATCATCTTTTAAATCTTCGATTCTAACTAATCCTTCAATCATATTAGGTAATTGAACAAAAAAGCCAAAATTCATAACAGTTGTAATAATTCCCTTATATTCTTCCCCAATATGGCTCTCCATATATTCTGCCATTTTCATATCGTCTACTTCCCGTTCACAATCTACAGAAGCTCTTTCCATATCGGAGGAATGAAGAGCGATTGCTGGTAACTTAGCTTCCCATAGACGAATGGTATCTAAGTTAATAGCTTCATCAAGCAAACACTTTCTAATAGAGCGATGAACCGTTAAATCTGGATATCTTCGAATCGGAGAAGTAAAATGACAATAAATTTTACTGGCAAGTCCAAAATGGCCAATATTGGTTGTATCATAAACTGCCTTCTGCATACTTCGTAACATTTGACTAGACAAAATATAGTATTCTTTTTTATCTTTTAAAGAGTTTAGAATCTCTTGAATAACTTTAGGAGTAAGCTTTTTAGTATTCGCATGGATTTGATATCCCAAAACACTTACTAAGTGCAAAAAATTCGTCATTTTTTCTTCACTAGGTTCCCCATGAACACGATATATTAAAGGATAATCCATATGATAGAAATGACTAGCTACGGTTTCATTGGCAGCAATCATAAAGTCTTCAATGAGCTTTTCCCCCTCACCCCGATTTCTTAATGTTACATCAATCGCTTTTCCATCTTCATCTACTATAATCTTAGCTTCCTCTATTTCAAAATCAATATATCCTTTTCTCTCTTTATTCTGTCTTAAAATATGGGCTAATTCCTGCATAGACTTTAGGGTTTCTGCATAATCAAAATATCCTTCTGGTATTTCATTTTTTTCTAAAATCAAATTTACCTTATCATAAGTCATTTGAATTCTAGAACGGATAACACTATCAAAAATATCATAAGAAACGACATCTCCATTCGCATTTATTTCCATGATACAAGAAATGGCAAACCGATCTACATTAGGATTTAAAGAACAAATACCATTCGATAATTCATGCGGAAGCATTGGGGTTACTCTATCCGCTAAATAAACACTGGTTCCTCTTTCTTGAGCTTCTCTATCTAAGGCACTATCCTCTTTTACGTAATAACTGACATCAGCGATATGAACTCCCAATTCATAGTTCCCATTCTCTAATTTTTTAAGAGAAATAGCATCATCTATATCTTTGGTATCATTTCCATCAATGGTAAAGATCATCTCTTGTCGTAAGTCTTGTTTTGAATCCTTTACTCGTTTTTGAATATCTTCCTCTGTCACCTTTTCTGGAATATCCTTTAATTCCTCTATTACAGCATCTGGAAAAACATCATGAATTTGATATTTCGCCATAATAGATAAAATATCTACTCCAGGATCATTTTTATGACCAATTACTTTTAGAATTTCTCCTCGATATTCCATATTTTTCGTAGAGGATAACAATTTCACAACAACTTTATGACCGTCTACTAAGTTATTAAAATAATTGGTATCAATTCTAACCACATGATTGATCTTCTTATCATCAGGTCGAACAAAAAGTTTTCCATGTTTATAGAATACAGTTCCAACAAACTGTTGAATTCCCCGTTCAACAATACGAATTACTTCTCCCAACATAGGAGTAGTATTTTTATCTAAGATATTAACAATTACTTTATCTTTGTGCATAGCACCATTTAAATAGTTTTCTAAGACTTTAATTTCAGTACCATCTTCCACTTGAACATATCCAGTTCCTTTTGTTGTAACCGATAAAATACCAACTCTAGAATTACTATCTAAAAAAAGCATATAATTTCCATGTTTTGTACGATATATTTTTGTTTCTAATTCCAATTGATTGAGTACTTTTAATAGTTCTTTTAAATCCTCTACTG
Source organism: uncultured Bacilli bacterium (assembly GCA_947626855.1). GTDB lineage: Bacteria > Bacillota_I > Bacilli_A > RF39 > UBA660 > UBA5578. The sequence continues at coordinate 5,171 of CANQTT010000005.1, forward strand.
TCTTTAACTTTAAAAAGGATTCTAACTCATGAACAGTTAAAGCCCTTCTTTCTCGATTTAAAATCTCTAATACTTTATCTTCCATACTTTTCACCACTATTATTATACTAAAAACACAAAAAAAAAGATAGCTGATTGCTACCTCCTTTTATGATAAACAATAGTTATGAACACCTATGTTGAAAATTCCTAATAAGAATTCTAGGATAGCTGGTAAAACTAAAATGATAACAGATGCTATTAATCTCTTTACAAATCTTCCCGTTACTTTCTTTATTTCCTCTTCACTATCTGATGCTATCGCTTTAATGAAATCTAAAACGCTTAACACGACTAAAATAGCTGGAATAATATATCTTACCCAAGACAAAATCTTAAAAATCCAAGCTGTTAATCTTTCAGAAAAATTACAAGAATTACTCGTTGCAGGTGTTACAGTTATATTATTATCAGTTTTTGCCTTAGATAAATCTTCACCCAAACTTGCACAAGTTTTTACACAATCATTGGACCAATCTAAGACTTCCATAACTCCTTGACAATAAGCCTGTACTTTTAAAGTTTCTTGATCTACTTGAGTATATAATGACCCTACATCAGAACCAGAACTGCTAGCGATTTGAGAATATAAATTTCGAATAGCATTTATAGAATTATCATACGTTCCACAAGAAGCTCCACTAACGCTAGGGGTAGGGTTTTGCGGAACTAAGTCTTCATCCGTACCTGTATAATATATGTCATGGCAGTTACCACCAGTAACACTAGTAAATCCGAGTGCTAGTCCTATACGCTCCCAGAGATCTAAATCTAAATACGTATCACGCACACTACTATTTTTCGCTGCACCGCCATCATAAAAGAATTCAAAATAATGTTCATAAGTAGTAGTAGTAGTAGTTCCTACTGTTGATCGTGATACGTCAGCATAACAAACATAGAGGGAATGGCATCTCTCAGCATCATCACCACTTTTAGGCCACTGATCCTTTATTGAAGCATCTTTAGTAATAAAATTATAAGTTCCCAATAATGCTAATATATCTGGAGAATCCTTAATCTTAATATCCACCGGTCCCTCTACCGGATCTACCTCCATTACAAATTTGCCATCATACTCACAGGTAAAAGCCTTTACACTATTTACTTTAAAAAGAAAAGCAAAAGATAACATCAAAAAGAACAATATTTTTCGCTTCATAAACTCACCACCATCATTATAACACGTAAATCTGCATTTAACAAATATTAATGAGAACAGAAAAATTATTTTAAACAATAGTTATGAACATCTTTGTTGAAAATTCCTAATAAGAATTCTAAAAGAGCTGGAAGAATTAAAATGATAACCGCTGCTATCAATCTCTTCGTAAATCTACCGGCTACTTTCTTAATCTCCTCTTCATTATCAGATGCTATTGCTTTAATGAAATCTAAAACACTTAATACAACTAGAATGGCTGGAACGACATATCTTACCCACGATAAAATTTTAATAATCCAAGCAACTAATCGATCTGACAAATTACATTCATTACTTCCAACAGCAGAATAATCACGATATAAATCTGTACCCTTTTTAAAATCATTAAACTCTCTTTTTAAGTTTAAACAATGATCTAGACACTCTACTTGATCACCTGTATACAAATAAGTACTCATGATACCTTCACAACCTGCTGCTATTGTCGTCTCAAGTTTATTTAATTCAGTCATTTTTTGTTGTCTACAGCTTTCATCACTACAATTCTGATATTCGCTTATTAAACTTGGATATCCAACAATATTGTCCTCGTAAAATCTACAGTTAACGTCAATTGCGACATTCTCTCCTTCATACCTAGCACCCGTACAATCATATGTTTCAAAATATACTACAGAGTACTCCTCCCCAGTAAAGTTTTGAACGATTTGATCTGTAACAGTTGCTAAACTTCCACAGACATAGCCACCTATTTCACTGAGAACTGGTATGCCACCCAAAAAATTGTAACAGTCCTCATAACTATCAAGAAAGCTATCAATATAACTTGATGAAAATTTTGCACCTTCCTTATCACGGAAGTTCTCTTTATAATCTTGACGATCCATTAAATATAATTGTGCCTGACCTAGTGTAACTAAAGCCCATTGATAATCCTCTAAATCTTCTCTAAAATCTGAAAAATCCGCACCAAACAATTCTGGAAAATAAGATAAAAGGGAGGCTAAATCTGCCAATTGTCCAACAAGTGAAGCTATATTCAGTGACCACCTAGTATGTTCACAAATGTATAGTTTATCTGGACAAACTCCATTGCAATTTTCTCCACCCTCTTCTTCACACAGTTCTTCTATGTAAGGTCTATAAAGAGATTGATTTATATTAATGTCATCGGTTGTGTATTTTTTCTGTCCTGTTTTTACCAAGAAAAAATTTAAATACCAGTCTTGAGTTTGCCAATCTTTATAGTCGATTTGAGGTACGTCGGTAGAATCTGTATAAGTTAATGTCATATCAAATTTTGGATATTCACATATAACATCATCTGCTAAAACAGGTTCTATAGTGAAAAAAAATACCAATGCTAAAAGAAAATAATTTACTATTCTTCGCATACAAAACCATCCTCGCTAAATAAACTAATAAACTCCCCAGATGTCATAGCAGAATAATCTTCTTCAAATAAGGAAAACATAACTACTTTATTCTGATCAGTAATGATATACTCTAAAGAAACACTAAATTTTCTATCATCTATACTTTCAACTGAAAAAGAAACATCCTTAGCATAGTCTTCAAATAGTTTGTCCACTTTCATTCGCAAATAATTTTCTAGAACTTCTATATATTTAGGCATGGAACTATCATCAACATTCTCTGGTAACTTTAAAGTTGAACGCTGAACTAATTTTCGATAGGAAGGATAATCATACAACTCAATATCTGATGCAATTAAAGTATTATTGGAATCAGATGTTTTACTGCAACTCACCATAAGATTTGGATTTCTCGTAACAGCTGGTTCTTTACGAGAAAAGAAAAAATATAAAATAATGCATAAAAAGAGAAGAATACCTAAAACAATAATCTTTGGCTTATTTTCTTCTACAAAATCTTTCATTAACACCACCTACCATAAATCTAGTATATCAAAAAAGAGAAAACTTTTCTACATAATCTGTCATTTCTTATCTCTTAACGTAAAAAGGTAAATCATGGAAACTACAATAGAACCTAAAAAGGCTACAATAATGTCCTGCATTGTATCATTAACCCCTGTTAAAGCAACACGTTGGGCATCTCCGCCAAAGAAGATATTAGCCGTATATTCAAACATTTCCCAAAAAGCAGCGACTGCTAAAGAAATAGAAATTATAAATAAGACGGAAAACCACTTATTATCAAGAATCTTCATCGCTTTTAAGAATTGAAGTGCTAGATAAGCAGTTACGACTCCAGATAGACAATGAACAATTTTATCATACGCAGCAAAAGAATTATAAGTCTCCAAGATAACACCGATAAAATGGGCACTAAAAATAAATAAAACACAAATAAACTTTATCGCTGTAGATATCTTTTTATGAAAGAATTTCTCTACCCAATAAGGAGCAGTTATCGTAAAAATAATAGAACTGTCTTTTAAAATTAAACCAATTTCTTTATCCCTAGTAATAGCTAAATAAACGCCACCCACAATAGCGATTATAATCATACAAACATTAAGAATCGAAAGAATCTTCTTCATAGTCAATAGACCTCATTTCTACTTGATTAATACTATTAAACCGCTTGGTAATCTTATCTGTTGTCGTATGAATATCTTTCACATCTTTACTAACCGTTTCAATACTACGATAAAGTTTATCCCATCTTTCCCGATAACGTGAAAATTCGCTATCTAAAAGCTGTAATTCTCGATGAATAACTTGAGCATACTTGTCTCTCTCCATATTTTTTAAAATCATTTGAATTGTCGTAAGAGTACTAATTAAAGTAGTGGGAGAAGTAATCCATACCCTCTTCTTATAAGCATATTCTAATAATTCGGTATGATAAGCATTTACCTCTGCAAAAATAGCTTCCGCTGGAAGGAAGAGAATCGCTTGATTACTAGTAACATCTGGAATAATATATTTCTTACTAATATCATCAATATGTTTTTTCATATCCAATTTGAATAATTTTTCAGCATTTGTTCTAACTTCCATACTATTCTTTTTATTGACCATAGCTTGATAATTTTCTAGAGGAAACTTAGAATCAATAGCAATTGTTCCTAATGGTTCTGGAGCAAATAAAACACAATCAGCAATAGTACCATTTGGAAACAAGTGTTGCATCTCATAAATTTTAGTATTGTGTTCTCCAAAGACATTACTCATAATATGCTCTAAATTGACTTCTCCAAAAATTCCTCTGGTCTTTTTATCCGTTAAAATTCCTTGTAGAGAAACAATGTCCATTGATAGATTATCAATCTTTTTCTGAGCTTCATCAATTTTAGAAAGCCTTTCTAGAATGGATGTAAACGTCCGATTGGTTTTAGCAAAGTTTTCATCTAATCTTTCATTCACTTTTTCGGTAATCAAACGAAGTCGCTCTTCAATTTTTTCATTCGTATTTTCAAAATCTCCATGAATGGTTCTCGTAAATTCACTAAATTCTTTTAGAATCTCGGTTTCTAACTTACTTACTCTTTCTATGGAAGAATGATCTTCTTTAGGTTTTATTAATAAAACAAGAAGCAATATTAAAATAGCACCAAGCATTCCAATAATAACATATTCCATACTATCACTACCTACTTTTCTTCAACTTGCATTTTCTTTATAAATTTTTCTAATTTTTCATGTTCTTCACTCTCATAACCCATATAATAAATCTTTTGAATTTTTTCATGATTAAACATAAATACACTTTTAGAATCTATAATTCCTTCTGGATAAGGACAACCACTATAATCATATACGATTCTACTCTCTGGATGAATAATTCTAAATCCCGTAATCATAAGCTTTTTATTGGCATTTTTAAGTAATACCACAGTGCCTAATGGTAAATATTTTTCTGGCATCTATATCACCCTTTCTTTTAATCCCAAAATCTAAACCAATCTATTTTGTCTGAAGCCCAATCTTCAAATTCTTCAAGTCTATCTGCTCCCCATTCTCGTACATCGTCACACCAATCATCAAATTCTTCTTTTTTTTCTGCACCCCAGTCTTGAATTTTTTCTAAAGTATCTTTTGCATCATCAACAAAATCCACAAAACCAGCAGAAAAGCCACTTACCTCCAATTTAAACTTAAAGATGCCTACTAAAGATGTAGATGCTAAAAATTGGAAAAATTTGTTATCTGGAGTCGAAGTTATGATTTGCGTACCCGTATGATCTGCACCATATGAAATCACAGTAGACGCAAACAGTGAAAAACCTTCTAAGGCATCAAAATCTAAGAAATCACAAAGGTCATTATAAACTTCAACAAGTTCTAAAACACCATAATTGTTCAAATTTCCTACTTCATCAAGAAAATCTAATGTAGTTTCAATATCTCCAAATACATTATCTAGTCTTTTTTCAATAGCCTTAGGAGAAAGACTTATATTATTTTTCCATAACCAATTTGAAAGATAAGAAGGCAACTCTGGAAAAATATCCAATATTGCTTGCTTTATTCTGTTTCCACTTCCATTTACTAGAGATTCATATAGATATTTAATATTTGTCCGACTGAGGTCAAAATCAATCCCCAATTTTTTCTTATAAGAAGAGAACAAATCACTAATAGGCCCAGATAAATCGCCCAAAATAAGTTCTAAATCTCGATATGGGATTTCTTCTTTACGAATAATTTCTAATGTTTCTAAGAGCATCTCCTTAGGTTCTAAATTTTTCTTTGAAAACAATTCTGCTATTTCTAAAAAGGCTCCAGAATGCTCATATATTGCTTTAATCCCATCTTCACTTAAATTCAATTCAAAACCAAACTCACTAAAAGTACTTTTATAGGGTTCAAGATATCTAGCGACTGCCTCATCTATATTAGAAAAATTTTCTTTTATCTCATCGTAAGAAATATTACCTGATTGAAAAGCTTTAATAATCTCTAGAACTTGCTCTTCTGGTGTTGAATTTTCAAAATCTAATTTTAATAATTTGCGAAAGGTAAGCAAATGGTCATAAATAAAGTCTTCACTAAAGTTATCAGCGTTTAATCCCATTTGCGGTGCCATTTCTTTAATCATTTGAACAGCTTGGTCAATTTTATCACCGGCAAATATGTCTAATAGATTTCCAAAAAGTCCTTTATCATCGTAATTTTCTGTATCAGATTTTGAATTATCTTCATAAACTACCGGAGATTTACTATCGAAGAAGTTATATTGATTCTGAGTAACAAAAGTTATCTTTTTATCACTTTTATCGGCACGAAATTAACTTAATGGATTTTCCCCAAACATAGAATCGCCCCTGCCATTCTATATCTATTATATCATGTATATAGATTCATTTTTACAAAAAAAGTAGCAAATTTTTGCTACTAATCATCGCCAAAGAAATCATCAAAGAATTCATCATCACTAACACTAGATTTCAAATCATTTGTCTTATCAACACTAGTCGAAGGAGTTGACGAAGTAGGAATAGATTCTTTCTTCTCTTCCCTATTAACCGTTGGTGTTGGCATTTTTGGAATTGGAGAAGGTGCAGAAGATCGCTGATTTTCCTTTTCTTTTTTCTCTTCTTCCTCTAATTCTGCTATTTTTGCATCTATTCTTTTTACCAAATCTTCTACATTAATTCCACCATTTGATGGTTTTGGTGCAACAGATGGAGAAAAATTACTAGAAGGCATCGGTGATGGTTCTTTCGGTGAAGAAGTTGGAGCAGGCATTCCTCCAAATGGAATTTCTTGATAACCGTCTGGAGAAATCACTGGAGAAATTGGTGGAAAACCAGAGCTTGCACCACCCCTAGGCATACCAGACATCATTCCAGGAGCAGGAGTCATTCCACCAGGAGCGGAATTTCCAAGAAGATTATTAATTTTTTCTTCTCTTTTCTTTTCTACAAAGCCTTTTAAATCAAAAGTTTTAACAGGAATTTCTTCTCTTTGAGGATAATCCGCTTTTGGAAAATGATGTCCCCAATCCATTTTATAGTTTGGTGTCAATTTTGTTTTAAACGGCATTGTCCTAATTCGAAGGATAATTGTCTGCCATTGTTCCATTCTCTGTAAGTCACTAACCGTAACCAATGGTGTAGAAGAAGTTTTCTCTTTTTCCTTTGATTTTACTTCTCCACACATCTTACTAATCTCTTCCAAGGCACTTAACTCAGTACTGATAAGATAAACAATGTTACCACAGTTACCTTTTATCGTTTCACCATTTTCTTTTCCATAAACTTCATATAACTGAGAGAAGTTCTGGATAATAAAGGTAAAACGAATATTTCTAGAACGAGCAGCTGTTACCATGGTAGTAACATCTTTAAGAGGTGGCATGTTGGCAAACTCATCCAAAATAAAGTTTGTTCTATGTGGAAGTTTACCACCACTTTCTTGTGCTACCGAAATAAGAGTTTCATAACACTGTTTCAAAAAAATCGTAACTAAAGTATGATAAGTCGTTTTTTCATCTTGAATAACAATGAATACAGCTGTTTTTTGTCTACCAATATCTCGCATATCGAAATCATTATTTGCCAACATCTCTGATAAATTAGCACGAGATGCGAATAGCTGTACTCTTTGTTTAAATACAGAAAGAATAGATCCTTTCGTTTCATTAGGAGCCATCAATGTTGAAGAAGCCTTAATATAAGCTGTACTAGCAGGATCTTTAAAACTGAAATATTCTTTAACATAAGTTGTATTGGCGAGCTTTTCTTCACCAACCGTTGTCATTAAGTTGATACTATTTAAATTAATTTCTGATTCGTCTCCATCTTCAAATAGTGCAAAAGAAAGTCCAGAAAAGTAATCGGCTGAAGTATTTTCCCAGAAGGGATCTTGTCCCTTTGCAGATGGATCCTTTAAAATATTTGCCGCTAAGTCTTCTAGCAACTCAATCGATTTATCGATTTTATGTTGTTTATAAAGAGAATATGGTAAATACATAGGGTTCCAACTATTTCCCTGTTGAGGATCACGGAAATTCAATAAGACAATGTTATAACCTAAACTCTTTAAATAATTAGAAGTTAATTCATAAATCTCACCTTTAGGGTCAGTGATAATCATAGATTCATCATGTTTTGCTAATAAATTAACCATCGGTAATACAGTTGTCTGTGTTTTACCAGCACCAGTAGAACCGATAACTAAGTTATGGTAACCACCATTATCTACCCAAACTTTTTTAGGTGTCATAATAAGAGGAATTCCAGCTGCATCTGTTTTAGGAGCAAGTGGGTCTACAGCTACTACATCTAGTCCATGTTGAATTTCCTTATCCTTTGCCCACCTAGAATAATTTTTTTCCTTTTTAGCTCCAATTTGAAAACCAATCCCCTCTTCTCTTTCAATAAACCAAGATTGAACACTTAAAAACATTGCTACTAAACATACGATAAAAAGCATAATCGTAAACGGTAAATACTTAGTAAGTGCTGGAATGATATTGAAACCAATAAATTCATTGTCAGAAATAAAGGAACCTACATTTGATACAGCTAAGCAAAGTAATAAGAAAAGAACAGCTGCAAAGATTGCAAAAATAACAACATCTTTTGTTTCTGCCCGAAACTTTAATTTCATCATTTCACCTACTATCTATTCATCTATAGAATTTCTAAGTCTATTTTTTTGAATCATATTTACTACAATAATTCCAACAATCAATAAGGCAACAACTACGATACCAACAATAACATAAGGAAAGTCTTCTTTATTTTCAGCTGCCTTTTTTGTGGTATCAAAAGTTATCATCATTTCTTTAGAAGAATTCTCTTCATCAAAATCCCAAGAATACGTATGAGTATCCTCATTATAGCGATCAGCATTATGACTAATGACATCAAAAGGAACTACCAAATTGACAGTGGCCTCATCGATATTATAACCTGCCAATTGGTCTTGCTCAGCTTTCTGAAAATTTCCCATAATAGAAAGAGTTACTTCATCACCATTTACTTGATATTTTAAACCATCTACATAATTATACTGAAATGGCATTTTTGAAATATTATGATATTCCTCTAAATTCTGATATTTATTTTTAATCATAACACCAGCTTCGTCAGATTGTATTAATTCCTCAACAACAAAATGATTCTCATTTAAATACTCTAAATTAGGAGTTAATATATACCCTATGACAGTTCTTACAGAAGCATAAGGATACGCCTCATAAAAAGCAGCATCTTCTGTTGCAAGAACAGATTCAGAAATGCTTAAATCGTCATGAATTTCTAATGTGTATTCGACTTTGCATCCAGAACACAATAATATTAGTGTTAATATTAACAAAAATTTACTTTTCATCCATCTATGCCCCCTGACGTGTGACTATCAAGAAATTCGCATTCGCACTAGCCTGATTAACAATAAGATCACGACTAAACCATTGCGTATTTGTAAGCTCTCTACTATTTGGATCCGCTACTGATATATATCCATCAGAACGAGTTCCAGTTAAAACGATATAATGACCGCCATTAGTAAATACGCCCTTACCCATCAAAGCAATTACTAAAGAATTACCACTTGCCAAGGCATTAGCCATTTTTTCCAATCCAGCTTGGCTTTTATCAACATATTCCGTTTCTAAACCGTAACTTCGAGCAATCAATGCCAGATAACCTATCGAAGATCCACCATCTGAACATCCTCCAGCTTGACAAACTTGTTCAGTAGTAGTTTGAGGAGGAACTGGATTTCCGGTTAAAGTTGAAACTACAATAGCTAATGAAGTAGGTCCACAACCATGACTTGAAATGGTGGCATCATATCTTACTCCATTTGAATTGGTCCCATGATACTGTGGTCGATTTACATCAGAAGAAAAATAGTTACCTGGTCCTGTCCAATCTTTCTGATTCCAATAAGTAATTTGACCGTTTGGAGAATCTACAAACTCTAAATCACCAAAATAGCTACCCTCTGCTAATACAACAATAGGATCTCCATAAAATAATTCAATAATTTGCTCATAAGTATATCCTTCCACTTTTGCTAAATACGCGGCAAGAACTTGACTCATTCCATTAGTATGTCCTGACCCCCCAACGTACAAATGATACACATCGCGTATTTCATCTAGAGTAGGACCTTCCCAATACCATCCTTCGCTTTTTTCTGGATCACTACTATATTGATCATCGCCATATTTGTACATGTGAAATCTGCCTTTGCCATTAACTACGGAATATTCTGGAGAATAAGAACTGTACTGTACTGGTGCAAGCTCACCATCACGCATGATTACCATTCCAGCGGTTTCTTGTGCCGCTTGAATAGCAGTATCGCTCTCAGGTGTTTCATACACCTGTTTAGCTGTACTGCTTATAATACTACACTTACCACTATCTTTTGTTTGTCGTAAAACAAAAGTTCTAGCTGCTATTGCCTGAGCCTTTAATTCTTCCATAGGATAGCCACCAGATTCAGCAGAAACAACCCCAGCTACATAATCTTCAAGAGAAAAAGTTCCAACACCTTCCACTGTAATCATATTACATAAACCAGCAGCATTGAAAAGATTATAAGAAGAGGAATCTTCATCGATTAAAAACTTATATAAATCCTTAAGCTGATAGATTTCCTCTCGTTTTGACTCTACAGAGTGCTTATTTTTTTCATCAACATAATCATAAGAAAAAACATTCGCAATATGAAATAAACATAAACAAATTGTTAAATTAACGATAAAAATCTTTTTCATTCTTTCTTTCATACTGCACCTCCTATATCTTGTTGCGATTTTCTTTATTCGTAAATATCTTCATAAATACAAAGATAGCAATTCCACAAACAAGGATCAAAGCACCAATAATTCCGTAAACAAGATACTGTTGCCATTTTGTTTTTTTCAATATTTTAATAGAAATGTCTGTATTCTGAACATTTGACTTATCAATTGTCCATATATAAGTATCTCCATCTATTTGATCTGCATTATTTTCTTCTACTACATTTGGTGTATTCAAACGAATTGCTAAAGAATCAGAATATAAGCAATAAAAAGAACCACTTAATTTAATTTCATAAAATTTACTATTTTCTACATATTCATGATTTTCAAAACAACCTTGTATTGCCCTTGATTCTCCATATTGAGAAGGAGAAAAATCATATTTAAGATTAACATAATAATAATTGTCATCTTCTGTTACTGTTTTTTGATAAGTATCGTTTCCTGATGCGAATGGAGAAATATCACCAAAAATAAAAGGGGATAACTGATCATCACTATCTACCACATTGCCAACAGCTTGATTCATTTCAATCATAGATTTTTCTATTACGATATCCATGTTTTCCGATATTTTATCGGATTCAACTTTTAAATTATACTCGCTACTACATCCACTAACTAAAAGGATTAAACCAAATAATAACCATACCTTCTTCATAAACACCTCTTAGTACCAAACCCCATAGCCACTTAATTCACAACTGGTTATTGGATATTTTCTTTCAGCTACTCTATTACTCGTATTACCTTCAATTGTATGAACATAGCCATCTTCTACCTTAACAACAATTCCTATATGTCCCATAGTGGAAACCCCAGTATTGTGACAAGCACCATTTTTATCTTTCCAAGAAAAGAAAATTAAGTCTCCTTGCTTTGGTGTATAATTTCCGCCCAAATAATCAGATTTTTTAAATTGCAAATTAGATGCATTAATAAAATGATTCGCAAAGTTTTGAACACCAGCAGAGGTATATCCAATGATACTGCTTAAACTTGTCCCCTCATAGCTAGTATTATCAATTACCCAAGAAACAAAAGCAGCACACCATGCCACACGACTAGTAAATCCCATATGCATCCAATATTTCCTTCCTCCATAAGCAGATGAATCATGTATCTGTGCTAATGCTAAATTAACCATTGTAGAAGATAAACTATCTCCCTCTACCCAGTCTATTGAAATATTTCCGTCCTCATCAATATTCACACCAGGATTATCTGGATCGATAACACCAGTTCCACTTTCTTGTAAATATAATTTATGTTCCAAATATTCTAATAGAAATTCATCATATTTTTCTTGATCATAACGATAATTACTACTAATACTATAAGTTTCTCCAGAACCACAGCTTAAATAATAAGGCTTTCCAGGTTGTAAATCAGCATCATTGATATCTTTATCTGTCCTTTGATTTGTAATCGTTACATGTCCTTCTTCATCTGTCTTAGAGCAAGTCTGAGTCGTTGTTTTCCTAACCATATTTTTTACTAATAATTGCATATCATATCGATAATCTAGAGAAGATAAATAATCATCTCCTAATTCCTCTTCATAGTCATAATCCCAATCTAGATTCATAGTAATATCAAAGTTCTCAACATCGGATTCACTATAATTATTATAGAAATTTTTATAAGTATCTTTTACATCCATATCCATACTGAAAATAGTAGCCATTAATAATTGCCAATCAATGCCATAAACACTATATTTCTTTTTATATCGATACATAATATCTGATAATTTAATAAAAAATTTTACTTCGTCTCTCTTCTTACACTCTTCAATAGACTCACACTTAAAATAGTTATAGATATTTCCTAATTCTTTAGCTCTTGATGTAAATTCATCTGCCGTTGAATTTCCAGTTCCCATTCCCAAGACATCTTCTGGACCTGTGCCAAAATCTCTATCCCCCTCTAAATCCAAATCTTCACGAAATTCCTGTAAATCTTGAGCAGCTTTATTTCCTAATAGTGCAGCTATATGGATGTTAGTCGCCTTTTCATCTGCAACGTATGGAAGAATAGCAACCATGAAAATAACGAAAAAGCCAAAAACAGGAATCGTAGCTAAAAGGAATATTTTTACTTGTAAAGGAACTCTCAAAGTTCCGAATCCCTTTACTTTTTCCTTTTGTTTCTCCTCTTCTTCCTTTTCAAAAGCATCTTTTTCAGATTCGCTTTTTCCGGCATTCTTAAGCTGCCCCATAGCGGCGGATAATGGATTCATAGAGCCAAATTTAAAATTTTTCCCTAGTTTACCAGCTAAAGCACTATTTGAGCTAGCATTTTTTAATTGACCCATTGCAGCTAATTTCTTTCTAAGAAAAGAGGTATAATTTTGAGCTCCTTGCATAGCATTAGTAGCATCTACTTCTGCTTTCGTAGTTTTATTAATTGCTCCTTCCAATGAATTTAACTGCTTTCTAGCTTGATTTTGACGAGCAGAATTAGCCTGTGAAACGTCTTTCTGCTGTTGCTGTTGCCGTAAATTTTCTGCTTGAGAAGTACTTTCTTGGGAATCCTGTTTTTCTGATTTTTCTTTTGGCATAAGAGGTTTTTTCGAAATTTCTTGTCTTGCTTCACTCAATGCTCCCTTTTGTGGAACAAAAATAGGTTTTAACTCACCACCGGTTTTAATTTGCACCGGAATTTCTCTAGGAACTGCTTTTCCCTGTACAGCTCCTCCAGTATTTTTTGTTCCTAAGGAACCATTACTAGCATTGGTTGGGGTTCTTGCCCCAGCATTATTATTTCCATTATTCATAACATTCACCACCTAAAGAAAAGAGAATTATAATCCTCCTCCCTTTCCAAATGATTCTAATTCATCATCCGTTACAATAATATTAATTCTCATACGTCTAGATCCACATACAAATAATGCTTCTCCCTGTCCATACCTTTTAATACTATCAATTTCGCTTTCATTCAAGTCAATTAAGCGTGCTAAATCCTCTGCTGCTTGTTTCTTTAATCCCATCGCTAAATAATAAGAGGCATTATCGAAAATGGCCTTTCCTTGAACGAAAACAGCCGGATCACAGAAGTCAGTTGGTTGTTGTGTAATGATAATAGTACCTGTATTATACTTTCTGGAACGTCTTTGAATTTGTGCTAAAAAGTCTGCACCTAAAGCATTTTGATTACTTAACAAAACGTGAGCCTCATCTACCATTAATACGGTATTTCTGCTTGGATCTAGAGTTAAACTCCATGCATACTTTAAAATATTGAAGAACAAAGCATTTCTAATATTGGTATCAGAATTCATAAGTTCCTTAATATTGAAAACAATGAAATCACTATTGGCAGCAATCGTAGTGTGACCATCGAAATAATATCTAAGTTCCTTAATTAATGGTCTAATTTTTAATTCCAAGCGTTCTAGAACATCACGCTCTTGTGTTTTTTCAGGCATTGACAAAATCTTACCTTTAATCGTCGCATAAACATCCTTTAACGTTGGATAATCATTAGAATTCAATTTTGTAAAATCAGTGTTAAAATCAATACTAAAACGTCTATAAGTCTCTTGAAGAATTTCACTAAACATATTGGTAACGTCTTCCTCAACGGAAGGGTCATAATATTTTAAGAAAGCTTTTACAGATTGTAAGGTTCTTGTCAATACTGTGTAACCAAGACCTTGCTTTACTTCCTCTTCATCCGCATCCATTACAACTTCAAGGGGGTTAACCATACCAAACTCTCCACCCTTACCTAAGCTGATAAAGTCTCCACCATATAATTTACACATGTCTTCAAATTCGCCCTCTGGGTCAATAACAACTACTTGATTGTTATTTCGGATATGTGATCTTAAAAGCAATTTCGCTGCTGTTGATTTACCACTACCAGAAGTACCAAGGATAATCATATTCGCATTGTTACGATTGTGCTCTTTTTTTATTTGATATAAGAATTGATTAAAGAGAATAACACCACCAGAGAAGTCTACACCGAGTAAGGTAGCTAATCCAGGATCTTTAATACTATCAAAAATAAATGGATACATGGCAGCAATCGTTGGAGCAGGAATTGGGGTTCCAATTCTATCCTCAATATCTTGTTTAGGATAAATCGCAAGCATTGACTTTAAAACTTTATCTTGTTCAAATCGTAAAGGAACAGCTTTCATTTCCATCGCTTCTAGATAATTTCGAACTTGCAATTTCTTAATTGTTAATTCGTCTTCTGAATTGGCAGTAATCATAATATGCATTTGAAAATCAAAGATTTTAGCTTGACTAGCGGCTAACTCAGATACGAATTGTTCAAGGGAATCATAATCTTGTCTAATTCTCTCTTGAATAGTTCTATCATGCTCTTCTTGATATCTTTGTTTTAAATCAGCAATCTCTTTATTTAACATCTTTTGAATAGAACTAAATGGTAGCGGAATGTTCTTTGCTACTAACTTAATTCCAGACATAGAAGTTAAAGATGCTAAATAACCTGGATAAATATATTTTGGATAGCCAATAACAGTTAATATTGTTGCATATTTATCACTAATGATAAATTCTGCAGGTTTAAACTCCAAGCCTTTAGGAGCAATTTGGCTTTTAATATCCATCATGATAACACCGTCCCAAATTCAGTTGTCATTCCACCATTCAAGAAATTATCTAATATCATTCTTAAATCACTATTCGTAGTTTGAAATGCTGTTAACCCAGCATTCGCAAAGTTGTTAATTAAATTTCTAATTCTTTTATTAATTAATTCGTTATCCTTCTCTTTAAACAATAAATAATATTCTGTATCTACAACGTTATTAGCGGCAAACATATTAGCTTTATTAATGTCCTCATTAATAATCTTTCTACGAGCAGGATCTGTTGTTGTATTATACAAAAGTTGTAATTGTGATAAATATACATTGATATCTACTGGTCTATCTGCAACAATTATCCAGAACTCAAAATCAATTACATTGTAAACAGTCTTTAAATTGGTAATAATTGCATTTTGTGTTGTAGGATCAAGAATAAAGATATTTCTAGGCATTATTTTTACTCCTGTTACTTTCTGACCATTGTCAAGAAAAATAACTCCGTTTGTAATACTCTTAACTGGTATATCCGCTTCTGTATATTTACTTTTTGGTTTCGTCGTCGCCATTATTAAAACACCATCCCTTCCATACAAAATGTTGTCTTGTTGTAAAAAATGTAAATGCTATGAAAATAAAAGTTCTAACATTATGATACTGTGGCACCGGAACCACCAGAAAGCCACAAGTGGCACCGGGGAGAATTGCTATAATAGCATATAGCAATTGATCCACCGGTAAAATCATTAATAAAGCTAAAGAAACAATAAGTCCAATGATAAATATCCATAAATCTAATTGATTAAAAAGTCCAAAGATAAGCATTGATTTTTTTGAATTGGCTGGTATTAAATAAGAATTCATTAATTATCACACCCTTTTTATTATGACGATTTCTTACCAGTTTTAGCAAACTGATCGACCGTTTGATGATGAACGACTTGAACACTACCTTGCATTCTCTGGTATTCTTTAATAGCTTCACCAGCAATAGCTTTAAGATCTTGTCCTTGAGTAGCGTCAAATCTTACCCTAGTTATTTCTGCTTGGCTCTTATCTGCTACAACGTTATCGTGTGCATCAAGGTAACGTCCTTCCGCATCTCTTTTAACTCTTTCGATTTCTGGAGCCATACCATTCTTAGTCATTAATGACTGCATCTGAGATAAAATACCTTTAATTGCATTATCACCGGTAGCACTAGTTTGTTGTTGATAGTATTGATTTCTTGCAACATCGACTGCTGCTTCTGCCTGTTGAATGTCTCTTCCTTGTTGTGCAACTGCCTCTCGATATCTTCGCTGGCTTTCATCGTCAAATACCCTTTCTTGCTTTACTTGTCCTTGTTCATCTAAAATAGGATTTCCATGGCTATCTACCACATTTCTTGTTGTCATATAATCTTCTCGTCTTATCTGCGTATTTTTAATGGTTTCTAATGTTCTCAATCTTTCTTTAACAGCATCATCTCTATCGGCAAGAGATTTTGCTTGTTCTTGTAAATCTTGAACTTTCTTCAAGTCATCCATTCTGGACTTATCAGCTTCTCCAGCCGTATGCAATCCCATATTGCCTTGAATTTTTGCTGCTGTCATTTCCCCCCATTTAACGCCAGCAGAATGTCTATCAGATCTTGTTTGTTTTGCTTGCATAGCAGCACCGTAGGAAGATTCCCAATTCTTACCAAATTTTTCTCCTCTTACACCACCTAAGAATGCTCTTCCACCAGCACTAGCAGTTCCAGCAATCGTACTGCCTGCTACACCAAAAACGGTAGGGATAAATTCTCTTGCAACAGCTCTAGCACCACCTCTTTGAGCAACTTGTCTAAGGTTTTTAACTGCATTAGATCCACCAGTTATCAAGTTTGAACCACCAGCAGCTAATCCTGCTAGACCAACCGCAGCTGTTGTACCAGCCACTCTTTTAGCAAGTTTACCACCCGGTATTTGATCTAATTTTTTAAGTGGGTTTAAAGTAAAATCACCAGTGCCTTTAATACCCATAACATCTTCTAAAAGTTTAGGTAATTGTTTTGCAAATATCAAAACACCTATAATTATTAATATTTGAACTGGAAGAGACGTAACTCTTTCGCCAGTGACAACATCTTGAATTCCTGTTTCAGATACATTTTTAATAATGTAAATGGCAAGGTATAAAGCTAAAAGCCTCATAAATAAGCTTAAATAAGTAGTTCCACATTGGCTTAACCATTTTTGGAACATTCCATCCTTCCCCTTTGGATCAATATAAGAAAGAATTGGAATTGGGGCAATTAATTGGAAAAATCCTAACTTTACACTTCGCACGGCAACATCGATGCAGAACATCAATAAGACCCATAATACAGCTACTCCAACTGCCGTACTTAGTAGGAATTGGTAGTTGACTACATAAGTTTTTTCATCACCATATGTTTGCTGAACAAAATCATGTCTAAACATTAAATAGAAATTCTGTCTAGCAATTCCCTGTACATAGGTTTGATACAAATCTTTATTCTCTTCTCCCCAATAATATCCATAAAGTTTTTTATCTCCACCATCAAGAGGATATTCTGCAGGAGTTCCTGACGGAGTTCCATAGCAATCTGGATTTAATATAAAGGCACCATTACTATCTCTCTGGATTGCACCAGTATCACTATAAGAATACGTAATTGCACAGGAAGATAGATTAGATGTACTATCCTCTTCCATCAAATCACGATAATTTGGTTGAAAGAAAGTATACATTAAAATAAATCGTATCTTATCTCCCGCAGTATCCAAAGTATAAGTAGCATCCATAGAAGCGTCTGTAGAAAATATGATAGAAGCTAACGTATTATCTTCCAAAAGGATTCCTTGTAAAGAAATAGCCTCTCTAAATACATAAGGAACTAGTGCTAACATAATAAGAGAAATAATAACTCTCTTAACAATGGAAGCAAATCCTTTTTCCTTATCTGAAAACTCATCAGGATTTATAACGTAAGTTATTAAGGAAACACTGATTTTAAAGAGCATAAAAATACCAATAAAGACATATATTTTACTAGAAAAGTCCCCAATCGTCTCTTGACTTAATACGGTAGTTCTAGAAACATCAAGTAGCAAATCATATACTATGCCTACTCCCTCATATACGACTTTATCAATATAAAAAAACAACGTTCTTAAAATCTTTACAATGTATTCCATAGTAACTACTCCTTCTCTGATATTATATCAAAAAAAAACTATTTAATAAATAGTTTTTTGGGGCTAACTGTAATTCTTTAAATTTTCTGAACAAAAAACTGAAGAAAAATCATCTCTTCAGTTAATTATTATTTTTTTAGAATGTACTTGGTTCGCCAGACGTATCTACCGTACAAGCACTCTCGTCACCATTGATGAAGCATTTAAAACAACTTCCAATACTATTATTATTGTTAGAAACAAAACTAACAATCATCTGAACAATGGTAATTACAAAGAAAACAATAACAGCGGCAATAATTCTTTTAACAAATGTTTGTTGTCCTTTTTTAATTTCATCCTCTTTTTGAGCCATTACAGCTTTTGCCAAATCTAGCATACCAAAAATAATTAACAAAATTGGAACAACAATCTTAATAATCAAAACGATTGTAGAAACAACATAAGGAATCATTCCACTAAAGGTTAAATCAAGGTCTCCACAAGTATAGGATTGACTTGTATCTATTGCTAATAACTGTAACATTTCTTACCTCCTCTAATTATCTAGATTATACTATAATCATTTCACTTTGTCAACAGACATATCATTGAATTACATAAGGGTCATCTTTAGTACCACTACCACTCGTGTACAATTCTTGCCCTGAAAGATAGATAAGCCAATGGAAAGCAGAATTCTTGTTCGTTCTTTGCGTATTAATATATCCCCCACCTATATAGAAAGCCTCATAGGATATATCTGCAGAGCCAATACTCGTCCACGATGATGTCACGGTTGAATAAAGATAATTGTAATTTGTACAAGCTCCTGAGCCTACGTATGTACAATTTTCATCTAGACTTGCCATCGGAAAATCTAATGTATTAACGACACTAAGATATTGTCCTGGCAACACTTCTGAACAATCAATATCATAAGATAGACTCAAGTCATTTTTAGATCTTTTTCCAATACATACATCATGTGGAATAAGATGAGCTTTGTTCTTATCTTTGATTTCTTTATAGTTAGCATCTAATACTTCTTTCAAATAACTATTTTGATAATCATTAATACCATAACTACGCTTTATATCCACATTGTACTTATTATCCCAAATTCTTTTTCTACTCTCAGCTTCCGCTTTAACAACTCTTAAATTGCCATTCTCATCAACTCTTAGAACTCTCCATAAAAGTCCACCAAAAGATATATAATTATTTACACTCTTTCCTTTAAATATGTACTCATCACCAACTTGATATAATCCACCTTGATAAGGATTATCCGGGTCCTCTACCAATTGATCCTCGATAATTTTATCAGATAAATGAACTGTATGATATTCTGTACATTCTATATGTGGTAAATACAAAGAAAGCCCACTATTATTCATAATAGTTACATAACCAGTACAAGTATCATCAACATACTTATCCATACTACTCATATTTCCAGCAGATATTATAGTTTCAGCATCTAGTACAATACTAGACCCTTCTTCTGGTATCGATTCAGGATTATCTTTTAAATAATCTTGAGCAGCTTTTTGTAATTTTTCTTCCAATTTAGAATAATTCTTTCCAGGACCAGCAAGCAATTTAATTACTACCATCAAAATGATTACCAAAACAATGGCTCCTATCAGCACTCCACCAATCATCAAGAATTTTTTATCTATCTGTTTAATTTTATCTAACATTAAACACCTCCTAAAGTTCCTACATCAGGAACTCTAATCATTGCATCGAAAAGTTAAGAACCATTCATAATAAAATCAAAGTAATCTAAGTCGTCCATAGAATAATGAATTGTATAAATGGTATTACCGATATCATCATCAAAAAATAATGTTATTCAAATAAGATGAATGTACTAATTTCCTTTTCTTCTCGGCTTCCTCATCTCCATTATACTATCTTTCCATTGAATTGCAAATCTTTTAAGCTTTTATTTTACAAATATTTGTAATGGAAAAAAATCAAGTAGAAAGGATTGGAACCATTTACGTATTATATCACAATAAAGAGGTACTGACCTCACTCTTTTAAAATCATATAACGAATGAAGTCAGTATCCAAATTCTCTTTGTTCTAATTATTTATGATAATTTCATTAATCTTAAAGAATTAATAACTTTTATCAACTTATTATTGTCAAGAAACTATACCCCAGTTGAAGGATCCGTTGCAGGAGTTGGTGCAGCACCTGAACCATTTACAACTTGGTTAAAGCAATCCAAAATACCTTCATCATCAGCAACAAGACCTATTATCATTCTTGTGATAGCAATTGCAAAGAATACAATTACAGCTGCAACAATTCTTTTAATAAATGTCTGTTGCCCTTTTTTGATTTCATCTTCCTTTTGTGCCATAACACCTTTTGCTAAATCTAATAATCCAAAGATAACTAACAAAATAGGAACAACCATCTGAATGACCAATACAACAGTGTGGACAACATTAATAATCTTATCTTCAACCTTTAATTCTCCCATCATACAAAACGCATGTACCGGCATTGCCATAAAAAACAAGGCCAATCCTAAAATTATAAACTTATTATTTTTTTTCATTTTTTTCACTCCTCTAATTCCATTTTTTATTCAGTATTCTAACCAATCCTTTTTTCTTTTAAATAAATTCTAATACAATTTCTTAAAGATAAATTTCATCCAAGTTATTAAGAACATTTTGCATTTATAAAGCAGTCTATGCAGGATATAATGCTATCTTTTCCACCAACATTATCTCCTACTAAATTAACAAGCATAGTTACTAGCGTAACAACAAAGAAAACGATTGCTCCCGTCATAAGCCGTTTAAGAAAAGATTGTTGTCCTCGCTTAATTTCATCGTCTTTTTGGGAAGCAATTCCCTTTATAAAATCAAACGTTCCCATGATTACCAAAATAACTGGTACTGCAACTTGTCCAATTAAAACAACTAAATGAACTAAGTCTGGAACTACCTTGGGAATATTGGAAATATTTCCGCAAGAAACTTTCGCTCCAGAATTAACCCAACTAGGACCACCTGTAGTAGAACCACCATCTGGTATTTCTGGTAGTGTCACTCTTGCCGTTACGACTGTCACATTTAAGGTAACCATTAAAAAGATTGCAGTTAAGATAATAAAAGCTTTCTTCATTTTAATTTTCTCCTTTAAATCCTATCAATTAAGAAGTTAAAATAACATTCCTACTGGTTCTCCAGAACTTGGCTCTTCTTCTACCGTTTCATCCCCCGTTGTAACACAAGTTCCTTTGATGAAACAGTTTAAACAATCCGTAATTGTATTAGAATCTTTTAACATCGTGGTAACCATGCTGACAGCTGTAAAAATAAAAAATACGATGGCAGCAGTAAGCAATCTTTTCAAAAAAGTCTGCTGTCCCCTCTTGATTTCATCCTCTTTTTGAGAAGCAATTCCCTTTGCTAAATCTAACAATCCTAAAATAATTAAAATAATTGGAACTACAGCCTGCAAGACTAAATAAATAGTCTTCGTAACCGTTACTAAAGCAGAAGGAATTTCCTTAATATCTCCACAGGTTACTGTAGCATTATCTCCATGCAATCTGCCTATGTTTGATCCATAAGTAGCATCTAGCACAATGCCAGAATGTATAGCTGAAGAAATAGTATGGGAAACAGTCCCTTCCGTATTCTCATATTTGATAGCATTGACATCAACTGTCGTTACTGAAACTACAAGTAGGAATAAACCTAATATCGTTACAAAAAATTTTCTCGTCATTTTCTTACCTCCTGAAAAAAATTTCATCCATCCATTTACCTTACTTTATTAAAGCCAAGCTTTGCTAAAAATTCCATTAACGGTTTATTTTTCTTTTCACGTTCATCCATAGGAGGAAGATTATAAAATACTTTTACACGAGCCTCATATTCAAAATCGAGAACATCTTTCGAACTCAATAAACTTTTATTTAATACTACTCGTTTGTCTCTTAAACTGGCTAATACTTGTGGAGTTACCGTTGTCAGCCGATTTAGTTTAATGATAGATGGTTCAATCAGATAAATAATCTCATTACATAACCCCTCTGCCTGAACACTTCCATTAACATCAATCAAAATGGCATCATAATCTCGAAATTTACTAATGTCTTGATTGACATTAGCACTCGTCGTAGAAATAAGTCCTGGCATTTTGAAATAAGTAAAATCCGTTTTATCTACTTCAACGGCAGCGACATTATAATATTTTGATAATTCATTATGCATCATATATACCAAAGTTGTAGCTCCAGAACTCTTTGTGATATTCTTAACACCAATAATTCTTCCACTATAACCACTACCAACATTTTGAACAATTACATTCTGTGTTACTTGACTAGTAGGTGTTGGAGCTTGTGGAGTAACGGTAACATCTTCTAGTTGATGAAATTGGGCAACATCGCGATAGCTATTTGGATGATTATACAAATATTGAATACCGTCTACATTTCTTGTAAAATTATAAATTCCCATAGAAATCAACTTAGATAAATAGCTAGGATAAGTACTTTCCTCTGTATCATCCAATAATAAAATAACCTTTTCCATTGGTAAAGCAATAGACAATTTTTGCAAATTTCTAATATCATGGTAATTTTTAATAGCGGTAATATCTAGAATCATTCTTTGATAAAAAAAGTTTTCAAAGTTTCTAATAATTTCATCAACTTCAAATTCACCATTCATGCTTTTGATAACATCAATTCCTAAGTTTTCTAGCATCAGTTGATATTTGTTAGCAATAATAACATTCATGTTTCGTCACCTTTCTTTACTTTTAATGATTAAAATGAGTAGGTACATCGTAAAGGGTCTTCGTTTCTCCATAGATTGGGAATTCTAAATAATTTCCAATTAGAGGAATATCGAAGTGCATGAAAGTTGTCACTCCATAATAATGACCCTTTTCATTGTTAAATTCATAAACGCAGTAATGATAAGTCGTGGAAGCATCTTTTCCATAAACAATTGTTCCACCAGCCCTTGATGGACAGTTCCCACCAAGTAAGAACACAGTAGCTAATGATAGATGATAACCGATATCTTTCAAACTAGTTTCTATTTCAGCTTGAACGATATTATATCCACTACTACCACTAGTTGTAATATCCCATCCTCCATATTTTTCAATGGTATAAATAATTCTATTTTTTACTTTAAAAGCCTTGGAATAGCTAACAGATCCGATTAATAAGGCTGCAACAACTACAAGAAAAACTAGTAACAAATTCACAATAAAAGCATTTCCTATTGCTTCACGCACTCAAATCACCTCATTAATCAAATTTATACATCCTATTAGTCCTAGAGAATACAGGAATTCTTAAAAAATATTCTACAACAGGAAAACGAAGAGTCATAAAAGTTAATACTCCGTAATGATAATAGATATCAGAAGTGGCAGGTCCAGTTCCAGAATGGGCAAGAAAATTGTCATCATTATCATATAGATAAATGCAATAGCCTTCATCATCCCATGCTGGTTGTGTAGTTCCGCTTGGTGCGGTAACATAAGAACCACTTCTTACATCATAATAACTTCCATCTGGTAATGCTCTACCACCGTATATTTCTTCTGTATAATACTGAGCATGATTAACGGTTACAGAACCTCCAGATACACTACCACGATACCAACCCTGACTAGAATTAGCCCAAACATCAGGGCATTTATCAGCAGGAGTATTTGTGTAATTGATATCATATGCTATACTAGATAAGCCTTTCGCTATCTCTGCTCTAGAATATTCATTATATCCCTCAAATTTTTCAATAGCATTTACAATATAATTATTTACTCTATAGGCCTTGTAATAGCTAAAAGTTCCAGCAAGGAACGCAATTACTAAAAATAGAAATAATATAATAAAATTTAACATAAAAGCTGTTCCAATACTTTCCCTCATAGCTATTACCTCCTAAAAATAATTACTGAACACCAGCCTCTGAAACACAACTATTAAAACCAGCTGAATCATATTGACCAGTATGATCGTTAGTTGCAGCAGCACATGTTCCATTTTTCCATAGTCCACCAGCATCTGTACAGCAACTACGTCTTGCTGCACTTCTCATTAAACTATTAATCAATGGTGTAGCAACTGCTACAATAATTGCGATTAATATAATTGCTACTACTGTTAAGTTTGCTTCTCCAGCAGCCTCCTTCATTTTCTCACCACCTTACACTCTATCTATATTATAACACAATATTTTTTTTATTTTCAATAGAAATTCCTTAAAACGTTATAAGAGCAAACATTGATAGGAACATAAGGGCCATAACGCCACCACCTGTGCAGATAAGCATTAAGAATGTTTGATTCTCCATATGTTCCAAACGTTCTTTATATTTTTGCTCTCTCGCTTTATTTTGAAGAACAGAAACTGTCCTTGAGAACATCATGACATGTTCATGTTTGTCTTGTTGATTTCCAAGACTTAATCGATATAAAAGTCGCATCATTCGCATAGAATCACGAACTGGATATTCATTCGCAAAATCGATATAAGGCTGAACACTAGAATCACCAGCATCAATTCTAGATACTAATTTTTGTAAACCTGGTTTAAAAACCGGTGGAGCAGTCTCTATACTCCTACTTAGTGCAACCGGAACTGTATAATGCTGAACCAAAATTTCCAAACTCTTTAAATAGTAAGGAAGCATTTGATTAATATGATGTAAATTCGTTTTATAATAAGATTTTAAAGAATTATAAGGAAGTTTAAAAACTAAAAATCCCACTAAAACTGCTAACAAAACATATACAAATGACAATTGATTAAAAAATAGAAAGATTAAAAGAATAGTGGTAATTAACCCATTACGGATTCTAATTCCAAATAACTCATTCACATCAATTTCCCTACCAGGATATCGAATTCCTAACAAGAACACATAATCTTCTTCCATAAAATGTCTAAAATAAGGTTCTGTATCAGAAATAAATCGATGAGTATCTACGACTCTATTATAATTTAACACAAAAACAATAATAATCGCAATAATTACAAATTCCATTATTCAGCACCTACATTCTCATTATAATATTTTTCTCCTCTAAGTAGGAAAATGGTGTTAACAATTAACACGGCATGTAATAAGAGCCTAACATACCATCTATCTACCATGACTAAATATGTCTCAGGTCCTAATAGGAACTGTAATAACATACACATGAAATAAAGAACAATACCAAACTGTAAAAACTTTTTATGGAAGTTTGCTCTATCCAATCGATCTCGATAAACCGCCTCGACAAGCATATCAATATCTTGTGACATATTTTCAAGAGATTCTGCTGTATCTTTCGCACCTTCATTTGTAATTTGTAAAAATAATTGATGCATATTTTTTACGATATAAAAGTCATATTTTGTATTCATAAAACTTAGAGATTGATCAATCGTACCATTTTCATAAGACATATCAATCATAACCTTGACATCTGTCTTAACAGGATCTTCCAATACTCCAGATTCATAAACACCCTCTAAAGCTTTTACAAAAGACTGGGTAGTTGCAAATTCCATAATCGTATTAGTCGTGTAAACTTGAATTTGTTCAAATATAAATTCACTGTAAATTCTTTTACACCGTAAATACGTCAAATATGGAATAAAGCTAACAGCCACTAAAGCATAAATCAAAGATATCAGTAAATTGTAAAAATACAAATATGAAATAACGGCTGCTCCCAGTGCAAAACTAATAATCTGTATAACGTATTGACGAGTGGTGTAATCTTGTCCTAATTCTTTTACTTTTTCACGAATCGTCTTAAAAGAATAAGGTGTTATTTTATCATAAATAAATGCTGTATTTTGAGATACATATTTATACACATTTTCCCCATTCGTACGCCGATATATCAGAATAAAGATAACAATAGCGGTAGCTATCAAAAATATTAGGGTTGCACTCATTTTTTCCCTCCTTTTCTATTGTTGAGTTGAAAAATTAGCCATTGGATTAAATTCTGAAACTCCAGTTGGTTCTGGAACATTGGAATTCGCTTCAGGAACTTTTTCATTTTCCAAAGCTTCCGTTGCAGAAGTACCATTATCAGTAGCTTCTCCCATCATAAACCCTTCTGGAAGAATAACACCCTGAGTCTCTAAATAGGCAAGTAAATATTTACTAGGTGGTCTTCTAGTAATTACACCAGCTGGTGTCTTTTGAAACATAATATTATATTTTGCTTCATTATCTTCTGTTACATAGAACTCACATACCTCTGCTATCTCACGGACAAATTCTTTTGTCTTTTTATCTTGGTAACCACGAATATGCACACCAATTTGAATATACCGATAAATAGATCGCATGAATTGATCAATTTCCTGACTTGTTTCTAGCAAACTATACATACGGCTTGGAATATTAGTAGCTCTATCAGAGTGGATAGTTGATAAAATGTAGTGTCCAGAAGAAATAGAGTTACGAACAGCTAGTACTGCTTCAGCACTACGTACCTCAGCCAATAGAATCCATTTAGGGTTCTGTCTCATACAGGACATCAATACATCTGTATAAGAAGCGACATTATTTGTCTTCATCGCTACAATATCTCGATGTGGGAAAATTCTATCCAAGTGAAGTTCCAAAGTATCCTCGATAGTAATTAGCTTCTCATTCTCATAGGTTTGAGAAGCTAAATACTTTACAAGTTCAGTTTTTCCGGAACCAGTTTCTCCACTTACCATGATATTGCAATGACCATGGACACATCGAATTAATAAATCATGAATATCTTCTGTGATATATTTTTGTTCAATAATTTTATCATGTTCTAGTCTGACCTTGGCTGGAGTTTTACGAATTAAGCAAGCTATACCATTTCTAGCAATAGAATCATGAATAAAATTGATACGCAGTTCAGCACTCTCACTATCCAAAAACGGATGGGCTGTGTTAAAGCTATGCCCAACAACATTCGCACATTGAAAAGCAAGCTTTTCCATAAAATTGTTATCAACCAGTGGATTTTCAACTCTAAATATACCATGTGATAATGTCCTTAACCAAAGTTGTCCACCATTACTGTAAGAAATATCTGTTATGTCATCATTATCTAGATATTGTTGTAAAGAGCCAAAATCCATCTGTTCAAATATATTATCCATATATTCTCACAAACCCTTCTTTTTATTCTGTTTCATTACTATTACTTCCAGTACTTTCTTCAATGATATGAATATATTCGTCATCTGTTGGAACACCAGCAGAATTAGCTTCAATATAATCTCTTAAATAAGCACTGGTAATATTAATTTCACCTGCAAGAGGATTAATACCTCCATGTGGAACAACGATAAGTTCAACACCAATTCCACTAAGTGCAACTGCTTTACGCATTAAAAGGTGATAATCTTCTGGAACACCGAAGAATAAGTATGCTGGTGTTCCCACTTCATCTGCACTTTGAAAAACATCATTTCCAGCTCCATCTTTAACAGCTAGAATTTGAAGATTTTCAACCAATTTACCAATCATCATTAAACCAGATTCATCTCTTGCACGCATATAAATGTCTACATAAGTATCTGGTAAAATAGAGTTCGCAAAAGTTGTTACAATATTTACACCTAAATAATAAGGTTTATCCGTTTCTCCATTAACATCTTGTTTTAACTTTGATAACCAATTACCTGGAAGTTGTTCCGCTTTGACTAAAACTTCATTGTAAAACATACTATTTGCTGGAATTGTTGCATTCACAGCTGTATATTTACCAATAATCTGTCCCTCGTCCATCAAAACATTATTATCCTTGGTAATACCTGGAACAGATTTCCAAGCAATATCAGAAGCTGTTACTTCCGTCATCGGTGGAATCATACGAGCTGCAACAGGTACTCTAACAGGTTTCACAGCATTATCTATCGTTGTTTTATATCCCCAATATAAAATGAATAATACAACTAATACACCAATGATAGTTACTGTATTCTTATTTGTAATAAATCGCTTGGCTGAAATCATTAAATTATTTAAATTCATATAGTTCCTCCTAATCCAACATTTTGTTCTTTACCTTCTAGAATTGCATCAATGGTATGTGTTAACTGAAAGTTGATAGCATCACTATTACCAATTGTCGTAGCAGTTTCCGTACCTAATGTCTGTATCTTAATACTAACTTTAGGTGGCTGCTCATTAATATCATAAAAAACAATGTGATATTGATGCTGTAAGGTAGCATCCTGTGCAAACCTTCTCAAAAAGCTTTCTACAAAAACTTCGCGATCAATACGGATGATACGATTATAACGGTAAGCTGCCAAATCTAAGGCATCATACATGGCAGCTTCCGTCGTTTCTTTTAATAATTCATAGTTATGCTCTCCCGTATTGGTAATAGACTGAAAGAAATAAACTAAGAATATGGAAGTAATTCCTATTACAATAATCATAATTCCCCAAAATGCATCTTTCATCTCGTTTCACCTCTTAACCAATCATACCTATAGCTGTAGGTACCATTACATGCTCCACCATTGCTTAATATCTGTTGAGCCCTATCAATTGCATTTGAACCTACGAAGCAGGTACCATCTAAAGGATAATTCAAATCAGAAGTTGTGTGAAGCTCTGTTAAAAAGTCACTAGCACAATATTTCTGATTACCATTTGTTGCACAATGTACTTTCAAAACATTACTCTCATCATAGAAAGAACTGTATAGATTTGTTGTACCTCGATAAGAGTTATTATCCTTTCTAATATATTGTATAGCATTTACATCAAGCATAATTTCAAACATTGGAGATTCATTGTAAACATTATCATCTAAGACATCCTTTATTTCATCATCAGTAAGTAACCGCCAATTATATCCAGGATCCCTTCCTTGACCATCACGTCCAGGGAATGCCTTTTGAAGTGCTTCATCATTATCCATACTAGTAGAAACTAAACTTACAAGGCGGTAAACTACATCAATGGTCTGTAAATGTCCGTCTGGATCATCATTTTTAGTTGGATCACAATGTTCTGGAGATTCACTGGTTAAATCATGAGTTGGATTATATTCACAATCATAACCAAATAATTCATTTCGAACACTGTAGACACATTGATCATAATAGAACCCATATCTGCTGTTTACTTGATCTGTGAAAAGTGGTCGGAAATGTTCTTTCGGAATCGTATGTAGTGGAGCTGTATTTGGACGCTTAGTCTGATCCGGAATTCTAATCTGAGCATCGTCACCTATTTTTCCTACAAAAACTTTTAAAGGATAATTTCCATCTGGCAAACTAAATGCTGTTGGTAATCCATATCCAATAGAATAGAAATATTCATCTAAACTATTTCCAAATTCCGTTGTTTTTGATTTGGTATTCATGAGTCGATCTCCAATTTTTAGTGACCACCATGTAAACTCAGGAGCAGGATAATTATATTCCCAAAGTCCATGAACATCCCAGAAAACTTTTGTCTGTGGAGTACAATTTGTAACAGTTTCAGCTTTATTTGTACAGCTAATGGTGCTAAATTCACTAAGTGCTGTACATTCATAACGATAAACAGTCTCTGGTACGCATCCATCTATTTTAACATTGCTATTATTGTTGAGCGTTATTTCTGTTCTATCTAAAGTTTTAGGCCAAACTTTGAAGTCATCTTGAGATAGAGGACCATATTCCTTATTAGCAAGTTTTTCAAAGAAAAATTCTACAGCAGTATCATAGACATATTCTAGATTAAAAACACATTGATCGATTTTATCCAAATATGGAAGTTCATTAGCATGCTTATAACCATACTTTGTGCTATAAGTAAGTTCATCCGCTTTTGCATTGTCCATAGCTATTTCTAAGGTAGAAGCACAAGTTTCAATCCTACAAGTTGATCCATTCTTACTGGCACCAGGATTTGAACATTCTGTTTCTTTCGTAATTGTTGTACCCAACCATGTATCGCCTGAATGAGTTGCCGTTCCAATTGGTCTTTCTAATGTATAAAGATAAGTTCCAAGTGGACATCTTGGAGTAATAGCTGGTGTTCCTACCTGTACTAACTTACTATTAGAAATCGCATTAACTTTCCATTGTAGGAAATTTTCTATTTTTCTAGTTTCGTTTCTTTTATAATCTGTAAGCCAATCATTATATTTATAGCCTCCATCTTGATTTTCACAATGTTTATCAATCGTTATAGAGCCAAACAAGCCATTCGCCCTAGCCATTTGCTCGTCAGCTGTTGACCAAACAAATGTCATACTTGCTTTCACGTTTGCTACATCTAGTGGAAATTGTGTATCTGCTTCTTCCTTGCAGAATACAGCACAATATTCACGATTTCCTACTGTATTAATCAATAAATATACAGCATCTTCTGTATCTGGGTCATCAGAGTAATAATCAGCTGTAGATCTTTTTGTTGTTTCTGTAGATTTATGACCTGTATTATCTGATGAGTAGCTTGTTCCATCTTTGATATAAGCTGTCTCGCAGACTAACCAATTTTGTTTATCCTGATTATCTTTCACATAATTATTGCCATCGCATGGTCCAATGTTTAGTTCTGGATCAGCAGAAGAGGTACAGACAGTTGGTATTGTTACAGCTGGTAAATCGGCACAAGAAGCATAATTAGGAGTTGGATTTCTACTGCCTGTATAATTGCTTTTTTCTAAAAGGTCATAGTCTTGTGGAGAAGTAATCGTTAAATATTCTCCTGTTGTATCATCTTTAAGATCATAGGTTTGAGCCGTTGCCATATCTAAAGTTCCAGTTCGAACTTTGCTAATTAATGAATCATAATCGCTTGTTCCATAATATTTAGCATTAATTTTTCCTACTACTGTATTACAATCGCTTTCCCTAATGACAGAACCTAGCCAAATAATAGCAGCTCCATATCCTGAACTTGGATTACGCATATAGTCTCCAGCATCTGTTCTCCTCATACTTGTAGTTGTCATTTCTATACTAGTTGGGGTAATTCCAATTGGAGCACATTTTGAAAAGCCACAAGAAGCATTCATTCTTAGTGTTGAGCGTCCCCCCATTAAGTAATTAGAAAGAGACCAATCACCTGTCTCAGAAGCTTCATGCCACGTTGAAAACATAGTTGCAATTTCGGTCATAGTTCCATAAATTGTTCCATTTACTCCTTTTGTACTATCACAAACATGTTCCACTAAAATTGTTTCAAACATAATATAAGTCTCTTCAATTTCGGTAGCAGATAATTCGTTTGGTCCTTTAAAATTTAAATAATTTTTCAATAAATTAGTTAAAAATGGGTATCCAGTCGTGGAATCCGTATTTTGAATATGTTCATATATCCTAGTTATATCTTGGCTTTGAAGAGATGGATTATATCTAGAGTCAGCATCCTGTACTGCTGTATGGGAATATGCTGACAATCCCGTTATTCCAGCAAAAACATCGCTTGCATTATACATTTCAGTACTAAGAGCGGCTGTTATAACCGGAACATTTATTCTTCCTCTGTAAACATTTGTATCAATTCCATCTAAATAATCATATCTAGGATACCTCTCATAGGCTCCATGCGGTGCTGCAAGTACATAAGTTCCAGCTCCCAAAGAACTGCTTTGTTTTAGATTTTGAACGCTTGGGAATACATCAATGGATTTGGTTCCAGCTATTCTTCTACCATTCTTGTCAACTACCGATATTCTAATCCCACTATACGAATAGCCATTATAATAAGAATGGCATGCGGCAGTAGTTGAGTGATCACCTCCACCAGATGCTCCACCATTAGAATGTCCACCTTCTCCCCAAACATAAATTATTCTATTGAAGGAAGCTAAAAGAAGTATGACAAAGCATAGTATCCATCTTTTTCTTTTTTTATTCATTTTCTTATTCACCTACACTTTAAAATTAAATTGATGCTTTTTCACAGATAAGATTTTAATAGCTGATAGAAGCAATATAAAGATGATTACTCCTGATATGAGATACACATAATATTTTCCAATAAATTTAAGAACCTTCTCTTGCCAAGTATCTTCTTTTACTTCAGGTTCTGGTTCTGGTTGTTTAAACTTATTCTCACGATATTCAGAAGTTTTCTCTAAAAAGGTTTCTCTTGATACAGATACTTTAG
This sequence comes from uncultured Bacilli bacterium, assembly GCA_947626855.1. GTDB lineage: Bacteria > Bacillota_I > Bacilli_A > RF39 > UBA660 > UBA5578. Next base: position 37,936 of record CANQTT010000005.1, read on the forward strand.
CCCATCTTTGACATAAATTAAACTCTTCTATGCCACTACAGGCTTGATCATCTGCATACGCATTATAGGCAGGTAAAGTCACATATCTAGTGGCCAGTGGAGAACCATAACAACCATCTAGATAGAAAGCAAAAGTTCTTTTCTGATCAGCTCGATATCCCTCTAAAGTAAGTTGTCCGCCTTCATCAAATTCGCGATATATATTCATACTATGTGTTGTTTCATCCCTTACATAGATACCGGAATGAATATTGTTAAATATGATTGTAAAAACAGGTTGTCCATCTTGCATTACATAATCGGTAGTAATCTTGATGTTATTTGTGAATTCACGGTATTCTGCTATCGTTCGGTTATCACAACTCAATGCCTGTACTCGATAAGGCATGAATAATAGGCCATAAAGTATAGCCATATAGATAAGATACCTTTTCATTTAGACTCTATCCTTTCTATATTGTAACATATTTTTTTTTCTTTTGGTAGTTTCTTTCTTTATTTTAATGAATATCGATAAGTATGATTTCTAACTTGGAAAACAAGGTCAATTTTATCAGCAATTTTAATTTCACGGAATACTTCTAGATAATAGGTTCCTTCCGGTATTTTAGCGTTTTTCACTTCTCCTAAATAAACATCTTGTGTCTTCTTTTGACCATCTATTTCATATTCTATTTTTCCTAAGATGCTAAAAAAACTATAAATGTCTTTTACATTGGCAGATACAAAGTTTTTATCAAAATGAATTTCAGCATTCAATTTCAATAAGGTTTTATCATAGTTAGAATTATATAAGTTTGGCATTAAGTACTCTATAGAGTCCATACAATTATTGGTTGTTTTGGTACAAAAGAGATAACGGATAGTAAAACGATCTCTCATTTCATAGTCGGTGATTTTTAAAGTCGTATTACCCAAATGACTATTTTTAAAGTTCAACTCTTCTCCCAATTTTGCTTCTGTTAACGTTTCTTTTTCTTCATATAATTTTGTTGGCTCTAACTTGACATAGGCAGTTTCCCCATTATCCATGTTTCTAAAACCAAGCCTCATCTCACTATTAATCGTTTTTTCTGAGATTTCATATACCAGTAAGTAGTGTGTAAATTCATTGCCAACTGTCTGATTATTGTAAACAATTCCTAAATCATCTAGTAAACCACTATATTTGTTCGTATGATGATAAGTATCCCCTGATACTTTCAATTCAATCGCTCCAGTCGCTAATGCTTTGGGAACGGTATAATTATACTTTACATTCAAGTCTACTACTAATAAATAGGTACCATCTTCATTCAAGGTATGTCCTCGGTAATCTTCCGTTACCAGATAACTTCTAGTTGCTCCTAGGGTAAAGCCATTCATATCAAAGTTTGTACCCTCTTTGCTTACCTTGTGATAAATACTATAACTATAATAAGCATAATAGAGAAGTCCAATCACGCAAATACCAGTTACCATTCGTAGAAAAAATTTATGTTCTTTACAAAAATACTTCGTTTTTCGAAGAATTCTTCTACCTGTTCTTGCTTTATCATTTAAATCAAAATTGATAGCAAGTTCAAATTCTTCATTATCTTTTTGAGAAATTTCTAAATCTTGTAAGTCTTGTCCAAAATCAAATTTCTTGATATCAAAACCAACCCCACGGATGAGAGAAGCGATGGCAAGAATTCCCTGTAAAACAATACCATACAAAAGTAAATCACGAAAGGCTTTGACAGTCCGTAAATCAACAATCGTTTCTTGCATTCTTCCAAATAGAACAAAGCCATAAATAAATAATCCTAAAAAAATGATATGTGCTAAAATCATCAAGAAATAGTAAGTTCTAGGCTTTTGCTTATACGACATAATTACGAGCAAAATGGAAGAAAAGACTAAAACTACAATTGGAAGAACAAATACCCATGCATTATAAAGAGAAGCAAGAATAGGTCTTCCAATAACAGGCGTATTAGTAAGGGTATATTCATTTAAAAAATTAAGCATTAGCTCTGTACGATAAATAGAATAAAGCATACAAGCTGTTATAATGATATGAAAAAGTTTAAAATGCTTAATCAAAAACGCATATGGTTTTCTAAGTATCATAAAATAGCCCCTTTCCTAGTCTCTTATTTATAGTATATCTTAAAATAAAAGAAAAAAAAAGTTTTTTATGAAAACTTTACGGAAAAAAGGAAACTATTGAGTTTTATTTGGAAAAATATTATAATGATTTAGAAAGTTGGAAGATTTATGGAATATAAAGTTAGCCTACCATCTTATGATGGACCTCTTGATTTACTTCTACATTTAATTAAACAATCCAATATTAATATTTGTGATATTTCTATTGTTGAAATTACGAGGCAATATCTAGATTACATTGAAAAGATGGAAGAGATGAATTTAGACATCGCCAGTGAATACTTAGTAATGGCTGCGGAACTAGTAGAAATTAAATCTCGTGTCCTTCTTCCAAGACAGGAGGAAGAAGAGGAAGAAGAAGATCCTAGGGAACAATTAATTCAAAGACTTTTGGAATATCAAAATTATAAAGAAAGCACTAAATCCTTGAAAAAATTAGAGCATTTAAGAAAAGAAGTTTATACCAAAGAACCTAGTGACTTATTGGATTTTCAAGATTCAAATACTCCTATGGATTATGGAGTCACTCTTGAGGATTTATTAGAAGCCTTTCAAAAGTTTTTAGACTCCAAGGAATTTCAAAAGCCATTAAATACGAAAATTACTCATCAAGAATATTCCATTGGAAAACGATGCACAGAAATTCGAGATATTATACGAGCAAAAAAACAAGTTTCTTTTCAAGATTTATTCGAGGAAGTTACCAAAGAATATGTGGTGGTAACCTTTTTAGCGATTTTAAATATGTCTAAACGGCAAGAAATTAGTATCGAACAGTCTCGAAATTTTGATAACATTGTAATAAAGGAAAAGAGTGATAAGATTTGAAAGCAATAATAGAAGGATTGTTATTTTTAAAAGGATCTGATGGGCTAACACTTTTAGAATTATGTTCCATTCTAGATAAAAAGGAAGAAGAAGTATCACAAGCCTTAAAAGAACTATATAGTGATTATCAAAAAGAGGATAGAGGGATTCAATTAGAACTATTAGGTGGACATTTCAAATTGACAACCAAACAGGAACATAAAGAATATTATAAAAAAATTACTTTAGAAGAACAAAATGCCAATTTAAGCCAATCAGCCCTAGAGACTCTTGCTATTATTGCCTACAATGAACCCATTACAAGAATGGAAATCGATGAGATTAGAGGCGTCAACAGTAGCTATGTAATCAGAAGATTACTCATCAAAAATTTAATTCAAGAAGTTGGTCGCTCTGACCTTCCGGGAAGACCTAAACAATATGGTGTTACAAATGCTTTTTTAGATTACTTTGGTTTAGGAGGAATTGATGAACTTCCTAAAATGGAAGAAAAAGAGCCTGATAGCCAAGAAGAGGATTTATTCGCATCCCGATATCAAGAAAAAAATGATTAAATAAAAAAGTCTTTATAGAAAATAGGTACTGCTATTTTCTACGAAAGACTTTTTTTGCAAAGAATGGATAAATTCTTTTTAAAATGTGATTTTTCCAACTAATAAAGAGGAAAAAAGCTAAGAGAGAAAGAAAGCGAATCGCAGAAGACAAACGCATTGCAAATGTTCCCTGATAAACTAAAGTATAGGTTCCACTTTCTTCTATTTCCGCTTGCAGAAAGCCATGATTACTGACTTGTAGAGGAATAGAATGGTTCTCTTCATCTTTTAAAGTATATCCTAGATAATAAATCCTTGGCAATTCTAGGACAACGCAATTCTCTGTCTCAACAGAAAATTTTAAATATGGGGTATCGTCTTGAAGAATTTCTATTGGAACTTCTTGATCCGCTGAAATCCCCTTTTCTCTTTCCCATAAATATGAAAATTTTGTTTTTTGTGGTAAATATTCTGCTTGCCTTCCAACCCCATATTCAATTTTTTCTATAATTTCTTCATGAGTGGTATAAAGGCCTTGACCAATACTAGTCCCACGACCTGTTATGAAGAAAATGATAAGAATGATACCCAGAAGAAGATTACTAACTTTATTGTTCCATAAAACTATATAGTAAGAAGCAAAGAGACTCATAGAAATAGCAAGCATAATCTCTAATCTCCATACAAATTGCAAAGTCCTAAAAAAGGTAGGAGTGTTGGTCCAAAGAGGCTTAAAACTTAGGCAAAAAATCGTGAAGAAGATAGTATAAAATAACCACATCCACCAAGAACCACCTTGTTTTTTTAATTTTTTAAAAGAGCATAAGCAAAGAATAATGAAAAGCCAAGTAATATAATCTACATAAACTGGTAAACCGTTAGAATAACCCGTTTTAGACGTAAAAAAGTAATCTAAAATTCCTAAAGTAGTCGCACCAATAGATTTTTTACTGGCCATAATATTTAACGCAAAGACTCTGTAGTCAAGGGCTAAATGATGTTCCAAAATAGGTACAATTAAAGGAAGAATTAACAAAAGAACAAAACTACAAGCTATCAACAAAGCTTTTATTCTCTCCTTCTTAAAGATTTCGTGTCGGTAGATGATAAAGAAAGGAAGAAGAAGAAAACTTAAAAAAAACATACTTAGGTAATGACTATAAACGCCTCCTACATAACCTACTACAAATAATATATAAAATTTGGAAGTATTTCCTCGTACTAAATCAATTAATCCACTAATAACGAGTGGCAGGAATAAAAAAACAAAGCATTCCGCATAAGCACCTCGTGACCAAATATCAACGATATGATAAGGGAAAAACAAATAGAGAAAAGAAGCTAAAAGAGCCACTTTTTGATGTCCAAAGAGTTTATAGGATAAAAAGTACATCGCCATACCAGAAAGAATAAAGCAAAGAATCGAAATCAAATCAATGGCAAAAAAAGTATCAACAGATAACAAATTACCTGTAATAGCTGTTAGAAAATGCATAAGAGGAGGATAAAACAAGGAAGCACCATATCCATACCCATTTGCTAAAGACTTCGAAATCGGAGAAGGATGAAAAACGTTTTCTTCTAAGCGAATTCGCAAATCTTCGATTTGATGATAATGAAAGACAAGATCATGCTTATATAAATTACGAGGTATCAATAAGGTAAAGAAAATAGCTACAAAAGCAATAATTAATAAATAGGGAAAATGTTTTTTCATTTCTTTTGATACCTTCTTCCATACCAGATTAATAGAAGAGAACTAATAATCGAAACCACAGTTCCAATCCATAAACCAGGAATATGATATTCTAACACAATTTCATGTTGTCCTTTTTCTATCTCAACGGCTAAAAAAGAATCCAATGCCGAAAAGCTTTCCCGTTCTTCCCCATCTATCCAGATCCGCCATCCTTTTTCATAAGGAATTGTTAGAAAAAGTACGCTATCTTCGGGTGCCGTTATGTGTCCTTCTATTCTGTTTTGTTGGTTGACGTCAACTTGCATTTCGATAGTTTTATCTTTGAATTTTCTTACTTTATCCATATCAATTGTATAAATTTCTAACTTTTCTGGACTATCTTCAAATGTTAGATGAAGTTCTTCTTCTAAATCATAAAGAATGACATAATGATCTCCACGAAAAAGATAATCTTTACTATCCATTCCCTCTACCTCAAAAGCTTTATCCGTATAAATATACAAATATGGATAATGATTTAAATCATGAACCCAATAATTTTTGGAATTCACCGTTTCATAAGGTAAAGAGATGAGATAATGCTCTTGTTCATTGGATAATTGATTCAAAAGCTCTTCTAAATAGAAAAATCCTTGCTTATCAGATTCCCAATCCTTAATATTCTTAGAAACCAAATATCCTAAGCTCAAAGCATTTGGATTTTTTTCTATATAATAAGTCTTATCTAAAGTTGATATCTCTCCTTCTTTCACTACTTCATATCCATGAATTTTTTCAACATCAGATAAATATTGAACACCTAGAAGCATATCTAAAATAACATCTGGTTGATAAAAATAGTAATTTTGAATAGACTTAGAACCAAAAGCTTTTAACATAAAAATAGCAGGTTTATTTAAAGTCGTTGATAAGAAATGGGAAATTCCAAAATAATTCATTAAAAGAGAATCATTATCCGTATATCCTCCCCTTTCTTCACAGCGATAATCCTTCTGACAGTAAGAAGAAAATTCTTTTAGCTGGGAGATGGCTTCTTCGTGATTTTCTTTTGGCATCATTTTAGAATCTGCTCCTATCCAAAATAAATTAAGAACTAACTCAAAACAAAGAATTCCCATTAAAATGGTCTTTCGATGATGAAGAACTAGAAATACATTTAAAATGACAAGAAGAACCGTAACAATAATTTTATAAGCATCTAAAAAAATATAATATTCTGGAGTAAAATGGGTTACGTACAAGAGAGAAAAAGAAAAGATTAAAAACAAAACTAAAAAAACTCTCAATGCTTTTTTAGAACATTCTAACATCGTAAAAGATCGATAAGCAATCATAATGGTAAATAACGTAGCTAGAAAACTATAACGGAAATTAAAAGCTTGCGGTAAAGTAAACATGTGCCAGATTTTATTCAAGAATGGAAAAGCAATTGGCAAAAGGAAAAAGAAATAAATAATCATTGTTAAGATTTTTTCTTTCTTAGAAATTCGTTTATTAGTAAAGTAGCAAATTATCAAAGGAAGCATAAGGGTTCCCGAAAAAATACAAAATCCATAATAATTCAAAGGATTATTTAAATTACCAAAGCCTATATAAAGGGGGGCTAAAAAATCTAGAAAATTCCAATTCACAAAAGGAGTCTTAACAGGTACTCTTGTTGTGCCTAATAATTCAATCGCACTAGGTATCAAAATAAACGAAGTACACAGTCCTGTTAATAGTGTTATACAGAAAAAGTCGATAACGATTCGTTTGTTCTCTTTCCAGTTATTGTATTTTAGTAAGTAGGAATAGAAAAAATAAAGGACAGAAAAGAAAACAAGAATATATCCAATATAATAATTCAAAAAAATAGATAAAAATAATAAAATACTGTAAGGAAAAACTTTTTTCTTCTCCCCAAAATAATTAATACTAATAAGGAGTAAAGGTGCTAATATAACACCATCTAACCACATCACATTTATATAATAGTTAATATTGTAACTCATAAGAGCATAGGCAAGAGCAAACAGTAAAAGTTTAGAATCATCTGTTTGAAATTTATGGTGTAAGAAAAGATACATGGTAAATCCAGATAAAGATATCTTTAAAAGGATTAAAAAAAGAAAAAAAGTTGGAATATCTTCAAAAAAATAAACCAGTAGATTCAGAGGATTCGCTAAATAGTAGAAATAAGTTCCATACATAGCTCCCCCTAATCCTTTCGAAAAGGTATAAGGAAAAGTAGCATCTCCGTGCAAAACGTTTCGTAAATATTGGAATAATGAAGTATATTGAGCTTGCATATCGGAATTTAAGACTAACTTGTCGTGAAAACATCCCTTCCATAAAAAGAAAAGAGAAATAATAAGGAAAGGAAGAAAAAAAGCTAAAAAATAGTTTTTATATTTTTTTATGAATTTCATGCTACCACCTACTATAAGAATAGTATACTATACTTTTTGATTGAAAAAAAGTTCACTTTTCTAAAATTTATGTTATAATCTAATTATGCCTGTGTGATGGAATTGGTAGACGTGATGGACTCAAAATCCATTGATAGCAATATCGTGCCGGTTCGAGTCCGGCCACAGGCACCAGATTGATAGGAAACTCGGACTTTTCGAGTAACAATATAAAACGACTTGTCAAAAAGTCGTTTTTATGTTATTATGAATATGTCAAGGAAACTTGCATAAAATAAAAAGGGAAGACTTAACTTCGCGAGTTGAGTACTTACCTAAATTTGGTTAAGCACTTAATCTATGCTAGATTGAGTGCTATTTCTTTATACATAGAATCATTACAGAGACTATTAATAAAATGATAATTAGTATTAGAAATGAGATTAATAAATCTTTTTTCTTCATAATATCAAGCCTCCTTTCTAAAAGAAAGTTGGCAAGCACTCAACAATTAATAGATTTCATTGTGAAACACCCACTATATTTCAAATGTATCTGTCAAAAAAATGTTCTTTGGATAACGAAAATAGATACCAAATTTTTCAATTTAAAAAACATCCTTGTATTTTAAAATATCAATATTTTTTACAAATAATTTATTAAAATTCCTAACCTTTTTAAGAAAATAATTACTATAGGGATGAAAGGTGATTATTATGGACAAAATTTATGATGAATATTATTATAAAATCTATAATTGGGCAATCAAAAAAACAAATCATAAAGAAGATGCAGAAGATTTAACAAATAGTATTTTTCTAGCCATATTCGAATATTTTAATAAAAATATTCAGATCGAAAAAATAGAAAATTTAATATGGAAAATTGCTTATAATATATGGTGCACCAAAGCAAAAAACTATACTAAAGAAAAAAAGAATAAAACATTTGACGAAGAATACGAACTAGGATATGAAAACCCAATGTTAGATAAAATTATATACAAAGAAATCATCAATAATTTAGATAACATCGGTTTAACAGATAAAGAAAAAATAGTATTTAAAATGTACTATGTTAATGACCTTTCAATAAAAGAAATTAGTGAAAAAATAAACACTAAAGAAGCAAATATAAAATATTTTTTATATAGTGCAAGAAATAAAATAAAGGAGAGATATTGTGAATAATTTAAATTTAGACAAATACTTGAATATTGTCAACGATGAAAAAATAAAAAAAGGATTACCATCTTATATTCCGCTATATCCTATGTTAAGAGTGGAAAATGGAACGTTATATGTTGGTGTGATGTTAACAGATGATAAAGATAATGTTTGGAGCAAAGAAGAACAAATTAAACCTGAGTATTGGGTTTTAATTGATATCAAGAATGATAAGATCTTAGAGTTCAATAAAACAGAGGAGAAAGATTTTGTAATTGGAAATTTAATTCCTAAAAATACGGATAATAAACAAAAAGAAATTTCAAAATACACGGTTGAAAAAACATTACAATATAAAAACTATCTAATCGAGGATATCAAGAATGAAGAATTACCATTACAAAAGAAATTATCTTCTATACTTGGTAGTGAAATGGAAATTGATGGCGAAAAAGTTAATATAAATGATTATTTATTATCAAATTTGGAAGAAGATATTAAATCTAAAATTGAGGATTTAGTAGATATTTTAATACAATCAAAATATGGTTCAATAACTTTTTACTATGATAATTTATTGAATCAAATTATTAGCAACTATCAAACTAATCAAATTATCGATAATGAAAAACTTAAACTATGTGCGGAAATAATGAATAATTATTATGATGGCGTAATTGGAATAGATAATTTTTTTAACATTCATTAAAAAATTAGAAATGAAGGGTCATATAAAGTTGTCATATCCCTGAATCAAAGAATACAAACTCGAGCTTTCCTAGTTCGAGTTTTAACATAAATGATTATCTTTTCAAGTAGAAAATATATTTCCCTATTGTTAAAAACAATAGGCATATGGGAGTTATAAAATGGAATATAAAGAATTTGCAAAGTATTATGATAATTTTTATAAAAATAAAAATTATGCGAAAGAAACAGAATTTTTAAAAAATTTTATTCATCAAGATGACAAAATTATCGATATAGGTTGTGGAACTGGCTTACATGCTTTTTTGTTGCAAAAAAGTGGGTTCAAAGTTGATGGATTAGATCTCAATAAAGAAATGCTAGATATTGCTAAAACTAGGATTTCCTCTAATCTCTATTTACAAAATCTATTAGATATCAATATTAATCAAAAATATGACGTTATCATTTCAATGTTTGCTGTAATCAATCATTTAAAAGATACACAAGAGTTAGAAAAAGCTCTTATGAATTTAAAAAATATTTTAACTGATGGAGGAAAAATAATCATTGATTTGCACAATCCCCAAAATTCTGGTAGTAAAATAGATTCTTATGATCATATGACAAGAACTATGGAATGGCAGTATGATAAAAAAACAAAAATAGAAAATAGTAAAATTATATTTGAAAGAAATGGTAAGAAATACATTGATAGTCATACTTTTAGAATTTTTACAATTAGTGAGGTAAAACAATGCTGTAAAAATGTCGGCCTTGTTGTCAAAAAAGTATATGAAAATTATGACATTAATAAGTGTGGTTCATCTATTTCTAAAAACTTACAATTCTTAATATGCAAAGGTTCCCTCTAATGCTTAAGATTTGTCTTACAGCCTCCTTTAGGGTACCATTAACAAGCTATTCAACTTTTCCTAGAAATTTTTACATTTCTAGAAATAGAGCAAAGAAAAAGAATACATCCATCCATGTATTCTTCAGACTGTTGACAAATAGGTAAATATTTTTACTTATTTGTCTTTTTTTCATAAAAAATGAAAAATCCAGGAT
>CANQTT010000006.1 GCA_947626855.1 uncultured Bacilli bacterium
GACATTTTCAAAAGTTAACACTTAAGACATTATCATAAATTAATCATAAACTTCCTTAGAAAATTTACATTTTTACTTGACAAATAAAAAGTTATTATGTATAATCGTTCGTGTAATGAAAAAAAGGAAAGCGATGTATCCACATCCACCTGATTGCCGAAGCAATAGGTAAAAGCCTAACATAATAGAATTATGCGTGCTTAAAGTGGATACCCTTGTATGCACTTTTTTCATGGTATAAGATACCATTTCAATTATGAAAATAGGAGGTGTTTGTTATAGCAAACAAGGAAAGAGATTTGTTCATTAATGAACAAATACGTGCAAAAGAAGTAATGGTCATTGGACCTAATGGTGAGCAATTAGGAATAAAAAATATTAAGGACGCTCTTACTCTCTCTACCTATGCAGGTTTTGATTTGGTTCTAATTAATCAAAATGGTAATCCACCAGTTTGTAAGATTATGGATTACAACAAATTTAAGTATGAGAATAAGAAAAAACAAAAAGAAAATTTAAAGAAGCAAAGAGAAACAAATTTAGAAATGAAAGAATATCGATTATCTGTTGCTATCGATGTTCATGATTTTAATACGAGAGTAAATCAAGCTGTTAAATATTTAGAAAAAGGTCATCGTGTAAAAGCTTCCATCCGATTCAAAGGACGTGAAATGGCACATACTGAATTAGGAAGAGATGTTTTATTGCGGTTTGCTCAAGCTCTCAATAACGTTTCCGATATCGAACAAAAACCACTTCTCGATGGACGTAATATGACAATGATTCTTATGCCAAAAAAGGAAAAATAGGAGGAAAAATATGCCAAAATTAAAAACACATAAGGGAACAAAAAAAGTATTAAATGTTCGTGATGGTGGATCTGTAAAGATTGGTCACCCAGGAACTAGACATAATACAGGAAAGAAAAATGCTGCTTCTAATAGAGTGGGAAGACATGCTTCTGCACTTTCAAAGGCAGATGCCAATAGATTAAAGAATGTAAAATTTAACTAACAGAAGGGAGATTAGATTATGGCAAGAGTAAAAGGTGGAACTATCCACGCTGCAAGAAGAAAAAAAGTATTGAAATTAGCTAAGGGTTACTTCGGAAGCAAACATAAATTATATAGAACTGCTAAAGAACAAGTAATGCACTCTTTAAAGTATTCTTATAGAGATAGAAGACAAACAAAGAGAAATATGAGAAAATTATGGATTACTCGTATCAATGCGGCTTGTCGCATGAATGATATTAGTTATTCTAAATTTATTGATGGATTAAATAAGGCAGGAGTAGCTATTAACAGAAAAATGTTAAGTGAAATTGCTATCCAGGATCCAGAAGCTTTCACAAAATTAGTTGCTGTTGCAAAAGATGCTCTAGATGGTAAAGTTACTAAGAGTGAGACCAAAGTTGCTAAAGAAGAAAAAGTAGCTGCTTCTTCTAAAAAAGAAGAAAGTGACTTATCTAAAAAAACGGTAGCAGAATTAAAAGAAATGGCAAAAGAAGCTGGAATTGAAGGATATACTTCTATGAAAAAAGCTGAATTATTAGAAGCTTTACAATAAATGTTATCGCGTGATAACATTTTTTTATCGCTCTTTTTAGCACTCACACTTGACAAGTGCTAAAATAATGGTATAATGATATGTGTTTGAGGCATATTATGAAAGAGGGGGATAGTATGAATATGCAAAACCCATATCAAGAAAACTTAGAAAATGTATTGGAAAAATACGGAAGAGATATTACATCTGCTGTTAGAGATGGGAAAGTAGATCCTGTCATCGGTAGAGATGAAGAGATTCGAAGTATCACTCGTATTTTATCTAGAAAGACCAAAAATAACCCTGTCTTAATTGGAGAACCAGGAGTGGGTAAAACAGCGATTGTCGAGGGACTTGCTCAAAGAATTATCAAAGGAGATGTGCCTGCTAGTTTAAAAGGAAAAACGATTTGGGAGTTAGATTTAGGTGCCTTAATTGCCGGAGCAAAATATCGAGGAGAATTTGAAGATCGGCTAAAAGCGGTTTTAAAAGAAATTGAAAAAACCGAGGGAGAAACCATCATGTTTATTGATGAAATTCACATGATTGTTGGAGCTGGTGCTGAAGGGGCAATGGATGCTGGTAACATGTTGAAGCCTATGTTAGCTCGTGGGGAAATTCATGTTATTGGAGCAACTACTTTAAATGAATATCGAAAATACATTGAAAAAGATGGAGCTTTGGAAAGAAGATTTCAAAAAGTAAAAGTATCAGAGCCTAATGTTCTAGATACGATTACCATCTTGCGTGGTTTAAAATCTCGTTTTGAAGTATTCCATAGTGTTAGTATTAAAGATAAAGCTTTAGTAGCTGCAGCAACCTTATCTGATCGTTATATTACAGATCGTTTTTTACCAGATAAAGCTATTGATTTGGTAGATGAAGCTTGTTCTACCATTAAGGTTCAAATGGATTCTGTTCCAACAGACTTAGATACGTTAACGCGAAATATTATGCGTCTTGAAATAGAATTACAGGCTTTAAAGAAAGAAAAAGATGAGCTCTCTAAAAAAAGAGTAGAAGAAATTCATGAAAAGTTAAAAGGCATGAAAGAAGAAGAGAAAGAATTGCGAAAAAAATGGGAGGCTGAAAAAGATATTCTTTCTAAAATTAATGCTAAAAAAGAAGAAATTGAGAAGAGAACTTTTGAATTAGAAAAGGCTGAAAATGACTATGACTTAGAGACAGCTGCTAGATTAAGACATGGAATTCTTCCTAACTTAAATAAAGAATTAGAGGAACTTCGTAGCGAAACCAATTCGCAAATTTTAAGTGACGAAGTAACGGAAGAAGATATTGCTCAAGTCGTATCTAAATGGACGAATGTCCCTGTCTCTAAACTAGTAGGGGGAGAAAGAGAAAAATTGCTCAACTTAGAGGCTAACTTGAAACGTCGTGTAAAGGGACAAGATGAAGCTTTAAAACTTATTAGTGAAGCGATTATTCGGGCAAGAGCTGGGATTAAAGATCCGAATAGACCTATTGGTTCTTTCATGTTTTTAGGACCTACAGGAGTAGGAAAAACAGAGGTGGCTCGTTCTTTAGCAGAAGAACTCTTTGATGATGAAAGACATATGGTTAGAATCGATATGAGTGAATATATGGAAGCTCATAGTGTTGCTAGATTAATTGGAGCTCCTCCAGGATATGTTGGCTATGATGAGGGAGGACAACTTACGGAAGCCGTTAGACGAAATCCTTATAGTATTATTCTCTTTGATGAGATTGAAAAAGCTCATCATGATGTATTTAATATCTTACTCCAAATCCTAGATGATGGAAGAATTACAGATTCTCAAGGAAGAACAGTTGATTTTAAGAATACGATCATTATCATGACTTCTAATCTTGGTAGTGAATATATTTTGGATGGTAAAGAAAACAGCGAAGATTTAGTTCTTCAAGAATTAAAAAGAAATTTTAGGCCTGAATTTATTAATCGAATTGATGAAGTAATTATTTTCAAATCTTTAACAAAAGAAATTGTTTCTCAAATCGTTGACAAAATTATGACGGAAATAGAATCTCGTCTAGAAGACAAAAAGATTCATTTCCTTTTAACAGAAAAAGCGAAAAACTATATCATTGAAGAATCTTTTAATCCAGAATATGGAGCAAGACCTATTAAGCGATTTATCTCTCGTAATTTAGAGACTTTAATTGCCAGTAATTTAATTATGGATAATATTAAATTTCAATCTGAAATTATCATTGATGTAGATGATAAGGGATTCTTTTTAAGAGAAAATAAATAAGATTTTCTCTTTTTTGTTAGGACTTTTAAAAGTAGAAAAATTGTGGTATAATTACTAAACAGTAAGGTAGTGATTTAAAATGGATGCAATAGCAATTCTATTTATAGTGGTATTGATTATTTGTTGGGCATGTTATAGAAGAACTTTGGAAAAAGCAGCCTATGGAATTGCCGCTTTAGATTTAATTCTTCGTATCTTTGCGTTTCTTGCCGCTAATTTAGGAACGAATGAAGTAACTACTTTTTTAGGAAACTTTCCAAATAGTTTATTAGCGGTAGCAGATAAGTATTTAGATGGTTTTCTCTATTCTTTAGTTGCTTGGATGTTTGTTTTATTGATGTGCTATTTCTGGTTCTTGATTGTTAGAACATTCTTTAGAAAATAAATGTGAGAAATTATGAAATACATAAACATATTTTTGTTGATCTTTTGGGTTGGATTTATTTTTTCTTTTTCGAGTGATAGTGGAGAAGTCTCTCAGAATAAGAGTAATCAAGTTATTGAGAGTGCTGTTGAGTGGATTAGTAAAATTACCCATCATACTTATCGTCCAGAAGATATAGAAAAAATTATCAAGAAAGTATCCTATGTGGTCAGAAAAACGGCCCATTTTTTAGAGTATTTCATTTTAGGAATCTTGGTTATCAATGTTTTTAAGGATTATAGACCATTAGAAAGAAAAAGTCTTTTACTCCTATTCCTAGTGTGTGTATTTTATGCTATGACAGATGAATTTCATCAATTATTTGTAGTAGAACGTTCTGGGCAGTTTACAGATGTTGTCATTGATAGTTTCGGAAGTTTTACAGGTATTTTCCTCTATTATCAACTTTTTTTAAGAAGAGCTAAGAAAAGGATGCAAAATCCTTGAAGCTCTTTTTTTCTTTCTCTTTTCTGAAAATGATGTTTTCTATTTTCAAAAACATTTGTTTGTGTTATAATGTAGACGGTGACTAACGATGTATGAATATATAAAAGGAATGGTAACGGAAGTAGAAAGTACGTATATTGTTGTGGAGTGTGCAGGAATTGGCTACTTAATTTATGTAGGAAATCCTTATTCTTTTTCTCTCCATGAGGAAGCGAAAGTCTATGTCTATGAACAGGTACGAGAGGATGAATTAAGTTTATACGGATTTCATACCTTAGAAGAAAAACAATTATTTTTAAGACTAATTGCCGTAAAAGGATTAGGTTGTAAAATGGCTCTTCCAATGCTTGCAAGTGGTTCCATTACTGGTATTTTAGATGCTATAGATAGAGAGAATATTCTCTATTTAAAGAAATTTCCTAAAATAGGGGATAAGGTAGCTAGACAAATTATTTTAGATTTAAAAGGAAAGCTAAATATGACTGTAGAAGATTCTTCGCAACAGAATTTTGAAGAATTAAAAGAAGTCCTAGAAGGCTTAGGATATAAAAGTGGAGATATTAAAAAGATTTTGCCACATATTCATAGTGATTTAACGATTGAAGAACAGGTAAAAGATGCTTTAAAATTATTATTAAAGTAAGGGGGCATTATGGAAAATAGACTTTTATCAGCTGAAAAGCTAGAATCGGAAGAAAACGATATGAGCATAAGACCTGCTGAGTTAGAAGAGTACATTGGACAACAAGAAGTAAAGGAGAATTTAGAAATCTTTATTAAAGCAGCCAAGATGAGAGAAGAACCTCTTGATCATGTTCTTTTGTATGGCCCTCCAGGGCTTGGAAAAACTACTTTAGCATATATAATTGCCAATGAACTAGGTAGTAATGTAAAGACGACAAGCGGTCCTTCTATTGAAAAAAGTGGAGATTTAGCAGCTGTTTTATCTAGTCTAGAACCTGGGGATGTTTTATTTATTGATGAAATTCATCGTATTCCTAGATTTATTGAAGAGATTTTATATTCTGCGATGGAGGATTTTACACTGGATATTGTTGTCGGTAATGAGTCCAGTAGTAGAAACATCCGAATTGATTTACCACCTTTTACTCTAGTAGGGGCGACTACACGAGCAGGTGATTTGACAGGACCTTTACGGGATCGCTTTGGTATTATTAATAAACTAAATTACTATACGGTAGACGAATTAGAAAAGATTGCGAAACGAACGGGAAGAGTTTTAGGAGTTACAATTGAAGATGATGCTGCTATTGAACTTGCAAAAAGAAGTAGAGGGACACCTAGAATTGTAAATCGTCTCTTCAAAAGAGTTAGAGATTATGCCCTTGTCATGGGAAATGGTGTCATTGATTTAAAGATAGCGAAATTAGCACTCGATAAACTGAAAGTAGATGGTTTAGGCTTAGATGAGACGGATTATCATCTCTTAAAATCTATCATTGAAAAATTTAATGGTGGTCCAGTAGGGATTGAAGCCATTGCTTCTTCGATAGGGGAAGAACAGACTACGATAGAGGATGTCTATGAACCATATCTTTTACAAACTGGATTATTAAAGAGAACGGCTAGGGGAAGAATGGTTACGAAAAAGGCCTATGAGCATTTAGGAATTCCCTATTTGGATAAGGAAACGAAGTGAGGAATATCACTTGGTTTTTTTTAGGAGATATGTTATAATTTTGTATGTTAGGAATTGAGGTTTAAATATGTTTATTGGGAAGTATAATCGATCAGTCATTGTGACATATTTAGGAGTTTTATCAACGATGATGGGGTTTTATTTTATTTTTGGTTTTGATAAACCCAAAATGACTGGTGCTATGATTTTTTTAATGATATCAGGAATTTGTGATATGTTTGATGGAAAAATTGCTAGGATGTGTAAGAATCGGACGGATGAGGATATTGAATATGGAATTCAAATTGATTCTTTGACGGATATGGTATCTTTTATTGCTTTCCCAATAGCGACTCTCTATGGAATGAGTTCTTTCTTTGATATTGCGTTAAATCCTTACATAACCATTCCTGTTGTAACATTATTTACCATTGCTGGAATTAGTCGTTTAGCGTTTTTTAACTTATCTGCAAACGGTATAGAAGGCCCTGTTAAGTATTATTCAGGACTTCCTGTAACGACAACGGCTATGATTCTTCCGATTATTTATTTATTGAAGTATGTGGTTTCAAAAAGTATTTTTGTAAGCATTTATTTAGGAATGTTTGCCCTTATTGCTTTTTTGTTTGTTTACAATTTTAAAATAAAAAAGCCAAAGAAGGATTGGTGGTATACCGTTTGTACGGTTTTAGCGATAGCTATGAGTGCTGTTCTTCTTTACCTAAAGGTGAGATAATGATTTATAATCGGAAAACGAAAGAATATTATGAAGAGACGGGTAGTCGATCTCTTCTCTTTTTATACGAAACCTTATTTGGGAGAATGATTTTAAAACTATTAACGATGAGATGGTTTAGTCTATTAGGTGGTAAGTATATGGATAGTTCTCTATCCAAAAGAAGAATTCCTAAATTTATTTCGCAAAATCATATTCTAATGGAGGAGTATGAAGAGAAAGAGTATACTTCTTTTAACGATTTCTTTACGAGAAAGATAAAACCTTCTTCTAGAAAACTGTCTCAGGATGTTTCTCTTTTTCTATCTCCTGCAGATGCGAAATTGACTGTTTATCCTATCGAAAAAGATACTTGTTTTTGGATAAAAAACAGTTGTTATACCGTAGAAGAATTGCTACAAGATAAACAGTTAGCAGAGCATTATCAGGGTGGATATTGTTTTCTTTACCGTTTAGGAGTCGATGATTATCATCGTTATAGTTATATAGATAATGGTACTTCTATGAAAAGAAAAAAGATTCGAGGAGTATTTCATACGGTTCAACCAATTGCTTGTAAAAGATATAAGGTATTCAGTGAAAATACTAGAGAGTATGAGGTTTTAAAGACGGATCATTTTTCTACGATTGTTCAAATGGAAATTGGGGCTCTCTTAGTGGGAAAAATAGAGAATACTCCTAAGGAAACCTTTAAACGAGGGGAAGAAAAGGGCTATTTTTGTTTTGGAGGATCTACGATTTTGCTTTTGGTAGAAAAAGATAGAGTGATCCCCGATTCCGATATTTTAGAAAATTCTAGAAAAGATATAGAAACAAGAGTTTATTTGTATGAACCAGTAGGGAGAAAAGGGTTATGATTGTAAGAAAAGCTGTTTTAATTATTCATGGTTTTGCAGGGGGAGTTTACGATGAGGAGATTTTGCAATACTATTTAAATTCTAAATGGCAATTAGACGTTTATAATTTTACACTACCTGGACATGAAAGAAATTTAGTGCGAGATATCTCTTATCAAGAATGGATAACTTCTTCTGAAAAACATGTTGAAATGCTGATTAAAAAGGGATACCATAGTATCTATGTAGTTGGTCATAGTCTTGGTGGAGTTCTCGCTACTTATGTTGCTTTAAAATATAAAGAAGTAAAAAAAGTAGTTTTAGTGGCACCAGCCTTTCAATATTTAGATGATCACCATAGTTTAAAAGATAAAATGGATACCTTGATAAAAAATGGGTTATCGATTGTTAAAACTTATCACGCTAATGAAATATTCTCGAGAATGTTAAAAGTATCGATTCCTATGTTTTTAGAGTTTACAAAAATTGTGGAGAAGGCTCAGGAAAATCCCGCTCAATTAACAAAGCCAACTTTGATTTTTCAGGGATTAAGTGATGAGATTGTGCCAAAGACAAGTTCTGAATTTGTATATAAGAATTTAAAAGGGAAAAAGTGGTTAGTATATTTAAGGGATACAACCCATGATGTTTTTAAGAGTAAGAAAGTAAATCAGGTTAATCAAGAAATTGAAAAATTTTTCTTGTCGCCAGTATATCATGGGGATTCTATAAGAAAATGGTAGAAGGTGACTTATGAAAACAGATGATTTTGATTTTGAATTACCAGAAAGATTAATTGCTCAAACTCCTCTTTCTAAAAGAGATGAATCTAGGCTATTAGTTCTTCATACGGAGACTGCCCAAATCGAGCATAAACATTTCTCAGATATTCTATCGTATTTAAAAGCAGGGGATGTCTTAGTTTTAAATGATACGAAAGTTATGCCTGCTCGTCTTTACGGTACGAAAGAGCAAACGAATGCTTTTATTGAGATATTGATGTTGAAGGAAGAAGCGTCTGATACTTGGCAATGTTTAGTAAAACCAGCAAAGAGAATCCATGTTGGAGATCGAGTTACTTTTTCTCCTAAACTCAGTGCGGTTTGTACAGATAGTAAAGAAGATGGGATTCGTTATTTTCATTTTGAATATCAAGGTATTTTTTATGAGATATTGGATGAGTTAGGAGAGATGCCACTTCCACCTTATATCCATGAAAAATTAAAAGATAAAGATCGATATCAAACGGTGTATGCAAAGAATGTTGGAAGTGCTGCAGCTCCTACAGCAGGCTTACATTTTACCAAAGAATTATTAGAGAAGATTCAGTCTAAAGGTGTTTCCATTGAGTTTATTACTCTGCATGTTGGCTTGGGAACTTTTCGTCCTGTAAACGTCGAAGATGTGACGAAACACAAGATGCATAGTGAATTTTATATGATGGATGAAAAGACTGCTGAGGTGTTAACGAAAGCAAAAAGCGAGGGTAGAAGAATTATTAGTGTTGGAACGACTTCTACTAGAACATTAGAAACAATTATCAAGACTTATGGAACTTTTAAAGCTTGTAGTGGTTGGACGGATATTTTTATTTATCCTGGTTATCAATTTGAAGCGATTGATGCTTTGATTACAAATTTTCATCTTCCTAAATCAACCTTAATCATGTTAGTCAGTGCTTTTGCTGGTAAAGATCTTATTTTAAAAGCTTATCGAGAAGCTGTAGAGAGGGAATATCGCTTTTTTTCCTTTGGCGATAGCATGTTTATTACCAAATGAATTTAGAATTATTAAATCAACTACTATATGATTATTTGTATGATGAAGATGATTTTTATGAAGCAGATTTTTCTTTTCTAACGAGTATGAATCACATTATTACCACACCTCGCTTTCATTTAGAGAGACAACGATATCGAACGAAGACGAAACTTCAAACTTGTATTGGCTTATCTCACCAATTCTTAAATCACTTGGATTCTCGGTATGGAGAATATTTAGAGTTTTTATTGAGTAGTGGAAAAATTACTATTCATCAGAAGTTTCTCAAAAGGCGAGCACCTTTGTCAGCCATGACAGTATCCGAACAGGGGAAAAAAATTGATTTTTATCCTGTTGGAAGTATTGAAGATGCTTATACGTTTTCTCATGAGACGTTGCATAGTTGGAACTGTGATGAGAAATGTCTTACCCCGACCTGGAGTTTAACAACGGAATTGTTTTCTATTTTGGCTGAAAGTCTTCAGGAAGATGAGATGAAAACTTATCAGCACTTCTATCCAGAATATAGAAAGAATAAAAGAAATACTTATTATGCTTTACGATTAAAAGCGATGGAGTTGGATTTCGAAATTCAACTTTTAGAAGCTTTCCAATATTATGGTTATCTGGACGAAGAGTTATTGCTTCATATTTTTGAGGAGATGACACCAGAGGAAAGAGAAGTTTCCTATCGGCACTTTGCTTGGATAATGGAACATGAAGAACTCGATATCTGGTTACTTCAACGATATGTCATAGGCGGAGTTCTTGCTTCTTATATGCATCAAAGAATTTTACAAAAACCAGCACGTATTCGCCAATTTATTGAATTAAATGATTATTGTAATGAAATGGAATTTATAGATATTTTAAAATATTTAGATTTAGAACTTTTGGATGAAGGAACTGTTGAAGTAAGTCCGGAATCCTTAAAAGTACTAGAAAAAAGTTATAAAGCAGAATTGCTTAGTTTATAAGGAGGAAAGAAAATGAGAAATGTAGGAACAGTAGTAAGGGGAATTCGTACTCCCATTATTAAGGAGCATGATGATTTGGCTTCTATTGTAGTAGACTCTTTACTAGAAGCTTCTAAGTCAGAACCTTTTTCTTTTAAAGATAGGGATATTGTTGCGATTACAGAAGCTGTAGTAGGAATTTCAGAGGGAAACTATGTAACTGTCGATGATATCGCAACCGATATTCGAAATAAATTTCCAGAAGGAGAAGTAGGACTTGTCTATCCTATTTTAAGTAGAAATCGCTTCTCTTTAATTTTGAAAGGAATTGCTAGAGGAGTAAAAAAAATAACCATGTTACTCAGTTTCCCTGCAGATGAAGTGGGTAACGGTATTTTAGACGAAGAAAAATTAGAGAAAAGTCCTTATGATTTAGGTTCTACTTTTACGGAAAGAGAATATGAACAAGAATTTGGAGATTTTATTCATCCTTTTACAGGAATCAATATGGTTCATTTTTATAAAGAATTAATAGAATCAGAGGGTTGTGAAGTAGAATTTATTTTTTCAAATAATCCTAAAAAGATTTTAGAATACACGAAAAATGTCATCAATTGTGATATTCATACGCGGGAAAAGACGAAAAAACTTTTGAGTTTAGAGGGAAACCATGTATATGGTTTATATGAAATTATGAATGCTCCTATCCAAGGAAGTGGTTATAATCCAACCTATGGTTTATTAGGTTCTAATAAATCAACAGAGGAAAGACTGAAATTGTTTCCAAAAACAGGAACAGAATTAGTTTATAAAATTCAAGATAAATTAAGAGAAATCACTGGTAAAGAGATAGAAGTAATGGTTTATGGGGATGGTGCTTTTAAGGATCCTGTTGGACGTATTTGGGAATTAGCTGATCCAGTTGTCTCTCCAGCCTATACGAAAGGGTTAGAGGGAACTCCTAATGAATTAAAATTAAAATATATTTCAGATAATCAATTTGCAAATTTACACGGCGAGGAGTTAAAAAATGCTATTAAAGAAGAAATTCGTAAAAAAGATGAGAATTTAAAAGGAAGCATGTTATCACAAGGAACGACACCAAGAAGAATTACGGATTTAGTAGGTTCTCTTTGTGACTTGACGAGTGGTAGTGGCGATAAGGGAACTCCCGTTGTCTATATCCAAGGCTACTTTGATAATTTATCGAGTGAATAAAAATGAAAAAAGTAATTGTTATTTGTGGGCCAACAGCTGTTGGTAAGACAAAACTTAGTATTGAACTTGCGAAAGAATTCGATGGGGAAATCATCAATGCGGATAGCACGCAAATCTTTCGAGAGCTGGATATTGGAACAGCAAAAGTAACGGAAGAAGAAAAAGAAGGAATCGTTCACCATTTATTAGATATTTGTTCTCCTTTAGAAGACTATACTGTCTATGACTATCAAAAGGATTGTCGTTATTGGATAGAAGATATTTTGAAAAGGGGAAAAACACCTATCTTAGTAGGAGGAACTGGTCTTTATATCAAAGCTGCTTTATATGATTACGAATTTGAGGAAGAAAAGAATCAGTATTCGTTTGAAGGGAAAAGGGATGAAGAATTATATCAAGAATTGTTAGAAAAAGATCCTTCGACTGCAATTCATCCCCACAATAGAAAGAGGATAGAAAGGGCTCTTTGCTATTATTACAACCATGGAAAACCAATGAGTACTAAGAAAAATGCTCATCTTTTATATGATGCTATTTTTATAGGACTTACGACGAATCGAGAAATTCTTTATGAGAGAATCAACAAGCGTGTGTATAAAATGTTGGAGGATGGACTTTTAGAAGAGGCTAAAAGATTATATGATTTGCCCATCCGCAGTAAAGCTATCATGACTCCTATTTGCTATAAAGAATTATTTGACTACTTTGATGCTAAAATCTCTTTAGAAGATGCCATTGAACTCATTCAAAAGCGAAGTCGTCATTATGCCAAGAGACAGTATACTTGGTTTCGAAATCAACTACCTATGACTTGGGTAGAGGTAGACTTTCAAAAGTTTTCTAATACTGTTTTAGAAGTTAAAAAGAAAATAGAGGAATCAAAAAATATCAACGGATAAGCAGTTGATATTTTTTTAAAGAATGGTTAAAAATAATAGTTGTAAAGATATGAGAATACCGTTGTGGATGGTATGTAAACTGATAGGAACAAAGATGTTGTTAGATTTTACAAGGGTATAGGCAAATACCCATCCAGGAATACTATAAGGAATAATGTAAACAAATCCTGTTAGACTGGTAGCTCCAATTACATGCATGAGTCCAAAGATAAATCCAGATAGAAAAATAAATAGCCAATCTAAATGGAAACATAACTTTCGAATCGAAAAACGAAAGATGAGTTCCTCAATAAGCGGTGCTAAAATGACACTGGTTATAAAAATATAAAGTGGAAAAGCATCTAAGAGGGTTCTAACGGCAGCCTCATTCTCTGCTATTTCTTGGGTAAAGAACGTTAGGATCAAAATATTGCTAAGATACATAAGTCCTAGAGCTATGAACCAATATTTGATATATCCTTTTAGATATCCTTTCATATTCGATTTATATTCCAGAAATTGTTTTTTAATTTCTTTAAACGAGATCGCAATAATAATCACCAGTAATAGAATTTCCCATCCCATACTAAATAAAACGATTGCACTATCTGACCAATTGCTGACATCAATAGAAAGAATGTCTAAAATATTAGAAGAGGTACCTAAAAAGTAGACAGCAATTGCTAAAAATCCTTGTAAGAATTCTATCCAATATGCTTTTTTAGGTCTATTTACTTCTTCATAAACAGCATCTATTACTTTTTCTTGTTTTATGTTTCTTCTCATAGAACCTCCTAGTCATTTTTACTACTAAAGTATATTATATAATGATTCCTAAAATTAATCAATCATGGTAATGTGCAAGATATTTCTAGAAAAAAAGAGAAAAAAACGTAAAAAAGTAGGCATTCTTCCAAAAATATGCTATAATAAAACCGGTTCTACGTGGAGAAGAGTGGGTGTTCCCACTCTTTCCTATTATTTGGGAGGATTTATGGATATTGAAGGAAAAGTACGAGAATTGATTACAAAACCAGTAGAAATGGCTGGATATTTTGTAGATGAAGTTCTCTATGAAAAAGAAGGACAAATGAATTTTTTAAGGATTATTATTGATAAGAATGGAACCATTGATGTGGATGATTGTGTTACGGTGAGCAAGATTATTAATCCTTTATTGGATGAAAAAGATTTCATTGAGGAAAGCTATATTTTAGACGTTTGTTCTAAAGAGAAGGGATGTGAATAAAATGGATAATAAGGAGTTTAAGAAAGCCTTAGATGCTTTGGTAAAAGAAAAGGGGATATCAGAAGATTATATTTTAGAGGCTATGGAACTTGCTCTTACCAGTGCTTATAAGAAAAATTATCATTCTCTTTCTAATGTTCGTGTTGCTATTGATAAAGACTTAGGAGATATTAAAGTTTATTCTTTTCGTACAGTAGTCCTAGATAAAGAACATAGAGTATCTCTAGACGAGAATGATTATGAAGATGATTCTCTAGAGGGAATTACTTCTTTTGAAGAATTAGAAAATATGGATTTAGAGGAAGAGGAAGAAGATGAAGCCTATCAACCATTCGTTTACGATGAAAGAATTCATATTACCCTAGAAGATGCTAGAAAGATTATTCCAGATATCCAAGTAGGAGAAACCATTGAAGAAGAAGTTACTCCTCATGATTTTGGAAGAGTAGCTGCTGCAACGGCTAAGCAAGTTATTGTTCAAAAAATTAGAGAAGCAGAAAGAAATAATATTGCTTTGGAATTCGGCGATAAAAAAGATGAGATGATTTCTGGTATCGTAGAGATGGAAGATGAAAAAAATTATTTTATTAATTTAGGAAAAACGCAAGGTCTTCTTCCAAAATCAGAGATTATTCCTGGCGAAACCATCAAGATGGGATCTCACATCAAAGCTTATATCAACAAAGTAGATATTAATACGAAAGGGGCTTTAATCCTATTAACGAGAAAACATTATGGTTTTGTAAAACGTTTATTTGAATTGGAAATTCCGGAAATAAACGAGGGAATTGTCTTAATTTATAGTGTTGCCCGTGATCCTGGAAATCGAACTAAGATTGCTGTTTATTCAGAAAATAGTAATGTAGATCCAGTTGGTGCTTGTATTGGAGAAAAGGGATCTCGTATCAATGCGATTATTAAAGAATTAAATGGTGAGAAAATTGATGTGATTCCTTATAGTAAAGATACAGCAACCTTTATCGCGAATTCTTTAAGCCCAGCCAAAGATGTTCGGGTATTTATTACGGATGAAAAAAATAAAGAAGTTCTAGTTGTCGTAAATAATGAAAATCTTTCTTTAGCAATTGGTAAAAAAGGAGCTAATGTTCGGTTGGCTTCTCGACTTACTCATTATAAATTAGATGTAAAGACATTTGATCAAGTAAAAGAAGCAGGAATTAATATTTTAGAGTAATATGAAAAAAATACCAGAGAGAACTTGTGTAGTAAGTCATGAAAAGTTGCCAAAGAAAGAATTGATTAGAGTGGTAAGAACCCCAGAAAAGACGGTTATCATTGATACAACAGGAAAAGCAAATGGTAGGGGAGCTTATTTGAAAAAATCTAAAGAAGTAATTGAAAAAGCTCGTAAGACAAAAATATTAGATAGAAATTTAGAAGTAAATATCCCAGAAGAGGTGTTCGATGAACTATTAAAAATGTGTTAAAAATAGAAAGAAGGTGCATAGCATGATGAGTGTATCAGAATATGCTTTAGACGTGGAAAAGAGTGTCGAAGAAATTTTAAAGAAATGTAAAGAACTCGGAATAGCCGCTACCCAAGAAGATGATATGTTGGATGAAGATGCTATTACAGAATTAGATAATGTATTAGCTTCTGAACCTAGTGAAGAGGACTATGATGAAATAGATGAAATGGAAGATGAAATCATAGAAAAAGAAAAGAGTCGAATTGAAACCATTGTCTCTAATAACAAACCTCGTAAACTAAATGCCAATAGTAAATCTTCTAAAAAAGAGTTAGCTCGTAAAAAGAAAGAGATGTATAAAAATAAAGAGAAACTTATTAGTAATGCTCCTCAAGAAGATAAAAATGTTGTGATTTATAAAGATGGTATGACCATTGGTATGTTGGCAAAAGAGTTAGGAGTTACCGCAGCGGAATTAATCAAAAAGTTATTTACATTAGGTATACTAGCCACGGTGAATAATGCTATTGACTTTGAAAAGGCCTCTTTACTTGTTATGGACTATAACAAGGAATTAAAAAGAGAGCAAAATAAGAATGAAACAAAATTTGAAGAATTTGAAATTCATGATCGAGAAGAGGATTTAGTAAAAAGACCTCCTGTTGTAACGATTATGGGACATGTCGATCATGGAAAAACGACGTTATTGGATACTATTCGTAAAACGAGTGTCGCACTCGGTGAAGCAGGAGGAATTACTCAGGCTATCAGTGCGTATCAAGTTAAATATAAAGATGAGAGTATTACGTTTATTGATACTCCAGGACATGCTGCTTTTACAGAAATGAGAGCAAGAGGTGCTAGTATTACCGATATCGTTATCATTATTGTGGCAGCTGATGATGGTGTAATGCCTCAAACAGAAGAAGCTATTGATCATGCCAAAGCGGCTGGTGTTCCTATCTTAGTTGCTATTAATAAAATTGATAAACCGGGAGCTAATCCAGAACGAGTTATGACACAACTTGCCGAGTATGGACTTACACCAGATACATGGGGTGGAGATACGATTTTTACGAAGATTTCTGCTAAAACTGGGGAAGGTATTGATAATCTATTAGAAAATATTTTATTAATAGCGGAGATGGAAGAATATAAAGCAAATCCAAGTAGATATGCGATTGGTACTGTGGTAGAAGCAAAATTGGACAAACATGTAGGTCCGATTGTAACTGTTCTCATTCAAAATGGAACTCTTCGTCTAGGAGATCCTGTGGTAGTGGGAAGTACTTTTGGAAAAATTCGTACCTTAAAGAATGATAAAGGGGAAGAAGTTACTTCGGCATCTCCTTCTCAACCTGTTGAAATTACTGGCTTAAATGAAACTCCAAAAGCAGGGGATAAATTTATGGCTTTTGAAACAGAGAAACAAGCAAGAAGTATTGGTGAGGCTAGAAAAGCGGAAGAAAAAGAAGTACAAAATAAGTCTAATAGTGTTTCTCTAGAAGAAATATTTGCCAAAATTCAGGATGGCATTAAAGAAGTTAATGTTATCATTAAAGCAGATGTAAATGGATCTGCCGAAGCTGTTAAAAATTCCTTAGAAAAAATAGAGGTAGATGGCGTTCGGGTAAAAGTAATTCGTAGTAGTGTAGGAGCTATTACAGAAAGTGATATTGTTTTAGCTAGTGCTTCGAATGCTCTTATTATTGGTTTTAATATTCGACCAAATAATTCTATTCGTGAATATGCAAAAGAAAAGGGCGTAGAGATTCGTCTTTACGATATTATCTATAAAGCAGTAGAAGAAATGGAATCTGCTATGAAAGGTATGCTAGAACCTATTTATGAAGAACAAGTCCTTGGAACAGTAGAAGTTAGACAATTATTTAAATTCTCTAAAGTAGGGGTTATCGCTGGTTCTTATGTAGCCGATGGATTGGTAAAAATAGGAGCAAAAGCTAGAGTTATTCGAGATAGTAAAGTGATTTATGATGGAGCTATTCAATCTCTACAAAGAGAAAAAGATAGTGTTAAAGAAGTGAAAAAGGGACTAGAATGTGGTTTAACGATTTCTAACTTTAATGATTTAAAAGTTGGAGATACGATTGAAGTCTATGAAATGGTGGAAAAAGCAAGAGAATAAAAGGCGAAAGTAGGCATAGAGTGTCTACTTTCTCTTTTTTGCTTAGTTTACTTTCTAACGTTCTTTTGATATACTATAGCTACCGAGGTGGAGAATATGAATAGTATTAAATTAGAGAGAATTAATAGTGCTATTGTAAGAGAAGTCAGCTATATTCTAGCTAATGAAGTGAAGAACCAAAAGATTGATTTTGTTACCGTTACTGCTGCCAAAACTTCTAGTGATTTAAGTTATTGTAAAATCTATGTGACTTTTTTAAAGGAACAAGATAAAAAAGAAATTATGGAAGCCCTCAAAAGTGCAAAAGGATTTATTAGAAAAGAATTAGCCAATAGAATTGATATCCGACAAATGCCAGAGTTAGAATTTGTCTATGATGAGTCTATAGAATATGGTAGAAAGATAGAACAAAAAATAAAAGAAATCCATTCCGAAGAATAGATTTCTTTTTTATTTTGCTTCTTGATAAACATCTTGATTAAAAAGATGTACGACATTATCTAATTCCATTAATTGATCATAAGAAATTAGAAAATAATCATGAATTAATAAATCTTGTCCTGTATTTGTTACTGGATCATCCCAAGTAACATCTAAATGTTTCCAACCATCTTCTAATTGGACAAGATTCCAAACATGGTCATCGGCTGAAATCCTAATATTAGGAATATTAAGGGAAAAAAGATAGATA
The DNA here is from genome assembly GCA_947626855.1 of uncultured Bacilli bacterium. Classification (GTDB taxonomy): domain Bacteria; phylum Bacillota_I; class Bacilli_A; order RF39; family UBA660; genus UBA5578. The sequence goes on from CANQTT010000006.1 coordinate 18,215, forward strand.
GACATTAAATCACTATAACCACCACAAAGAGCTTTTTTAGTTTCCAATAGACCATAAGCTGTATGCGTTGTGCTATCCTTAAATTGTTCTTCATTCATGTGGGTAGCTCTTTCAATATCATAAACGGAATAATTTACAATGTAGTCATGAAAAGCCTTGATTTTCTCTACTGTCGATAGTTCATCTTCTTTTATTTCTTCTCGAATATTGGCTATTTGTTTTTGAACTTCCTCTATCTTTTCAGGCGGATATTGCTTTTCAATTGTCAAGGTAACTTTTCCAAAAGAATTACTAGTAGCATTGATAAAACTATACGTATTATAAGGATGAACAAAATTATTTAAATCAGCTAGAGGATTACTTTGTTCAGATTCTTCTAGGAGCTGATAGACGTCTTTTTCACAATCTGCATACGAATCATCGCAATAAAAGGAAAAACTTTCTTCGCCACTATCCAAGATGGTATAGAAGATATTTAATAAATGTTGATAATCTTTTGCTACAAAATCATCTGTAATCTGGACGAACTGATAATCTTTTCTAAGGGAATAATCATTTTGATGAATCTCTGTCTTCCTAGCATTTCGATAGACAATTTTTTTTACAATAAATCTGGAAATATCATAGCGATAGAATACGACTCCAAATACTAAAACAAGTAATAAAACGTTTTTAAGAATGTTTTTTCTTCTTTTTCGCTTCATGCTTTTCAATCACCTCTTCTATTGTATCATAAAAATAGAAAAAATAAAAAGGAGTTCTCGTTACTCCATTTCATTTACTTTTTTTGTTAAACGTGACTTATTTCTAGCACTTTTATTTTTACTACTTACTCCGCTTTTAGTAGCTTTATCGATTGCTTTAACAGCTGTTTTTAAAGTGCTTTGAGCTTTTTCTTTATCTTTACTAGCAACGGCTCTTTCTACATTTTTAATAGCCGTTTTCATACTAGCTTCATAATTGTTATTGGTAACTTCTTTTTTAGCGTTTACTAAAATTCTTTTTTCGGCATTCTTCATATTTGGCATATTATTCACCTCCTGGTCACACATACAAACCTATTTTAGCAAACTTCCCTGAAAAAAGCAAATAAAATCAATAATTTTGTAAAAAATATTAATGGTGAAGAATATGAAACATGAAGTAGATTTAAGTAAGTATACTCTTCGAACAGATTTAGCGATCGAGTCTTTGCAGGGAAAGGAATCTGTCCAGGGAATCAAGGTATCTTCTAAAAATTTTGAGGAAATTCAAGTTACTACTGTTATGGTAAGTCGAAAAGGCAGTAGTTCTCTTGGAAAAAAGCCTGGAAAATATATTACAATTGAATTTCAAGATATTACGGATGAAGAAAATAGAAAACGGGTTTCCCAAGTATTTATGCGAGAATTTAAAAAATTAGTTCGCCCAAAATCTAAAAGTGATCATATTTTGATTATTGGGCTTGGCAATGCCAAATCCACTCCCGATGCCTTAGGTCCTATGACAGTTGAAAAAATAACGGTTACGAATCCTCTTTATGAATTAGGCATGTTGGATCCTTCCTATCAAAGAGTATCCATTTTTACTCCTTCTGTCATGGGAAAGACAGGAATTGAAACAAGCGATTTATTAGCCAAGGTAATAGAATTGCTAAAACCTTCTATGCTTTTGGTGATTGACTCTCTAGCGAGTTCTTCTTTGCATCATGTTCACAAAACCATTCAAATGACAGATACTGGGATTCATCCTGGTAGTGGGGTGGGAAATGCTCGCAAAGAAATCAGCAAAGAAGTTCTAGGAATTCCCGTTGTTGCTATTGGTGTTCCCATGGTAGTAGATGCTGTTACCATTGTAAGTGATACGATGGAGTTTTTAACCAAACATTACGTCTATACTAAAAAACATATGCATCAGGCTAAATATAAACTGATGACTAACGTTAATTATCTGACAGAAGAAAATACGATTACAAAAGAAGAAAAAGAAAAACTTTTAGGTTTACTCGGTACTTTGAATGAGGAAGAAATGAAAGCCTTACTCTATGATGTTTTATCACCGATAGGTTATAATTTTATGGTTACTACCAAAGAGGTTGATTTTATGGTAGAACAGTTAAGTGATCTATTGTCTTTTTCTATGAACAAAGTCTTTCGTAGCTGAAAGATAAGAAACCCTTTTTTGCTTTGAAAAATCCATTATTTATGATATAATGGCATAGAACAAGAGGGAGATTTTATGAAGAAACCAGTTGTTGCTTTAGTAGGGCGACCTAATGTTGGCAAAAGTACAATTTTTAATCGCTTAGTTGGCAAAAAAGTTTCCATTATTGAAGATACACCCGGAATTACGAGAGATCGTATCTATGGAAATGTTGAATATAGAGATTACAATTTTCATCTCATTGATACAGGTGGAATTGATTTAGAGAGTAGTGCTTTTCAAGAAGAGATTAAAGCTCAAGCCAGTTTAGCAATAGATGAAGCAGATGTCATTCTCTTCGTAGTGGATGGTAAAGATGGTCTAACGGCTAACGATTTCGCTGTGAGAGATATGTTGCTTAAGACGAAGCGAAAGATTATTGTCGTCATTAATAAATGTGATAGTAATCGCATTCAAGAGACGGAATATGAATTTTATGAGTTGGGATTTGAAAAGTATTTTCAAGTTAGTGGGGAACACAATTTAGGATTCATGGAACTTCTGGATGAAATTGTTTCTGATTTCGAACCTATTCAAGAGGAGTATCAGAATGCGATTAAATTTTCGATTATTGGAAGACCGAATGTAGGAAAAAGTAGTTTAGTAAATGCTTTGTTAAATGAAGATAGAGTCATTGTAAGTGATGTAGCAGGAACGACAAGAGATGCTATTGATACGGTATTTACGTATCATTCTGAAGAATATGTTGTTATTGATACAGCCGGTATGCGAAAAAAAGGTAGAGTTTATGAAACCGTAGAAAAATATAGTCTTTTACGGAGTATGAAAGCGATTGATCGCTCTGATGTGTGTTGCCTTGTTTTAAATGCAGAAGAGGGAATTGTTGAACATGATAAACATATAGCGGGTTATGCGATAGAAGCAGGTAAAGCAATTGTTCTAGTTGTCAATAAATGGGATGTTGTAAAAGATAAAGACCAAGCTATGAAAAAATGGATAAAGGATATTGCGAATAATTTTCAGTTTATGCCTTATGCGAAGGTTGTCTTTTTAAGTTCTAAAACGAAAAAAAGAATTCATACCTTAATGCCAGAAGTGTTAAAGGCTTATGAAAATAGTCATAAAGAGATTAAGACTAGTCTTCTAAATAATGTTATTATGGATGCCTATGCCCTTAATCAACCACCATCTTATAAGGGAAAACGATTAAAGATTTATTTCAGTATTCAGGTAGGAGTTCAGCCACCTACCTTTAATATTCAGGTCAATAGTAAAGGCTTAATTCATTTTTCTTATGAGAGATATTTAGAGAATAAAATTAGAGAATCTTTTGATTTTACAGGGACGCCAATCGTCTTACAATTTAAGAATAAAGGGGAGTAAAAATAGTGAATCATAAAAGTAGAAATGTGATTATGGCAATTATGGCATTTGTGATTGCCTGTTGTCTTTTAGGTACTTCTTTAGTAGAACAGAATCGGTTAACAAAGAAGTCTTCTAGAAATTCTTCTTCGGTTTCCTCAAATTCTACAAGCAATAGTAACAGTTTTGAGGAAGAAGAAAAAGAGAATACATCTTCTTCTAATGTAGAAGAAACATCTTCTAGTACAACGAATAGTAATACTAGTAATCAAAATACAAGTAGTGGAAATCAGGACACTTCTACTAGCAATACGAATCCTAATTCGGAGAATGCGAGCAATGCAAATCCTGCTTTTTCTAGTAGTAATACAGTTTCTTCTGCTTCTAATCAAACGGTAATCAATCCATCTACTTCTAAAAAAATTGTTGTTAAAAATCGTTGTGGGAATGCGACCGTATCTGTAATAGATGAATATTATCAGGATGAAGAAAATATCTATTACTTTAATTCTAAAATGAGTGGCTGCGTTTATGTGATAGTAAATGGAAAAGAATATACGATTCGCGATGCTTTTCGAAGTGGTATTGTAACACCTGCTGAAGTAGAGGCAAGTGGCTATCCATTACTCAAGAAAAAAAGTAATTTAGCGACACGGTAAAGGGAGAAAAGAGATTTCTTCCTTTTCTTTGTTTCACATCTTTTTTTCTTGTTCATATACTATAGCAGGAGGTAGCTATGGGATTTTCTGATAATTTTTTTAATCGGGTAGAAAAAAAGACAAAGGTGGATAAAGATACTATTTTATCTTTGGCAAAAGAATTACAAGAAAATGATTTAAAAAATGAAAATACACTTCGAAGTGTTATTCAAAAATTAAGTGCAATGACGGGAAAGCCAGTTTCTGAGGAACAAGAAAATAAAATCATTAATGCAGTTATTCAAGATAAAGTACCGAAAGATATGGACAAAATGTTTTAACACATTCTATGTGTTTTTTTTGTTCTAATTTTGTCCTTCTCACTTTCTTGTAAAAGAAGCTGATATAAGGTATAATACTAATGGTAAAGTAATGGGGGATTAATATGTGGAAAATAGGCAATGTTGAAATTCAAAATCAAATTGTTTTAGCACCCATGGCAGGTATTTGTAACAGTGCTTATCGGACAATTATCAAGGAAATGGGCTGCGGATATATGGTAGCAGAGATGGTTAGTGATAAGGCATTGATGTATGAAAATAAAAAAACACAGGAAATGCTTTATATGACAGAATTTGAAAGGCCTCTGGGTCAGCAAATCTTTGGAAGTGATGAGGAATCCTTTGTAATTGCTGCTAAATACGTATATGAACATATGCATCCCGATATCCTTGATATCAATATGGGATGTCCAGTACCGAAAGTAGCTGTTTCTGCCCAAGCTGGGAGTGCTTTATTAAAGAATCCGGAAAAGGTAAGAGAAATCGTTTCTGCTGTTGTAAAAGCCGTACCCATTCCTGTAACGGTTAAAATTCGAAGTGGTTGGGATAAGGACTCTATTAATGCCGTTGAGATAGCGAAAATCTGTGAAGAAGCAGGTGCTAGTGCTATTACTGTACACCCTAGAACCAGAAGTCAAGGATATAGTGGGGTTGCTGATTGGGATATCATTCGGCAGGTAAAAGAAGCAGTATCCATTCCTGTGATAGGAAATGGAGATGTTAAAAGTTGTTATGATGCTAAAAGAATGTTGGAACAAACTCACTGTGATGCAGTTATGATAGGACGAGGAGTTCTTGGCAATCCTTGGTTGATAAAAGAATGCATCGATTATTTAGAGAAGGGAATAGAACCTAGACCTTTATCGATTTTTGAGAAAACCGCGATGATTAGACATCACTTAGATTATTTGTTAAAAACAAAACCTTATAAAGTAGCGATGTTGGAGATAAGAAGTCATGCGGCTTGGTATTTAAAAGGATTACCACATGGAAAAGAATTAAAACAAGCTATTTTTGAAACTAAAGAAGAACGTGAATTATTAAATTTATTGGAAGAATATGAAGAAAGGATACGGCTAAGTTCATGAGAATATTAAGAATCAAAGCATATATTATTGATTTTCTTGTTGTCTTACTTGCTTTAGGAGTGATTCAGTTCTGTCTACCGAAAAGTAAGTATGTTACTACCTTAGAAGTGGAACAATCAACGATTATGGAAGATTATTTAGCACATCGTATATCTTATCAAGATTATCTACAAAATTATGGCGAAGTCTATTATCAAATCTCTTTAGAACAACAAACGACTTCTTTATTGTACTTTCTTTTCATGATAAGTTATTTTGTCCTTCTTCCTTATTTTTGGAAAGGAAGAACGGTTGGATGTTATTTATGTAATGTTGAAGTAGAACGCTTTGATCAAGGAGTTCTTCACCCATGGCAATTGTTTGTTCGTTACTCCTTTACTTTTGGACTTTTCTATCTATTCCTAAGTAATGTATTATTGCTTGTATTACCAAGTCAGAATTATTTTTCTGTTATTTCCATCTTATCCGTTTTTCAATTTGTATTAGTTTTATTTAATGCCCTTACCATTTTGATTCGGAAAGAGAAAAGGGGATTGCATGAATTATTAAGTAACACGGAACTTACAAAAATTATTGATAAAAAGAAAATAGAAGAATTGGAAAAACAAAAGATTCTCATGGCAGAGCAAGAGAGTAAAACTTCTTGAAAGAATTTATCTTTTGAAGGAAATGACTAGTACATTTCCTTTTATTTGTGATATGATAGAAAGGTAAAAAACGCAAGAAAGAAAAGGAAGTGATGATATGCGCGAACTTACAGAACAAGAAATGGTGAGAAGAGAAAAAGCAGAAGCGATTCGTGAACTTGGCATGGATCCGTTTGGGCATCGCTTTGAGAGAACTCACACATCAGGTGATATTCGAAAACAGTATGAAGGCATGCCAAATGAGGAGCTGGAAGAAAAAGCAATTAAAGTAGCTGTTGCGGGAAGAATTATGACCAAAAGAGGCAAAGGAAAAGCAGGTTTCATGCATATCCAAGATCGAGATGGTCAAATACAGATCTATATGAAATTAGATAATGTAGGAGAAGAGAATTACGATTTATTCTTAAAAGCGGATTTGGGCGATATTGTTGGAATTGAAGGAACTTTATTCGTTACCCATACGGGAGAATTATCTGTCAAAGCTTCAAAATATATTCATCTAGTAAAGGCTTTAAGACCATTACCAGAGAAGTTTCATGGACTTACAGATATTGAGGAAAGATATCGTCGTCGTTATGTAGATTTAATTATGAATGAGGATTCAAAAAGAGTAGCCTTTTTACGCCCTAAGATTATTCGTTCTATTCAAAACTTTATGGATGGAAGAGGTTTTACCGAAGTAGAAACACCAATTCTTTCTACGTTGCTTACGGGTGCTAGTGCAAGACCATTTGTAACCCATCACAATACACAAAATTTAGATATGTATTTGCGAATTGCTTTAGAGCTTCCTCTTAAGAGATTATTAGTAGGCGGTATGGAAGCTGTTTATGAAATCGGTCGGGTATTTAGAAATGAAGGAATGGATCCAAAACATAATCCAGAGTTTACGTTAATGGAAGCTTATTTAGCTTATAGTGATCTAGAGGGAATGATGGAATTAACAGAAAATATGTTTCAAACCATTGCTAAAGAAGTTTTTGGAAAAACCGTTTATCAATTTGGTGGTTATGAAATTCATCTAGAAGGTCCATGGAAGAGAATGAGTATGGCAGAAGCGATTCAAGAACAAACGGGTATTGATTTTAGAAAAGAGATGTCAGTAGAAGAAGCCTTAGCTTTAGCGAATGAACATCATATCGAGGTTCAAGAACATGAACATACAGTTGGCCATATTATGAATTTATTCTTTGAAAAATATGTAGAGGAAACCCTTATTCAACCAACGTTCTTGTATGGACATCCGATTGAAATTTCTCCTCTTACGAAGAAAAATCCAGAAGATCCTAGATTTGTTGATCGCTTTGAATTATTCATTGCTGGTAAAGAATTTGCGAATGCCTATACAGAATTAAATGATCCAATTGATCAATTAGAGAGATTTGAAGAACAATTAAAAGAAAAAGATTTAGGAAATGATGAAGCAAATGATATTGATTATGACTTCGTGGAAGCTTTAGAATATGGTATGCCTCCAGCTGGTGGTATCGGTTATGGAATCGATAGATTATGTATGCTATTTTTAGAGCAGGAATCTATTCGTGATGTTTTATTATTTCCAACGATGAAAGAAAGAAGTTAGTATGCTTTTATATCTTGTAAGACATGGGAAGACCCTTTGGAATGAGGAGGGAAGAGTACAAGGAATTACCGATATTCCTCTCAGTCAAAAAGGTACTGAGGAAGTAAAATCTTTAAAAAAGGAAATTGATGGTTTAAAGATAGATGTGGTTATTTCTTCTCCTTTGTTGCGAACTCGCGAAACCGCTAAGATTTTAATAGGAAATCGGTTACCCATTAATATTGATGATCGTATCCAAGAACGAAATTGGGGGCTAAATGAGGGAATGCCTATCCAAGAAGTTGATAGGTGGGACTGTTGGGATGTTGTTTTGAATACCGATGTTCCGAATATCGAACGAGTACAAGATTTTATGAAACGAGTATCTGAATTTATTGAGGATATAAAAATAAGATATCCAGATAAAAACGTTCTCGTTGTAACTCACAGTGCTGTTATTCGGGTAATACACTATTTGTTAGGACAAATTCCAGAGGATGGCAATTTGAGTAGAATGGAAATTCCTAATTTAAGAATTATAGAATATGAGGTAAAATGATGAAAAAAATATTTTTAGTATCTATTATATGTCTTTGTCTTTTGGTTGGTTGTGGGAAAAAAGAAGAAAAAAAGAAAATAGAAACTTATGGAAACGAAAATGGCTTGGTAGCTTCTTACTATGGAACACAATCTGGTGTTGAATTTCCAGAAGTAACTGAGGCTAACTTATATACCAATCAATCGATAGAAATCAAAACACCGGAGAAACAAGAAACGGTAGAATTAACCAAAAAAGAATATGAGGAAATCTTGGAAGAAATCTTTCAAGAAGATGTTTTAAATTTAAAAAGTGATGAAATAGGACAAGAAGTAGAAGGTGGCTATTATGAGAGAATTACTCTTTACTACGATGGTAAAACATTTACTGTAGGGGGTTCTAATATTCGTAATTCATCTTTTACAAAAGTTAAAAAAATGTTATTGAGATAGAAAGGAATTTTTTATGAAAATATTATCAGTAAATGCAGGAAGTTCATCTTTAAAATTTACAGCTTATGAAATGCCAGAAGAAAAAGTATTAATGTCTGGATACTTTGAAAAAATTGGTTTGGAGGATAGTTTCTATACTCTAAAGTTAAATGGAGAAAAAATAAAGAAGATAGAATCTATTCAAAATCATCAAGAAGCAGTAGAAAAGGTTATTGAAGAATTACTTGCTTATCATATTATTGACGATTTAAAAGAAATTAAAGGAGTAGGTCATCGTGTTGTTCATGGTGGTGATAAATATGCTGATTCTGTTTTAATCGATGAGGAAGTTATCAAAACAATTGATGAAATTTCTTCTTTGGCACCTCTTCATAATCCAGCTAATTTAATTGGTATTAGAGCTTGTATGGAGAGTTTTAAAGAGGCAAAACATGTAGCTGTTTTTGATACGGCTTTCCATCAAACAATGCCAGCTCTTAACTACTTATATCCTGTACCATATGCTTGGTATCAAGATTATCAAGTAAGAAAATATGGTTTTCATGGAACTAGTCATCGCTATATTACCCATACGATGCAAGAGCTTCTAGGTAAAAAAGAAGTAAATCTTATTAGCTGTCATATCGGTAGTGGAGGAAGTATTACAGCCATTAAGAATGGGGAATCTTTTGATACGACGATGGGATTTAGTCCTAATGCCGGTATTATGATGGGTACTCGTTGTGGAGATATTGATTATTCCCTTGCTTTTTACATGATGGATAAGGGTATGTCTAAGGAAGAAGTAGATAATGCTTTAAATAAAAAGAGTGGTTTACTAGGAATTAGTGAAAAATATTCTGATCATCGTGATGTTGAAAAAGCTATGAATGAGGGAGATCCTCAAGCGAAACTTGCGAATGATATGTATGTTCAAAGAATTGTAGATTATATTGCTGGATACTATGTAAAACTAGAGGGAAAAGTAGATGCGATTGTATTTACAGCAGGTTTAGGAGAAAATGCTTGTGAATTTAGAGAGGCTATTATTCGTAAATTAGAATGTATCGGTCTTAAACTTGATTTTGATAGAAATATGCAAATTGCAAGTTATAAAGAAACTCATGAAGGAATTATTTCTACTCCTGATTCTGTTTGTCCAATCTATGTGATCCCAACAGATGAAGAAGTCATGATTGCAAGAGATGCTTACAAAGAAGCAAAAGAATAAGAATACGATTTTATCGTATTTTTTTATAGGAAAAGAAAAGGCTAGGAAATGGTATAAAAAGTGATTTTATAGTATAATGAATCTGGTAGGTAATAATATGATATTGAAAATAGCAACTTTAAATTGTCAAAATAATCAAGATAATCGTGATAATCGTAATAACAGGGCCTCTCTTTTAGCACTCCATATATTGAAAAAAAAGTATGACATTCTAGGGACTCAGGAATTAACGATGAAATTTACGAAAAGATTAGATTCTTATTTACGGGAATATGATTTCTATGGAGATTATCAATATGGAAGGGGAATTATTGGTACTCGGTTTCCTCTTATTAAATCCTTTAATCAAGGCAATCAAATTGTCACTTATTTACCTGTGTCTTCTACTTCTACGAGAGCACTTCCTTGGCTTAGGTATACTTTAAAAGAATTTATAAGAGCTTTGAAAAAGGGTGCTATTGCAAGAAGAATTATGACAAAGGTAGAAATTGAATTGCCAAAAGAACGTGTAACGATTGTAAATACGCATCTAGATTACTATACTCCATCTTTACAAAAAAGGCAGTTGGCTTTCCTCTTAAAGAAAATAAAAAAATATAGTCGCTATAGTTCTATTGTCTTAATGGGAGATTTTAACTTAGAGACGACGAATCCTATATTTGCTTCTTTTATTAGAGAATTAGAAAATTATCAGCTGGTAAGAGTTCCTGTAGAGGATAAAACAAATGCTTCTAAGTATAGGCAGAAGAATGCCATTGATCATATTTTTCTTCCTCGTAGTTGGCAAGTTCTCGGTAGTGGGGTAATCTCTACGAAAGAATTGAGTGATTTAACGGATCATAAAGCAGTTTATGCTGTTGTCTCAACGAACTAGATAAATCTATTAAACTATGGTAAAATGGAACTAGAAAGAGTGATTTGAGGATGTTTAAGTACCGTCAAATATATAGAAAAATTAAAAAATATGATACAATCGTTCTTGCTCGTCATGTTGGTGCTGATCCAGATGCTTTAGGAAGTACATTTGGTTTAAAAGCCTCTATTTTAGCGACATTTCCTAAAAAGAAAGTATATGTCATAGGTGCAGGTAGTTCTAAATTTCGGTATTTAGGATTGGTAGATAAATTACCAGAAGATACGACTCATGCCTTGCTTATTGTTTTAGATACGCCAGATAAGAAAAGAGTAGATGGTATTGAAAATCAAGAGTTTGCTTTCAAAATTAAAATTGATCATCATCCTTATGTAGAATCTTTTTGCGACATTGAGTGGATGGATGATACTGCCTCATCTGCCTCTCAATTAGTGATGGAACTCATTTTTCATACCCGTTTAAAAATGACAAGAGAAGTGGCTAGCAAGCTATTTATTGGATTAGTTGCTGATACGGAGAGATTTTTGTATGCTTATACAACTCCTAAAACTTTTAAGATGGTAGCGAAAATGATATCTGATACGAAATTAGATTTTACTTTACTTTATGCGAATCTCTATCAGAGACCATTAAGAGAGATACGTTTTCAAGGATATCTTATGCAAAATATGATTGTGACAGAGCATGGTTTTGGATATGTAAAAATTGATGAAGAAACGTTAGAGAAATATAAGGTAGATGCTGCAACTGCTGGCAATATGATTAATAATTTTAATTACATAGAAGAAGTAATTGCTTGGGGATTTTTCTCAACGGATAAAGGAAATGGCAATATTAGGGGCTCTATTCGTTCTAGAGGACCTATTATTAATGAAACGGCAGCTTCCTTTGGAGGTGGCGGACATGCTTTCGCATCCGGAGTAAAACTACCAGATTTTGAAACTGTCGATGAATTAATTAAAGCCTTAGATGCGGTTTGTAAAAAATATAAGGAAGAAGAAAAAGATAGGAAGTAACTATCTTTTTATGTTATGATGATAAAAAGGAGTGAGAACGTGCAATTAAAAATAGATTTAAAGGAAAAAGATTCTAATAGTAAAGCTATCGATATTTTTAAGACACAGGCTTATTTTGAAAAGAAATTTCCTGGCTTTCTTTTAAGAATACGCAAAAAAGACGATAAAACAGGTGCCTATTACAATGGAAATTTGGCCTTTACAGGAAAACAAAATCCTCGCAAAAGAGAGTATGTAACCCTTTCTTTTGAGGAAAGTACCTATCAGTGTAACGTAACCGATTTAGAAGAATGTAAAAGTCAAAGAGAAATTGCTGCATACGTTCAAAAAAAGACAAAGGCACTCGAGAAAATGAAACCTCTTTATCGCTTTTCTCTTCCTAAAATCACCTTCCAATTAGCGAAGACCTGTCAAGATGCTTCCGAGGTAGAAAAGAGACTAAAACGTTTTCAAAAACATATTAACCCTCATGGCTTTCTTTTTAATCTAGAATCTCTTGTAAATGATATTCAAAAAGAGTTGAAGGATGGTTCCAAAGAAAGTCCAAAAACACTAACCATTCTTCTTCAACCAAAGAAGGAACCAACTATCTATAATATGATAAAAGTACAACAATATTTCTTAAGTGATCTATTATTTACGAATTATAAAAAGGTTGATAATACGATAAAAGGTGTATCTATGAATATTCAAAAAAGATCTATCGATAAACATAGACATCAAAAACGAGAACTAGAAATTTTAAAGAAATCTATTTGTGCGGCCATTGATTCTTACACAGGAAAAGAGGAACTAGAAAAGAAGTATCAACACCAGTTTCTATTAGAAGCTCCCTCTATTTTAGATATCTTTCCTAAAGGAAAGGTTGAGTACTTTGAACAAGAATTTGGAATAAAGAACCCTAGACCTCATAAGAAAAAAGCGTATAAATCAGGAAGAGTCGATTGCATCTTTTATCGGCTAGAAGAAAATAAACTATTAGATATTTATTTTGTAGAACTCAAGGTAAATGATGAAGTAGTGCTAGGAGAAAATGGTGTTTTAACTCACTTAGATGATATGAAAGGATATTTATCTCAGCATGATGGAGAGATCAAAAAACTGATTGAAGATAGAATTCAAATGTGGAAAGGGGATTCTCATTTTCACCTAGATACTACAGAACCACATTATCACTTTTATACGGTTATAGGCTTTGAAGAAGAAAAGTGTAACAAACAGGGAAGAAGCATAGAAGAAGAAAGAGTTCTTGTGAGATCCCATTTAGAAAAATTACGTACGAAAGAAGGCGTTAATCAATTGATTCAAGAAAATCTCATCCAAGATTTCGACCATTATTTTAAAGATCAATGTGTTTACTCTCTAAAACCAGATTGTGATACCCAATTCTTCTTGGAAAGTAATAACTGGGATAAAAAGCATATCAGTAAAAAATTTCAAAATGTGACGGAAGAACTTTATCCAGGATTGAATCGATGAGAAAGCGAAATATTACTTATATTGGTTCCCGTCACTATTATGAAGAGGATATGGGACTTAAGAAGCAACAAAGTTTTCAAACGGTTTTGCTTTCCTCTTATCAAGATATTCAAAGAAAACAAGGCTTTGCTCTTTTGTTGACACTAGATGATTTATATGGCTATTATCCTGAGCAAGAAGAAGTGGATGTCTATGAAATTGATCGCTATATTCGTTCGCATTTACGTCATTTTGATTATGTCATTGTCTTTTCTGTCGATGAGTTTGATTTTGGAAGAGTTCCTTATTCCCATACTTTTTTCGTTTGGGCAAATAAATATTTTAAAGAGGGAAATCGCGACTTAACGGCTTTTTTAGAAGAATTATATGAGAAAAGTAAAAATCAAAAAAAGATAACGTTTTCTAAAAAGAAAATGGAACATATTCAGAATCTTAGGAAGTATCTTATGAGGAGTAAAAGAGAATTTTTTTCAACGGAGATGATTCAAAATCGATTTCATGTTAATAAAAAGTGGGTTTATCGCTATATGCATGATATGAATCTCCTCTATGATAATATCGGATTTAACCGTAAAAAAAGACGATGGTATGTCGTAAAAAACAACTATCAAAAATACTATTTATATAGATAAGTCATAAAAACATGGCTTATTTTTTTTGTCCACCATAAAATGTGTGTTCAGCAACTCCTTTTAAAATATGTTATATTGGTAACACAAAGGAGGAAAGTATGTTAGATTTTGTCAATTATTTACTATCTAGGAAGGATAATATGAGGGAGCAACTCTTATTGTTGCGGGAATATCAAGACTCTATGGAAGTGCAGTTATATATCACGATATTGTTAGAAGATTCTTCCCCTTATGTTTCTAATGCGATTTATCGCTATTATTATGGATTGGAGATGAAAGAAGTGCCAAGACCAGAGGAGAGGATCAATTTTTTAGGAGATAGCGAGTTTGTTAATCAGCTCCTTTCTTCCAAAGAGAATATGAAAGAACAACTCCTTTTATTGCGAGAGAATCAGAACCACTTAGAAGTACAGTCTTACATGGAAGAATTTTTGAAATTATCGCATTCTCCCTATTGTCAATATTTAATAGAGAAGTATTATTTTAATCGTCCGGTAGAAGAAGTGCCAAGAGAGGAGTATAAATTAACAGGCATTGAAGTTTTCCCTATTTTAAGAATTCAAGAGAAATTCTTGAACTATTCCCGTAAGAATCTTCAAGAGAAGAATGGAAAGTGGAAGCAAGGTGGAAAGGTTAGAATTTTAAGTGGATGCTTCAACAATATGGTAGGGGTTATCAAAAAAATAAACAAGAAGAAAAAAACTATCCAGATAGCTCTTTCCTTATTTGGACAAGAAACGATTGTAGAAGAGGATTTTCATAATCTGATGATATTACCTAGAGATGGGGAAGAACATGTTTCCTAGTTCTTCCCTAGACATCCTTTTTCCTTTAACATTTATAGGATGTAAGTTAGAAACAAAAATTCCTTTGATTGTGTCTCTTTTGCAAAAGTTGGCTATTGATGAGAATCGAGAACTTTTTCTTTATAGTTTTCGGATTCGAAGTGATTTTTACTGTGACAAATTAATATCATCTCTATCTGGTATCGATTATAAACTGATTCAGTCATATCGTTATCCTCATGTAGAAATTAGTAAAAATAAAAAAGAAAAAATAGATAGGGATTCTTATATCGAGGCGATTGAGAGGATTCAAAGAAGTCATTTGCTGATGTCTTCGCAAAAAGGAATTCTGGATGAAGATATCGTAGATTATCTATTAGAGGATACTGATTTTGAGCTTTTACTCATCGATGATTTTGATTATCTCGTGTTAGAATCTCGCTATGATAAAGAAACGATTATGAAAAGGTTAGAACAATATGCTAGAAATCATCGGGTAATGATTCTATTAGGAGGAGATCAAATCCGTATCCAAGAATTTCAAAAACAGTACCAGAGTCCATCTATTTCCTTTTATTATGGAAAACGAAAAAATAAACAAGGAAAATGGGTTTTGCTGGAAAGAATAGGAGTGTAGATATGAAAAGCAAGATTCGAAAAGGTACGAATCAAATTGGTGGTTGTATGACGGAGATTTCAACTAATCACGCACGGATTTTAATCGATTTTGGAAGAGAATTATCTAGTATTTCTTCCTCTTTAGAAGAACCAATTGCGATAGAGGGATTAACGGATGGAAAACCTATTTATGATGCCGTTTTTATTACGCACAGTCATGAAGATCATATTGGTTTAGTGGAATACATTCAAGAAGAGATTCCTGTTTATGTAGAACCATATGCTTCTACGATTTATCATTTAACAAGGGATTTTCTGGGAAAAGAAAAAATTCGTCGTACGATAACTGACTTTTCCTATGGAGAGACTATCACGATTCAAGATTTAAAGATTACACCTTACTTAGTGGATCATTCCTCTTTTCATTCGACGATGTTTTTAGTGGAAGGGGATGGTAAAAGAGTTCTCCATACGGGAGATTATCGAAGTCATGGGAGAACTGGTAAAAATTTCAGGAAAACACTAGAACAAATAGGAGAAGTAGATTGTTTAATTACAGAAGGTACTACGCTTAGTAGAGAGGATGTTCTTGCCCAAAGAGAAGAGTCTTTACAAGAAGAAGCTATTCGTATTTTTCAACAATATGAGGATATTTTAATTTTACAGTCCTCTACCAATATGGATCGCATCGTGAGTTTTTATAAAGCATCTAGAAAAACGAAGAAGAATTTTATAGAAGATTTGTGGACAGCACAGATTACTTCTCATTTACCAGCTAGTATTCCTAGCCCTAATAGACATTATGCACAATTATCTGTCTGGATTTCTCCAAAGTACTATCGTAGACCGAAAAGGTTTCAGGAAGAATATGTGAAACCTATGAAACAATATTGTTCTAATTTGGCTTTCCATCAACCGGTTTGTATGATGGTAAAACAATCCATGTTAAAGGATATTCAGTTTCTTTATCACAAAAAGCATAAATTTCACCATGCCTGTTTGATTTATTCGATGTGGGAAGGTTATCAAGAAGATGAGAATATGAAAGAATTTTTACGAGAAATCGAAAATATGGGAATCCCCATTCTTCCTTTACATACGTCTGGTCATGCCGATGGAAAAACGATGAAGTTGCTAAATAGAATCGTCAAACCAAAGATAACGATTCCTATTCATACTACCAACAAAGAAAAGGCATACAAGTTTTTTCAAAACGTCTATTTACCTCAGGATGGGGAAGAAATAAAAATATAAAGAAAGGAGTGAAATATTGAAAATGAGAACCTACTTTTATGATATAATGATAGGGATAGAATGTAGCCTGAAATGGATGATGAGGAGGTCGTATGTTGGAAGATAAATTACAAACCTTATTAAAACAACTTTCTTGGGAAGAAGACAAAAATAGCTATTTTACGGAAGGCAAAATAGAAAAAATAGTGGGGGATAATACGCACTCTCACTATACGTTTGTCATTCGTTTAAAAGAAGCTTTACCTCCTTCCATTTTTCAAGAATTTATCGATAAGTTAAAAGACGCTTTTCCAGATATTGAAAGTGTTCGGGTCGCTTTTCGGGTAGAAAATCCAGATGCTTCTCTTGTCCCTAAGTATTTTTCCTATCTAATGCATCGATACAGTGCAAAATGTCCTATTTTAGAGTCTTTCCAAGATAGTGCGGTAGAGTGGAAAGAGGATACACTCATTATACCGATAGATAATACAGCGGAAGAACAAAAACTAATCAGTTTAGAGAAGAAAATCATCACCGATTTTCGTTCTTTTGGTTATCCAATTGGTCGGATAAATCCTGTTTTAAAAGAAGATCCAGATAGTGTTCTAGAAGAAGAGAATGCTGTTTATGTGGATAAAACTAGATTAGAAGTCAAAGAAGAACCAAAAAATCCTTACAAGAAAAATTATCGCCCTAAGAAAATAGAAACAGAAGATCATCCTGACGTTGTTTTAGGTCGATTGATTGATACAGCTCCTGTTCGCCTTGATACGATTGCGGGACCTGTAAATGGGGTCACTTTAGAAGCCGAATTATTTGGCATTGACGTAAGAGAAACCAAAACGGATTTAATCATTGTTACCTTAAAGATTACCGATTATACAGATAGTATGTATGCAAAAATATTCGTAAATGGTGGTGAGGAATGGGATCGAATTAAGAAATGTCTAAAAGAAGGAAAATGGTATAAATTTAGAGGAAATGTTAAAGAAGATAAATTTGCTAATGAAGATACTTTTAGTATTTTAGATATTAATTATAGTGATCATAAAAAAGAAGATATCATAGATGATGCTCCTATTAAAAGAGTAGAGCTTCATGCTCATACGATGATGAGTCAAATGGATGGCCTAACGAAATTAGATTTAGGAAAGCATACTTGTGAGTTAGTGAGCCGAGCCATTGATATGGGATATCGTGGTGTAGCTGTAACCGATCATAATGGTTGTCAAGCTTTTCCTATTGTTTATGGAATTATCAGTTCTTATAACAAAGGTGTTCGTAAAAAAATAAAGGCATCTTTAGAAGAACTAGAAGCGAAAATGGCTGAGGCAACAGAGGAATTAGAAAAACAAGAACTTGAAAAACAATGGCAAGAAGCTGACGCAAAAGCCAAAAATCCTCCTATCTTTAAGGGATTATATGGAACAGAATTAACGCTTGTTGATGATACGGTCAATATCGTTGTGCGGCCAAGAGATTATGAAATAGAAGGAACAACCTATGTCGTATTCGATACAGAAACAACAGGATTTAATGCAGCTGGTGGAGATCAAATGATTGAAATTGGTGCCGTTAAGATTTTAGATGGCAACATCATCGATCGCTTTGATGAATTGATTGATCCAAAAAGACATATTCCTGATAAAATTACAGAATTAACTTGTATCACGGATGAAATGGTCCAAGGAAAAGATTCTGAAGAGGAAGTAACCAAACGTTTCTTAGCTTGGACTGGAGATCTTCCTATGGTAGCTCATAACGCTAAATTTGATATTTCTTTTATTGAAATGGCGATGAAAAAATACGATTTGGGAGAGTTTACCAATACGGTAATTGATACGCTAGAACTTTCTAGAACACTAGATCAGGGCTTTTCTAGACATGGATTATCGCAGTTAGTAAAAAGATATAATGTACCTTGGGATGAAGATGCTCACCATAGAGCAGATTACGATGCTGAAGGAACGGCTTTAGTATTTCATAAAATGTTACAAAAATTATTAGCACAAAACTTTAAGTATATTACCGATTTAGAACGATTAATCTCCAAAGATGAAATCTATAAATTTGGTCGTACTTTTCACTTTAATGCGATTGCTTTAAATAAGGTGGGATTAAAGAATTTATTTAAAATTATTTCTTTAGCGAATACTACTTACTTATATAAGACGCCTAGAATTTTAAGAAGTAAATTGAATGAGTTAAGAGAAGGTCTACTGATTGGTAGTGGATGCTATGAGTCAGAAGTATTCATAGAAGCTCGTAGTAAAGACGGTCAAGAATTGACAAATATTATTAATTTCTATGATTATGTTGAGGTTCAACCTCCAGAAGTTTATAGTCATCTCATTCAAACTAGTGATTTTAAGGATGAAGAAGAAGTTAAACACCATATAGCTAAGATTGTTAATGCTGTAAAAGAAGCTGGTAAATTGATAGTAGCAACTGGAGATGTCCATCACTTTGAACGTGGCGATAAAATCTATCGGGAGATTATTGTGAATCAAAAGGTTCCAGGTGGAGGAAGACATCCTCTTGCGAAATCTAGTATTACGTCTATTCCGTCTCAACACTTTCGGACTACGAGAGAAATGCTTGATAACTTTAGTTTCTTAGGCGATGACTTAGCATATGAAATCGTTGTTACTAATACGAATAAAGTACTAGATATGGTAGAGGAAATAGAAGTTATTATCGATACCGGCGGAATTCCTTTTTCACCAAGAGTAAAAAGTGATGATGGCTCTTCTTATCTGGATTGTCCACGCGTTGTTACCGATTTGGTTTACACAAAAGCTGCAGATTGGTATGGAGATCCGCTTCCTCATAACATTGAAGAGCGAATAGCAAAAGAACTATACGGAGATATTGTCTACAAGATTTGTAGGGAGAATCTGGCATCAGAACATCCTGACTATGATGAGGAGAAATTGGAGGATGAAACGTTTCAAGTTTTGCATCGAACGACTTTACAGGGATTTGATGCGGTTAAGAGTTTAATAAAAGAATATTTGACTAAGAATTGGAAAGAAGAGGACGGAGAGTTAAACGAAAAATCCTTAGAAAAACGAATGACAAAAGAATTAGGAGGAATTATTGGAGGAGGATTTGATCCTATCTATTTAATTGCTCAAAGATTAGTTAAGCACTCTAATGATGACGGGTATTTAGTAGGATCCAGAGGATCTGTAGGTTCTAGTTTTGTAGCTACGATGATGGGAATTACTGAGGTTAATCCACTTCCTGCTCATTATCGATGCTTACATTGTAAAAATAGTATTTTTCAAGATGAGAATGGTAAAGATTTAGGAGCAGATTATTCGAGTGGTTTTGATTTACCAGATCTCAAATGTCCAAATTGTGGCGAGATGATGTATAAGGATGGTCAAGATATGCCATTTGCTACGTTCCTTGGATTTAATGCGGATAAGGTACCTGATATCGATTTAAATTTTTCAGATTTAAACCAGGCTTCTGCTCATGAATATACAAAAGTCCTATTTGGTGTAGATAATGTCTACCGTGCAGGTACCATTGGTACGGTTGCGGAAAAGACTGCGTTTGGTTTTGTTAAAGGTTATTGTGAAGATCATAACAAAGTTATGCGTTCGGCTGAAATTGAGAGACTTGCTATGGGATGTACGGGAGTAAAAAGAACGACAGGACAACATCCTGGAGGAATTGTTGTTGTACCAGATTATATGGAAGTATCTGATTTTACACCTTTCCAATTTCCTGCTGATGATGCCAATAGTGCTTGGCGAACTACCCATTTTGATTACCACGCCATAGATCAAGACTTATTAAAATTGGATATTTTAGGACATTCTGATCCTACTCAGTTAAGAATGATTCAAGACTTAACAGGAACAGATATCTTGAAAGTTCCAATGGATGATAAAGAAACGATGAGTATTTTTACTTCTACCAAAGCTTTGGGAGTAACAACAGATCAAATTATGAATGCTACAGGTACTCTGGGTATTCCTGAATTTGGAACGCCTTTTACGATTTCCATGGTAGCAGAGACAAAACCAACAACCTTTGCGGAATTGGTTAAAATATCAGGCCTATCTCATGGTACTGATGTGTGGTTAGGAAATGCTCAAGAATTGATAAAAAATAAAGTAGTTCCTTTTAAAGAAGTTATAGGTTGTCGTGATGATATCATGGTTTATTTAATGTATCATGGAGTAGCACCTATTAAAGCTTTTAAAATTATGGAATTTGTTCGAAAAGGAAAGGCTTCTAAAGATCCAGAAACCTGGGCTATGCATAAGGAAACTATGGAACAAGCCGGAATTGAACAGTGGTTTATTGATTCCTGTGGCAAAATTAAATATATGTTCCCAAAAGCCCATGCTGCGGCTTACGTTATGAGTGCCTTTCGAATTGCTTGGTATAAAGTACATATGCCTGTTTATTTTTATGCTTCTTGGCTAACTAGTAAAGCAACAGATGTAGATGTAGAAGTCATGGTAAAGGGCTATGATGCCATCAAAGATAAAATCTTAGAAATCCAAAATAAAGGTTATGAGGCAACAAATAAAGAATTAGGACTATTAGAAAGTTTAAAGGTATGCTTAGAAGCAACAGCTCGTGGTATCCAATTCTTACCAGTTGATTTAGAGCATAGTGATGCAACTGTTTGGGGAGTAAGAGATGATACTTCTATTTATCCTCCCTTTGCTTCTATCGATGGGTTAGGGGATACCGTTGCTAAAAATATTGTCGAAGAAAGAAATAAATCTGCCTTTTTAAGTATTGAAGATGTTCAAAAACGTTCAAAAGTTTCTGGTACTTTGATTGATAAAATGAAATCTTTAGGAATTTTTGATGGAATGGAAGACTCTAACCAAATGAGCTTATTTTAAAAAAAATTACTCGTTACGAGTAATTTTTGATAGCTGACAAAGAAGAGATGATTTTCTTCTTTGTCTTTTTTTGAAAAAGAAAGAGGATGAGAAAAGATAGAAAACTAACTAGTAGTCCTAAATAGAAAGACTTTGGCTCATATTTAAATTCTATTTGCCATTCTCCTTCTTCTAATTTAACTCCTAATAAGTGATCCAATACTTTTATCGTTTCTACTTCTTTTCCATTAACGTATACTTTCCAATTTTTATGATAAGGAATCGTAGTAAATAAGATATTTTTTTCTTCCGTAGCTTTTACGGTTCCTGAGATATAAGTATTTTCAAAATCATCTATTTCTAGCTCATTTTCCTGTAAATAGTGAATTGCCTTTTGAAATTCATTAGAAGAGTAGAAAGCAGCATACGTTCCTAGATGTTGACTATCCACTAAATTAGAATAGCTAATTTCGATTTCGTTTTCATAGATGTCATTACTACAAACAATTTCAAAATCATATTTTTTATGCAAAGCTCGGTCATTGACATAAATAGTAGCGTTATTATAACCATTGGTGCTATCAATAGCGGTATAAAAACAGGTTGTTCCTCTTTTAGTCGTCGTATAAAAGTAGTTTCCATCTTTCTCCTCTAAAGGAATATGTTGGTAGATGGAATAACGGTTATCTGTCATGGAAGATATGATAGCTTCTTGATACATAAGAGCATCTTGATTTTTTTCTACTCCTAGAATTTTATCATTTACCATGTAGCCAAGAGATAAGGCAGAAGGATTTCTATAAATGCGAATCTTTTTATCATTAATCTTTTTAGAATCGATTAATTCATAAGTAGAAGGAACGTTATCTTCCTCAATAAATAAATGATATTTTATTCCTAAAAGAGAATCCATTACTTCATTTCCACTGTAATAAGAAATCGTATTTTTTTTCGTTTCACCACTTCCATATCCAATCTCCCAAAAGAAATCAGCGATGTCATTAGAAAGGGTAGAAGCAAAAATATCAATACCATAATATCCATAATAAATAGGCCCATTATAGGGAACTGTTTCACTATTTTCTATTCTATAAAAAGGACTTTGATCTTGGTTTTCAATAGTCTTCACTGTATATTGATATAAGAGATTTTGTTCTTGATATTCTTCTTTAGCGGTAAATCCATATTCAGAAACATCATAAATAGCATTCAAAGAAACTTCAATGATAGCAAAAGAAGCAAGGATAAAAGGAACATAAATTCTCTTACTATTTAAGTGATAGAGAAGGAAGAAATAAACCAAGAACAAAGATAGATTGATATACATGAGGAAAGTTTTATTTTCTGTAAATTCAAAGAGAATGAAATATAGAATTCCTATGAGAAAGGCAATAACAATTCTTTTTAAGGAGAGATGGGAAAGATTAACAAGGGATTTAAAAGCAATCCCTAAAAAGAATAAGTTGAAGAAAAAGGGAAACCTTCCATTAAAATATTGTGGTTTTGAAAAAGCTGTCCATGCATAGTTTCCATAATTCGTGGAAACAGATAAGTAAAGGATGAGAAGCATAATGGTTGTTAATCCTTTTTCTTTTCTGGAAATCTGTCCATTAGCGTAGTATAAAAGAATGAGTACAATTCCTAAAACTCCCATGTATAGGTAGAACTGATCTGCATTTAAAAAATCAATATCAGAGTTACTACCTGCTAGAAAACGACTGATGAAAGAAATAGGATTTCCCTTAAAAATAAATGTTTCGCCATTCATGAATTGGGTATTGGTTCTGGCATATCCAGAAACTTCTTCTAATACAGGAAATAGAGCAAAAGAAGTGCATAAGATTCCTAATAGAGTAATTCCTAGAAAGGAAACTCCCTGTTTTGCTATCTTTTTTATATCTTTTCTAAGGGAGTATTGATTTAATAGTTGATAACAAAAATAGAAAAAGCTAAATAGACAAGCCATATAGCCGTAATAATAATTTGTTACGATGACATAGAAAAGGGAAAAAAGATATAAAAGAATTTTTTTCTCTTTTAGAAATTTATCAATACCAACAAGAAGAAGGGGAAGAATTAGAACACTATCTAACCACATGGGATGGATAAAATAATGGGTTGTAAAACTAATAAACAAATAAAGAAGGGAGAAAGTAATGGCATATAACGGATTTTTTGTTTTAAAATGATACCGAAAAAAGTATAAGGCTGTTAAAGATGCACAGACTAGTTTTATAGCTGTAATAGCTAGTAAAAAATGACCTATGTCTTTGAAAAAAACGATGAGAATATTAAAAGGACTACATAAGTAATAAAAAAAAGTGCCTAAAAAACTATTCCCTAATCCCCCTTGAAAAGAATAGAGGATACTTCCTTTTCCCAGTAAAAAATCTCTAAGTTTGGTAAAGAAAGCTGCATATTGGGAATAGGAATCACTAATGAGAAAAGTATTATGAAAGGCATCTATTTGCGTATAGATAAAAAATAAAAGACCAAAGGCTATCAAAGCAGTGATTAAGTAATAATTTTTTTCTTTTTTCATAGTTTTCTACTTCCTTATTGATAGTATTATATCATACTTTCTTTTGCGTATATAGTTTGTCTAAAGGAGATAATTTAAAATTTTCAAATTGACACATTGCCAGGTTTTATTATATTATTAATAATAGGAGTGATTGTATGGAAAATAGATTAGTTGTAAAGGATGCAAATGGAAAAGAAGAAACAATTGATGTCATTGATATTGTATTAGATAACGAAACACAAAAACGATATGTTTTTTATCATTTGATTGATGATGAAAGTGTATATGCATCTATTTTAAGAGAAACGGATTCTGTATTCTTTTTAGAAGCAATCACGGATGATGCCGAGTGGGATTTAGTAGAAGAAATTTTAAAAAATATTCTAAAAGTAGAAGGTGTTTCAAATGAATCTGAATGATTATACTTCTTTTTTTAAAAATATAGCTAACTTTCAGAAAACCCAAAGTGAGTATTTATCTTTCGGTGAGAGAATGCAAAAATATAAGGAAGCAGAAATCCCTTCCTATCAACTAGATAAAATTGAGAAAAAAAGTGCTGAAAGATTAAATGCGTTAAAGAAGTTAAAGAGAAGGTTGCGTAAGCAACGGGATGATCTTCATATTCCCCAAGATATATGGGAACAAGTTATGCTTTCTGTTAATAATGCCATTACTTCGGCTTCTATGGTTCATCAAGATTGTTTGGATTATCGAGATCCAGGAAAATTAGATAAGAAAACGTATTTGGATTCTATGATTCTTGGCTTGCATGATGAAAAAGAGTACGCTCAGGCTTTAACAAATTCTTTAATAGTGGTTCAAAAAGGCACAGTGAATCATCTTTTAAATGGCGATTTTACAGCAAAACAAGTACGAGAAATTATCTCTACTTTATCAGAAGATAGTCCAGTTCGAGCGATGTTGAATGAACACATAGACAAAATAGAGAAAGAAAAGAAAAATCCGGAAGAAGTTATTCAGGCAGAAAGAAAAGCTCCAGAAGTAGTATCTCAGGAGCCACCGAATAAAGAAAATGCTTCTCCGGAAAAGAAAAGTGGCGGAAATGGAACTCAAGGTGCCGCTCCTTCTGGTGAAACTCCTCCAGAAAATGAAGCTCTTTCTGAAGAAAAAATGAGCTTCGCTGACAAATATAACAAGGTCGATTATCAAGGCAAGGGAACAATTAATAAGGCCATTCAGAATTTAACGCTTGAAGAAAGATTAGAACAAATAGAAAAAAGTCTTGCAGAATTAGAAGAACAAGAACAACAACTAGAGGAATCTGATGTCCAGTTCGGAACGAAAACTAGAATGAAAATTGAAAAAACGGCTTTGTTATTGGAGAAAAAGGAATTAGAAGCTTATAGAGAGGCTATTCAAGTTCAGAAACAATCTTTAGGAGAAAAAGCTACTGATCGAAGGATTGAACAGACAATGGGAAAAATAGCTGAAACAAAGAAAAGACTTGGAAAATCCCAAGAACGAAGATATAGTAGTGAACTTGCAAGATTTTTCTCTGCTAGATATCAAGAACAGCTACAAGTAGATATTGAAAGATTAGAATCCAAACGTGGTGTTTTACAAGATCAACAAAAACGTTCTGCAGTTGTCACTTTTTCTAAAAATGCTGGAAAAATTGCCACAAGATCTCGTCGAAATGCTAGAAAAAAGGTATTGATGGGGGAACTAATAGCTTTAGGAAATGATCTTCGAATGATGCAACAGGATGTTTCTGAACGATTTGTTTCTCAAGAACCATCTATTTTAAGTGCAAAACCACTTACGACAGAAGATCTTCGAAAAATATCTAGTTTAGAAGATAGAAGACAAGTTGCCCATCAAATGGCATGAAAAAAGTTGGAATTTTTTTCCAACTTTTTTAGGCAACTTCTTGCTTTTTATTTAATTTTCTTAATGTTCTCATTTCTCTAGTAGTGGTACGAATCTTTGTTCCATCAGCTAGAGTCATAATTTGTAAATTGGTTTGTTGAGCATGTTTGGTTGCTCTACAAGAATGAGATCTTCTATTACCAGAAAGTTGTTTTCTAGCAGTTAATTTTATAGCCATCTTTATTCCTCCTATCAAAGTATAATATTTTTCCCTATGCCTTTCGATTTTAACATATTTACTTGGGAAAGTCAAATATTTTATCTACTTTTCCAGAACTGTTTATTTATAGCAAACGTTTGTATCTTTTCCGTAAAAAATATGATAGAATGAAAATAAAGGAGAGGATTTTATGAAATACATTCCACTCTATATAAAAACAGATAACTCTTTACAGGATTCCCTTATTACAGTTCCTGCACTTATCTCTTTTGCCAAACAGAAGGGAATCAAGGAATTAGGAATAGCAGATAGTAAAATGTATGGGGTAATGGATTTTTATGTAGCCTGTAAGAAAGAAGGATTAAAACCTTATATTGGGTTAGAACTTTCTTATCAAGGTCAAAAATTTCTTCTCTATAGTAGAAATTATGAAGGTTATCAAAATCTTTTAAAATTATCGACAATATCTTCGGAAAAAGAATTAAATCTAGAAGATTTTAAAAATTATTCTGCCCATTTAATTTGTTTACTTCCTTATGAGTCAGGTAGTTTACTTTCTTCTTTTAGAGGATTCTATGAATACGTATTTAGAACTTATAAGAATGAACAAGAAAAACAGGAATTAGAGCCACCTTATATCTATATGAAGGAAACAATCTATTTAACGAAAGAAGAAAGTAAGTTTGTCAAATATTTAGATGCCATGCGAAAAGGATGCACAATTTCTGAGGTTCCAAGTAATCGATTAGACAATTATTTAAAACTGGAAGAAGAGGTATTAGATAGTTCTCCTTATATCGATGAATTTAGAGAACTCTGCACATTAGACATTCCTATGCATCAAGATTTAATGCCTATTTATCAAAATGAAGAGGGGACAGATAGTTATACCTATTTAAAAAAGAAATGTATTGAAGGACTAAGAGAGCGGTTTGGAAATACTGTTGGTAGTAAATATCAAGAGAGATTAAAACATGAATTAGATGTTATTCAAAAAATGGGCTTTTGTGATTACTTTTTAATCGTTCATGACTATGTAAAATATGCTAAAATGCATCAGATTATTGTAGGACCAGGAAGGGGAAGTGCGGTAGGCTCTCTAGTTAGTTATTTGCTTCATATTACGGATATTGATCCTTTAAAATATGATTTGTTGTTTGAACGCTTTCTAAATCCAGAGCGAGTTTCAATGCCCGATATTGATATAGATTTTGAACATACGAAGAGAGAAGAAATGATTTCTTACTGTATGGAAAAATATGGAATTAAAAAAGTTGCACCCATTATTACTTTTGGTACGATGGGTGCGAAACAAGCCCTTCGGGATGTAGGAAGAGCAGCGGACTTGGATCTTTCTTTGATAGATGGATTATGTAAATTGATTGATTCTAGACAGACTCTTTCTGAAAATTTAGAAAATCCAAAAGTCAAATTGTATTTAGAAAGACATGATTCTTTAAAGAATATTTATCAAATTGCTCGCGTATTTGAAGGATTGAAAAGACATACTAGTATTCATGCTGCTGGTATTGTTATGTCTAAAGTGGACTTAGATACGGTAATTCCTCTAGATAAATCTCATCAAAGTTTTTATACGAGTGGTTATGATATGCAGTACTTAGAACAGATTGGCCTTCTAAAGATGGATTTTCTAGCGATTAAATATTTGACAATCATTCATAATATGATAGATTCTATCAATGATACGTATCACTTAAATTTAACTTTTGATCAAATTCCTTATCAAGATCCAAAGGCATTAAAACTGTTTGAAACAGGAAATACTTTAGGTATTTTTCAATTTGAATCAGAGGGAATGATTCAATTTTTAACCCAATTAAAAGCGAATAGTTTTGATGATATCTGTGCTGCTATTGCTTTGTTCCGCCCAGGACCTATGAAAAATATTCCTACTTACATTCGTAGAAAGCAAAAAGAGGAGAAGGTGGAATATTTGGATGCTTCTTTGATTCCGATTCTAAGTTCTACGTATGGAATTATGATTTATCAGGAACAGATTATGCAGATTGCCCATGTAATGGCTGATTATACACTAGGAGAAGCCGATATTTTAAGAAAAGCAATGAGTAAAAAGAAAAAAGACTTACTTCTCCAAGAAGAAGAGAAGTTTACGAAAAGGGCTATTCAAAAGGGATATTCAGAAGCAGTTGTCAAAAAGGTATATCAATCCATGCTTAAATTTGCTGAATATGGATTTAATAAATCCCATTCTGTTGGTTATTCTATGGTATCTACGAAAATGGCTTATTTAAAGGCTTACTATCCTAAAATATTTATTGCTAATCTTTTATCAATTGATATGAATGATAGTAGTAAATTAAAAAAATATTTTTATGAATGTCATAAAAATCAGATTGATATTTTAAAACCTGATATTAATAAAAGTGAAGAAAAATATAAGATGGAAGAAAAAGGAATTCGTTATCCTCTTGTAAATATCAAAAATGTAGGACTTACGGCTACGAAAATAATTTTAGAAGAACGAGCAAAAGGACCTTTTTTAGACTTATATGATTTTATGAAAAGATGTTACGGAAAAAGTGTTAATCGCAAAGTAGTGGAGTCATTGAATGATGCAGGAGCTTTTTTAGAATTTGGCTGGAATCGTAAAACGGTTTATCAAAATTTAGATGCAATCATGAACTATGGGGAATTACGGAAAGATTTGGAAGAAGAATTTGTCTTAAAACCAGAAATTACCTTTTATGAAGAATATAGTACCAAAGAAATTATGGAAAAAGAGTTAGAGTTATTTGGTCTTTACTTAAGTGAACATCCGATTACGGAGTGGAAAGCTCGTTATCAAAATTCTATTTCGCTTTCCTCTTTACCAAATCATTTTGATAAGCGGATTCAAACCATTGTCTATGTAGATAAAATAAAAGAGATTACGACGAAGAATGGACAAAAAATGGCTTTTTTAGTGGGAAGTGATGAGGTATCTACCATTGACCTTACTCTATTTCCTAATCTTTATTCTAAATATTCGAATCTTGAAAAAGGTGCTATCTTGTTAGTTACAGGAAAAGTAGAAAAACGATTTGATAAATATCAATTAGTTATCGAGCGATTAGAACGACTAAAATAGAGGATAAAACATTATCCTCAGACTGTTGACAAAGTCAATGGTCTTTTCTTTTATAAAAATATGTAGTATAATGAAAGAGTAAGAACGCTTTAT